>JALYZF010000047.1 GCA_030948995.1 Acidobacteriota bacterium
CAACACCGAGACGAATAAAAAATTCGCCATAGCCCGTCGCCGAAACCGCGCACGTTTCGTTATTGGCATAAGTTCCCGCACCGATAATCGGAGCATCACCGACGCGACCGTATTTTTTATAAGTCATTCCGCCCGTTGAAGTTCCCGCCGCAAGGTTTCCGCCCGAATCTAGCGCAACTGCACCAACCGTGCCGAACTTATTGTATGGATTGTTTAAAACGGATTCGGGCATTTCAGTTTCAGATTTTTGGTTAGTTATGACAGATTGCTGACCACTTTTTTTCGGGCTTAGCTCTTTTTTCTTTTTCTCTTCTTCCTCTTTAATAACTTTTTGCAGAGCATCCCAACGTTCCTGCGTAAAAAAATATTTTTCATCAACCAATTCGATTTTCTGCTCTTTGGCAAATTGCTCGGCGCCTTCGCCGACCATCATCACGTGCGGCGAGTTTTCCATTACGGCGCGTGCCAGATTTATCGGATTTTTGACGTGACGCAAGCCGGCAACCGCGCCCGCTTTCAGATTTTTACCGTCCATAATTGAGGCGTCGAGTTCATTTTTCCCGTCGGCTGTAAAAACTGCGCCTTTCCCGGCGTTAAAAAGCGGCGAATCTTCCATCAAATTTATTGCCGCCTGCACGGCATCGAGTCCGCTTCGTCCTTCCTGTAATTTCTTATATCCGGCGAGCAATGCTTCTTCTAATTTCGCGCGATATGCTTTTTCCTTTTCCGGCGTCAAATCGCCATGACGAATGACGCCCGCGCCGCCGTGAATCATAAAACCGAGCTTTGGACTTTGCGGCGATTGAAGCTGTTTGATTTCCGTAAAGCCGCCTTTTTGTGCGGAAATCGGCAGTTGAATAAAAACTGTAATCAGCAGAAACGACAGGATTTTTTTCATATTTATTGCTCCGAAAAAATTTAGAAAAGATGCCAACAGATTAGCACAAATCAAAAATATCAGAAATTTCTTGCTTCGAGCCAGATGCGCGGAATCGAAAAAATTTTCTGCCCGAAAGTCGTGTGCGCGCGTTTTTGAAAAACGTCGTAATGCTGCCGTTCGATTTCCGTTAAAATCCGCGAGTAAATTCGCAAGGCGAGTAGAACGGTAAAACGTGAGTCCCGTTCGAGCAGCGCGATTCCTTTGTAAGATTTTTTATAATACTCGCGCGCTCTGGCAATTTGAAATTTTATCAACTCGGTAAAATTTTCATTCGTTTCGCCGCCGATAATCTGCTCGTCCGCAACTTCAAATCTTCGCAAATCTTCCTGCGGCAAATAAATTCTGCCCATTGCCGCGTCTTCTTTTACGTCGCGCAAAATATTTGTTAGCTGCATCGCAATACCCAACGCTTCGGCATAATCGAGCGTTTCCGGCTGGCTGTAACCGAAAATTTCCGACGACATCAAACCGACCGTCGAAGCGACGCGATAACAATAAACATAAAGTTCGTCAAAAGTCTCATAACGTTTTACGTGCGTATCTTGCACGACGCCTTTCATCAATTCGAGCGGCAAGTTTTGCGGAATTTTATAAGTTTTCAATAAATCTTTCCACGCAATTAAAACTAGATTTTTATTGTCTCGTAGCTCGTAATCGTTAATTCGTAATTCACTTTTATAAACTTCGTCTAATTTTGTTTTCCAATTTTCGACCGCTTTGACGGCTTGCGCCTCACTTTCCACTTCCGCCTCGTCAACTTCGTCATCAACGCTGCGGCATAAAGCGTAGAGCGCATAAATCGGGCGCTGTTTGTGTTTGGGCAGAAATTTAGCAGCGAAATAAAAACTTTTGGCGTGGTTTTTTGTAACGTTTTCGCAGTATTTATAGGCTTTTTTGATTTCTTTAGACATTAAAACCAAAGGTAATCCTTACGTTAAGATTTTCTTTCCGCCAGATAATCTGCCAATTGTAATAAACAAATGCGCGCTTCGGAGTCGGCGAAATTTTCAATCAAAACTGATTTCGCCTGTTCGATTAAAGTTTTCAATTGAAAACGCGCGGCGGATTGTCCTTGATTTATAGCGAATGTTTTTGTTCCATTGAAAATTTTGTCGTCTTCGCGCAAATCAATTAAATCGTCGGAGAGCTGATATGCGTCGCCTAAAAGCGCGGCAAAACGCGATAAATGCCCGAGTTTTTCCGAATCTGCGCCCGCCAAAATTGCCCCGACGCGCAGAGCTAAGCGCATTAAAGCCGATGTTTTTAGATTTTTGACTGTTTCTAATTGATAGCTTCCCTTTGAAAAACCGCCCGCGCCTTTCGCTATCGCCAAATCAACCGATTGTCCGCCGACCATTCCCGACGCGCCGACGCATTCGACGATCTCCGCGTGCGCCCGGATTGCGTTTTCCGGCAGATGTTTATGATTACCAAAAACCAGTGCGTAAGAAGCATTTAGAAAACCGATAGCGACGAGAACGGCTAATCCTTCGCCGTATTTTTCGTGAAGTGAAGTCTTTCCGCGACGTTCGCTCGAATTATCCATACACGGCAAATCGTCGAAAACGAGCGAGCTTGTGTGAATAAATTCGACTGCAACAGCCGACGGTAAAATCATTTCTGCTTTAGCGCCGAACAATTCCGCGCCGAGCAAAGTCAGCACGGGACGCAGGCGCTTGCCGCCGGAAAATAAAGCATATTGAACCGCTTCGTTAAATTTCGTTTCAATCTGCGGGGGCGCCAGCGGCAGAAATTGGCGCAAAGCGTTTTCGATTGACTGTTTGTGCCTTTCAACATAGCGCCATAAATCCACATTTTCAGGTTTGTTATTTTCTTCAATCATTTTCGAGCGAGTTTTGATAAATCGTTTTTGCTTTTTCGGCAAGCTCCAACGAAACGGTTATGCGAAACGGATGTTTGGCAACAAAATTTGGAACTTTGACAATTTTCGCGCCGAGTTTTTCAAGATGTTCGGCAATTGCTTCGTCGGACAATTCCGCCGTTTCAAATTTTTCGGCGGCGCGCCTTAAAGCTCCCCGCAGACGGTCGAGCGGCAATTCTCGCGCGGCGAGAACTTTTCCGCGCGATTGGAATTCGCCCAGAGCGTAAAGCACGACTCGGTCGATATCGACGCTTCGCGCATTTATTTCAAAAAGATTCGGCTGCATCGTCTTCGTTTTATTAATTGAAATTTTATCATAGCCAAACGGAAAATTTATTGTAAAATCAAAAACTGTTTATGAATAAACAAAAATTTCGTGTCGGTCTCGGCGTTTGCGGCGGAATTGCGGCGTATAAAGCCGTTGAAGTTTTGCGCCTGCTGCAAAAACAGGACTGCGAAGTTGTCGTGGCTATGACAAGACACGCGACGGAATTTGTGCAGCCTTTAACTTTTCGCGCTCTGACGGGAAAATACGTTTTAATCGACGATTACGCGCCGGAAAATCCCGACCCGATTGCACACATAAATTTTTCGCAAAATATAGATTTACTTTTAATCGTTCCGGCAACGGCAAATATAATCGCCAAATTTGCGGGCGGCGTGGCTGACGATTTTCTATCCTCGACATATCTTGCTTCGACCGCGCCTGTTTTAATCGCGCCTGCAATGAATACGACAATGTGGGAACAAGCCGCGACGCAAAGAAACATCGCGCAATTGAAAAAGGACGGCGTTTTTTTTGTCGAACCTGTTGCGGGCGAATTGGCTTGCAAAACCGTCGGCACGGGAAAACTTGAAGACGTTGAAAATATCGTCGCGCAAGCGTTGAAACTTTTGAAAACAAAAGCTAATAAGCAAAATCGCCAACAAGTAAACATAGATGAGCGCCAATGGGAAAATCAAAATTTGCAATTAAAAGATTTCAGCGCAGAGAACATCTTGATAACGGTCGGCGGAACGCGCGAAGCGATTGACCCGGTGCGTTTTATTTCCAATCATTCGTCGGGAAAGATGGGTTTTGCTCTAGCGAAAGCGGCAGTAAAACGCGGCGCGCTGGTTACGATTGTTTGCGGCACAACGACCGTCGAGCCGCCGGAAAATGTGAAAACGATTTGCGCCGTTTCAGCCGCAGAAATGCACGAAGCAGTTTTAAAGGAATTACCGAATGCGACCGTTTTTATCGGCGCGGCGGCTGTCGCTGATTATCGCGCCAAACAGATTTCAAGCGCGAAAATTAAAAGGACCGAAAACGATTTTGTTTTAGAACTTGAAAAAACGACGGATATTTTGGCTGACGTTTCAAAAAACCGGCACGAAAATCTGCTGGTCGTCGGTTTCGCGGCGGAAACAAACGATGTCGCCGAATATGCGCGGGCAAAAATGGAGAAGAAAAATCTTGATTTAATCGTCGCCAACGATATAACAAAAAACGGCGCGGGTTTTAATACAGATACAAATATCGCTACACTCTTGAAACGTGACAGCAATGAAAAAGTCGAACTTCCGCTGATGTCAAAAGCGCAAATGGCAGACAAAGTTTTGGACGAAGTGTTAGAATTAAGGCAAAAGGCAAAAGGTAAAAGACAAAAGTGAAGGCGGAATTTTCCGAATTGTTATCCGAGGTAAAAGAGCAAATTTTGTATCTGCAGGAACTCGGCGTGGAAAATTTTGCCGTTGAGCTGCCGGAAACAGAGAGTTCAAAGTTTAATGTTCAAAATTCAAGGTTGGCAGAGACGCAAGCAAAGAAATTAGAGCGTTTTGTGCCGCCGGAAATACTGAAAATCCCGACGGCGGAAAAACCGAAAACATCGAATACGGAAGCAAACGCGGCGCGGCGTAATCTTTTAGAAGCGACAAAACTTTCGCATCTGCCGTCTTTGTCAAAGCGAAGCGCGCCACCGCCGAATTTTTCCGCCAATCATACAAACGAATCGAGGGAAAAGGAAATGCCAAAGAAAACGAACGAAGAAATGCCGTCGCTGTTCGGCGATATAAAGCAAATTTTGCCGGACGCAACCGAAACCATCGAAGAAATTCGCTTGGACATAGGCAACTGCACGCGCTGTCCGCTTTGGGAAGGACGCACGAAAATTGTTCACAGCGAAGGCAATCTAAAGGCTCGCATGATTTTCGTCGGCGAAGCGCCCGGAGCAAACGAAGATGCCGAAGGTCGCCCGTTTGTCGGCAAAGCCGGACAACTTTTAAATAAAATCATCGAATCAATCGGTTTAAAACGCGAAGACGTTTTCATCGGCAACGTCAACCGCTGTCGCCCGCCGCAAAACCGCACGCCGACTTTAGCCGAAGCGCACACTTGCCGCCCGTTTCTCTGGCGCGAGATTGCCGTCGTGCGCCCCGACGTAATTGTCGTTTTGGGAAATACGGCGACGCAAAATCTGCTCGACACAAAGGTTGGAATCACGAAACTGCGCGGCGAGTTTCAAGAATACTACGGCGTCAAAGTAATGCCGACCTTTCATCCGGCGTATCTTCTGCGCGACCCAACCAAGAAGCGCGAAACTTGGGAAGATATGAAAAAAGTGCGAGATTTTTTGAATCAGTCGAAATGATTTTTTGCCACGAATTACACGCGCTAACACGAATGAAAATTGGTTTTATAATCCGTGTTATTCGTGTAATTCGTGGCTAATTATTCTATGCAAAATTCCCTTTTTGAAGGACAAACGCCGCAATCAAACGAAACGGTTGATGAAATCAATCAGGAACTGTTAAGCAAAGCAAAATTAATTCCAACGTTTGCCGACAAATTTTTTATCTTCGGCGCTGGCAGAACGGATGCAAAGGTCGTTATCGTCGGCGAATCACCGGGATTTCCCGACGCCGATTCGGAAAAGCCTTTTATGGGTCCGGTCGGCGAGCTTTTGACGAAAATTCTGGCGGCAATCGGCTTGAAACGTGAAGAATGTTATTTAACCAACGTCGTCAAATTTATCTCGCAAGGCGACGAGATAACAAATGAAATTCTAAAGTTTTTCACGCCTTACCTGCATCGTGAAATGGCGGCGATAAATCCGCAAATAATAATTTCACTCGGCAATACGCCAACCAAAGCGTTGCTCAACACAAAAAAATCCATCACACAGATGCGCGGCGAATTTTACGATTTTCAAGGCACGAAACTTCTTCCGACCTTTAATCCCGCATATATCTTGCGCGACCCGTCGAAAAAACGCGAGGTTTGGGAAGATATGAAAAAGGTTCGAGAATTTTTGAATGAAAGATAGCCGCAAGTCGCGCAAAAAACTAATAAATTTCTTACAGCAATTAATTTATGGCAAATCCCGAAATTATCTCGACCAAAACCGTCTACAAAGGCAGAGTTTTCGATGTGCAGTTAGCCGAAATCCGCGAAGGTGACGCCGAATACAGGCGCGAAATTGTCGTTCATCACGGAAGCTGCGTAATTGTTCCGGTTTTTGCCGATAATACAATTGCGCTGGTCAAACAATATCGCCACGCGGCGCAGAAATATTTACTGGAAATTCCGGCAGGCACTCTCGAAGAAAATGAATCGCCCGAAGACGGCGCAAAACGCGAAGTCGAAGAAGAAATCGGCGTCGTTGCGCGGAAAATCGAAAAGCTAACGGAGTTTTATGTCTCGCCCGGGTTTTTAACCGAAAAAATGCACGTCTTTTTAGCTACTGATTTAGAGGAAACCAAGCAAAATCTGGATGCAGATGAGTTTATCAAGATTGAAAAATTCACGTTTCCGCAAGTTTTTCAGATGATAAAAAACGGCGAGATTGAAGACGCCAAAACAATTGCGGGCGCAATTCTCGCGGGCGTAAAATTTGGCTATATTTACAAATAGCCAGACATTACTTGACGCCCGAATAAAATTTCGATATTCTTAACGTTCGCTTTTTAGCGGAAAATTTAAACAATAGCAAGCAATTATGAGTACTTATTTTCCAAGCGGAAAAGGTTTAGCGGATAATCGTAAATGGTTTGTAGTCGATGCGGCGGGCAAAACCGTCGGTCGTCTGGCAACCGAAGTTGCACGAATGCTTTCGGGCAAAAACAATCCGGCGTGGACGCCGTTTTTGGATATGGGCGACCACGTTGTCGTTATCAATGCGCGTCAGGCAAAATTTACCGGTTCAAAAAACGACCAGAAAATGTATCGTCATCACACGCATTATCCGGGCGGTTTGCGCGAGAAAACCGTCAAGGATATGTTTATCGAACATCCCGAACGCATTATCGAACTCGCGGTTAAAGGAATGCTTCCGAAAACGAAACTCGGCAAGGCAATGGTTAAAAAATTAAAAGTTTACGCTGACGCCGAACATCGCCATTCCGCACAGCAACCGCAAACAATTGAAATCGAAACCAAATAAACTAAATTAAATAATATGGCAGACATTCAGTATTACGGAACAGGTCGCAGAAAAACTTCGACAGCGCGAGTTTATTTGCGTCCGGGAACAGGCGAGATTAAAGTAAACCGCCGACCTTTTGAAGAGTATTTTCCGAACGAAGCATTGCGAATGATTATCCATCAGCCGCTTCGCCTGACCGACACGGCAAATAAATTTGATATTCTTGTAAATGTTCTCGGCGGCGGAACAGCCGGTCAAGCCGGCGCGGTTCGCCACGGTATAACACGCGCTTTGATGGAATACAATATTGATTTGCGTCCGGCGCTGAAAAAAGCCGGATTCGTTACGCGCGACCCGCGCCAGAAAGAACGTAAAAAATACGGGCAGAAGGGCGCGAGAAAACGTTTCCAATTCTCGAAACGATAGGAATTTAGTGGTGAACGGTGAGTGGTAAGTGATGAGTGAAAGAAAAAAATTCCTTAACTCACCGTTCACCACTCACAACTCACCACTAAATAAAAACCATTGTCGCAAACTTTTGGTTGGACTAATGTTTTGCGGCGAGTACAAAAACCAATAAGGAAAGGAGATTTTTAATTTTGGCTACAGTTACAATGAAAGAGCTTCTCGAAGCAGGAGTTCACTTCGGACATCAGGTTCGGCGCTGGAATCCGAAGATGAAGGAATATATTTTCGGCGAGCGCAACGGTATTTACATTATCGATTTGCAAAAAACTCAAAAACTTTTCCGTGACGCGCTCAGCTATGTTACCGAAGCGATTACGGAGAAGCCGAACTCAAAAGTATTATTTGTCGGCACAAAACGTCAGGCGCAGGACGCCATCAAAGAAGAAGCTGAACGCTGCGGACAATATTATGTCAATAATCGCTGGTTAGGCGGATTGATGACAAATTTCCAGACGGTTCAAAAATCAATCAACAAGTTAAAAGAAATTGAAGCGATGCGCGAGGACGGACGATTTGATATGCTGACGAAAAAAGAACGTTTGCAGTTAGACCGCTCGCACGAAAGTTTAATGCGAAATTTGGCTGGCATTAAAGATATGAACGGCTTGCCGGATATGCTTTTTATCATCGACGTGCGAAAAGAAGATATTGCCGTCGCCGAAGCAAATCGCTTGAATATTCCGGTTGTTGCGGTCGTTGACACTAATTGCTCACCCGAAGGAATTTCCCAAGTTATTCCCGGCAACGACGACGCGCTTCGCGCTATCCGGCTTTTTGCTTCGCGCATTGCCGATGCGATTTTGGAAGGACAGCAAATTGCAACTGAGGGCAGCGTAGCGACAACAACTGCCGATGCAGATGAAAATCAAACCGCCGAAACCGGTGCAGACCTTGAACCGACAGTGGTTGCCACAGACAGAAGTTGGGATTCGGCTGAGACAAATAATCCTATTTCACCGGAAACTGAACCGAGCGCGGCTGGCGCGGCAAACGCCGATGGGGCTTTCGGTAATGAAGAACCAACCGAAACGAGAGTTGACGTTCCGATTTCGGCAACCGAGGACGTAACGGATGTTGCCGGCGCGACGGAAACCAATACAGAGAAAAAGCAACCGGAAACAACCGAAGCAACAGCTAGCTAAAAACAATAAATTTTATCTTGAAGCGTAGCTCTTTTTCGTTTAACCAAAGAAAAACGGGCTACGCTTTTTTACAAATATAAATCTACAAAGTATTATTTTTTGGAGTTAATTATGGCAGAAGTTACAGGAAGTATGGTAATGGCTCTGCGTCAGAAAACCGGCGCCGGAGTAAGTGATTGTAAAACCGCTTTAGTCGAAGCGGACGGCAATGAAGAACAAGCTATCGAAATCCTTCGTAAAAAAGGAATGGCAACGGCGGGCAAAAAAGCCGGTCGCGTAACGGCGGAAGGCGCAGTCGGCTCATACATTCATATGGGTGGCAAAGTCGGCGTGATGGTCGAAATCAACTGCGAAAGCGATTTCGTCGCGCGCGGCGAAGAATTTCAACAGCTTGTTAAAGATGTTGCGATGCATATCGCGGCGGTTGACCCGAAATACGTCAGACGCGAAGAAGTTCCGGCAAGTGAATTGGAAAAAGAACGCGAAATTAGAATGGAACAGCTTAAAACCGACCCGAAAAACGCCAATAAACCGGCTGAGATTTTAGAAAAAATCATTGAAGGCAAAATGGGTAATTTCTACGAAGAATCGGTTCTTCTCGACCAAGCGTTCGTCAAAGACCCGAGTAAAACGGTCGGCGAACTCGTCGCGGAAAAAATAGCTTCGATAAAAGAAAACATCACGGTTCGCCGCTTTACGCGCTACAAAATGGGCGAAGGCATCGAAAAGAAAGCGGACGATTTTGCAAGCGAAGTAGCTTCGATGGTCGGGTAATTTACAGTCAACAGTTATCAGTTAGCAGTCAACAAAAACTGTTAATTGATAACTGCTAACTGATAACTGCTTATGAAACCTGCATTCAAACGGATTTTGTTGAAACTCTCCGGCGAAGCTCTGATGGGCGAGCAGAATTACGGCATTGATACTAATTTTGCCGAATCGGTCGCCAGAGAAATCAAAGCCGTGCAGGAACTCGGCGTCGAGATTGCGATAGTCGTCGGCGGCGGCAATATCTTTCGCGGAGTATCGAAAAGCGCGGGTAATATGGACAGGTCGAGCGCCGATTATATCGGTATGCTGGCAACCGTAATGAACGCCGTCGTTTTGCAGGACGCGCTTGAAAAACTCGATGTTTTCACGCGCGTTTTGTCTGCCGTCGATATTCCGCAGCTTGCCGAACCGTTTATTCGCCGCCGTGCCATTCGTCATCTTGAAAAAGGAAGAGTTGTAATTTTCGCCGCCGGAACGGGAAATCCATTTTTCACGACCGATTCTGCCGCCTCGCTTCGCGCGCTTGAAATAAAAGCTGAAATAATTTTGAAAGCCACCAAAGTTGACGGAATTTATTCGGCTGACCCGATGAAAGATTCCAAAGCGACGCGCTTTGAAACAATTACTTTTCAAGAAGTTTTGGAGAAGCAGTTGAAAGTTATGGATGCCTCGTCAATTTCGCTTTGTATGGATAACAATTTGCCGATTATGGTTTTTAATATGAAAGAATCGGGCAATATTCTTAAAGCCGTTTCCGGCGATTTGTCTATCGGAACAATGGTTACGGTTTAACGGTTTTGATATTCGATTAAAAATCAAACAGTGAAAAAATTAAAACTTAAAGAGGAAATATGAGCGTAGATTCTTTAATCAAAGAAACAAGACCGAAAATGGAAGCGGTTATCGAAGATTTTAAGCGCAGAATTACAAATGTGCGAACGGGGCGAGCAACTATCGGACTTCTTGACGGAGTAATGGTTGATTATTACGGCGTTCCGACGCCGCTCAGCCAGATGGCTTCAATTAATGTTCCCGAACCGCAAATGCTTACAGTTCAGCCTTGGGACGCGACGCAAATCGGCGCTATCGAAAAAGCGATAAATGCCGCGAATCTTGGAATGAGTCCGTCAAATGACGGTAAGGTAATTCGCCTTTCGATTCCGCCGCTTAACGAAGAACGTCGGCGTCAGATGGCAAAACAAATTCATGAATTTGCCGAAGAACACCGCGTCGCGCTTCGCAGTGTTCGCCACGCGGCAAACGACGCTTTGAAAAAAATGTTGAAGGAAAAACAAATCTCGGAAGACGACGAGCGCGGCGGGCTGGATGATGTTCAAAAGCTGATTAACACTTACACGGGGAAAATCGACGAAGCCGCCAAAAATAAAGAACAGGAAATTATGAGTGTTTAGTTTTTCCTTAAACGTAAATAGAAAGTCGTGAATAGATTTTATTTTCTATTCACGATTTTCTATTTGCGTTTTACAATTGACTATTTGCTACCTGTAAATACATCGTCGGCAACCGCTGAATTTACTAAAATCTCTTTCGCTTTGAAACTCGCGTAAAAAGTCACTTGTCCCGTATCGAATCGCTGCGCGTAGCGTTCGGGAATTTTTACGCCGTCAATGTCTCGCACCTTATCAATTTCGATTGAAGTCGTTACCGTTCTATCGCCGACCTGATAGCTGGCTTCGTAAGATTTAATCATTCCTGTTTTTTCGTCAATAAAAAAATCCGTATAGAAACCTTCAGGCGCGGTAATGCGGAAACCCATCTTCTTTTTGCTTTTCTCCGACAGCGCGGAAACAGTAAAATCTTTATCCCCGATTCTCGCCAGAAGCGGTAAGCCAAGACGATTCAGAGGCGGCAGTTCAAAGCCTCTAATAGAGGAAACTGTTTGCTGACCATCGAAAGTCTGTTTAAAAGGCTGTATCGGATTTACAATTTCAAGACGATATTTTTCGCCCGAGAAAATAGTCGCAAATGTTCCGGGAAAAGTCATCGTCGGCGAGCCGGAAATATCGACCGTGCCGCGTACGACCAAAGTTTTCATCGTCTTGAATTTGTCGCCGCCGTGCGCCGCTAAAGCGATTTTAGCGATTTCGATTGGCGTTGCGGTTTTTGAGACGGAAAGTGTTGCGGCGGTTTCTTTATCCTTGGTCAGAGGTTTCTGCTCGTTTTGCTGAGAGAAACCACTGACCGTAGATATAAAGACGAAAATTAAAGTGGCATATTTTTTCATATTTCTCCTAGATTACAATTCCCTTCGGAAAATTGCATTGTTTAAAAGACGCAAAAAGAAGGGTGAATGTTAACACTATCCACCCTTCTTTTTAATTTACTACCTTACATAAAATTTAGAAACTAAACCGCATTGTTAAATCAACGCGACGATTAGCCGCGCCGTTTCCGCCGAAACCGCCGAAACCGCCGAAACCGCCGCCGACAATCGAAGTGAATTGACCGAAACGATTAGAATTCAAATTTCCGACCGGCGCATTGAAATTTGCGCGATTGAATAAATTGCTGATTTGCAGCCCGAAAGTCAGATTGTATGGTTTATCGCTTGCACCGCCAAATGCGCCGCCGCCAAAACCACCGCCGCCTTCTCTACGCCCTTCGCCGCCGAGTCCAGCATTGGGTCTGCCGCCGCGCCCGCCGCCGTCATTGTTATTCGGACGATTTGCGCCTTCGCCTGCCGAACTCGGCGCTTGCCTGTCAGTGCGTCTGGCAACCTGCGCTCTGGATTTGCCGAAGCCGACCGTTTTTGTAAAGTTCAAATTGACCGAAAAGAAACTAGGACCGCGACCGTAGTTACGCGGAATTACTGCCGCCGTATTCGATATACCGCTAATGTCACAGAATGAATTTGTCAATCCGCGTTGAACGCAAGCACTGTTTAGCTGGGCGAATGTAGGGCGCTCGGTAAACTGCGAATCGCGGTTCGTGTCAACGCCGGTTACGATATTAAACGGGACGCCGGAACGAGCAATAATAATCGGGCTCATCCGAACTTTCCAAGGCAGTTGAAAACTACCGTACATCGAGAAGAAATGTCTGATGTCTTGTATGGAGTTTCCGTATTCGCCGCTGAAATCATAGCTGTAAGCCGGAAAATTCCCTCCCGAATTTCCGCCGTCAGTATTGCTTTTGGCAAGCCCAAAACGGTAATTCGCGTTCAGTGTTACTTTACGACTCAATTGCGAGCTGGCATTAAATATCAACTGCTGCTGATTTGATACGCCATTTGCTTCATACTCGTAAATATTGCCCTGCGCCGGGTCGGGTCGCAGCAATTGTATTTGCGGCGAGGTCAACGAAGAACAAATAGATACAAATCCGCAAACGGGCGCGTTTATATTGCGAGTGCGAAGCTGGTGAATCGTCCGGCTGCCGACAAAATAAAGCGCGCCTCTTATTTTAAGCGGCAATTGCCGTTCGATAGAAAGAGCATATTGGTAAGTCGTCGGCGAATGTAAGTTGGCATCTACGCGGCGCACCGTAAATGTTCCGGGCGCGACGTTGGCAATCTGCTCGACGGTCGGCGCGTTTGTTACGCCGCTCAATGAAAATACAGGCTGAGTTAAAATTGCCGGATTGTTGCCGACGATATATTGAGTTTGATTCGTTCCGTTGAAACGCTCTGATTGCAGAGTAAAATTCTCGCCAAAGCGGTCGAAGAAAATTCCGGCGCCGCCGCGAAAAACCGTTTTCGGCTGTTTCGCCCCCTTGGCGCCGGGCGAGTAGGCAAAACTGAAACGCGGCGCAAAATTCATATTGTCGCTGATATTCGTTTGATTTTCGTAACGCAACCCGAAACTTAAAGTTAAATCCGGGCGCATTTTCCAATCGTCCGTTACAAATAAACCGACATCATATTGCGAAACGTCTGCGAGCGGATTTCCCGAAGTAATAATGAATTGATTCGGATTAAAACGCGGGTCGGTGTTGCCCAAAAGTTTTTGGCGATATTGTTCGATTGATGAAATTGCCGGACTGATTATGCAGCCTGTCTCTTCAGCCTTACAAGTAGAATTAAGACGAACTTCCGGCACGCCCGTGAAAGTAAACGTTCCGCCGAAATTCGATTCGGATTGGTCTTTAATTTTTACGCCGCGCAGCCTGCCGCCGAATTTTATCGAGTGCTGGCTGGTTTTCCCCAAAGAAGTGGTCGTGTAATTCTGCAATTCAAAACTATTATTATTATTAAAGTTCGTGCCGATTTGCGAGCCGCCGCCAACGAATGCGCCCGACACATTAATCGTCGGAATTGAATTGTCGCCCGTTTGATTGCGGCGATTTATTTCATACTGAAACCTTGTTTCGTTAATGGTTTTCGGATTCAGAATCGCCGTTTCGGTCAGACGAAATTCGTGTTCCGTGCTGGAACCGTTCGAGGCAAGACTCGGAAGAGAAAATCCGCCGTTAAAATTAAGGGCTTTGATGCGCGTGAAACCGTACCGCGCAACCAATGTATTATTCGTATTTATCTGATAATCAAAACGCGGGCTGATTGAAAATCTACTGCTCGGAAGAGTAACATCTTGCTGAAAAGGAACAATGTTAAAAGACGAATCGAGAACGGTAGCGTTAACCACCGTGTTGTTATCGACATTGCGATTGCTGACATCTACAAAAAATGAAGACTTACCCTTTTTGACCGGACCGGACAAACTGCCGCCGAAAAACCGCGTTTGGCTCGGCGCGCGATTCAGTGCAAACGGATTTCTTGAATTCAAACTCTCGTCATTGAAATTAAAAAACGCCTGCCCGCGAAATTTGTCCGAACCGGGCTTGGTCAAAATTTCGATGCGCCCGAAACCGAGCCGCTCAAATTCAGCCGAAAACGGATTTTGGTTGATGCGAATTTCTCTGATTGACTCTTTCGGCGGAAGACGTCCGCCCGTAAAACCGTCAATGTAAATCTGCCCGCCGTTCGGTCCCGCCGAAGGTCCCGCCAAAGCCTGCAAAGCGGCTTCAAGTTCGTCCGGGTCGTCGGGCAAGGCTTCTAAATCCTTGTCCTTCAGAACGGTTGCGCTGGCGTTATTATCCGGCTCGGTATTAACTTGCGCGCCGGTTGCAACTTCGACTTGCGCGCTTACCGCTTGAACCGCCAAAGCAATAGTCAATTCCTCTCGTCCGCCAGCTTTAATTACAACTTCAGTGTTTTCGTAAAGACCGAAATTCGGCGCGATTGCACGCACCGTATAAGTTCCGGGCGCGAGACCGCCGATTGTAAAAACGCCTTGATTATTAGTCGTTGCAGTTTTTTCCTTTTGATTTGCATCGACTGCTGTAACGGTCGCGCCGACGATAATAGCGCCGAGAGTGTCGAAAACCTGTCCGCTTAAACTTCCCGTCTGTTGTGCAAAAACCGATGAATTTATAAAAAATGTAAAAAGACTGATAAATAGGAATAATTTTATTGTTCTCATAATATTAATTTGAAAAAACAAAAGTCGGAAGCTCAACCGTTTAAGATTATAAATCGAATTTAGTCGGAAACTTCAGACTTTGGATTTTTAATTTAAGCTCTTGAATTTTACGGAAAATTCGAGCCTTCGAGTCCGGGAATTTGAAAACCCGTATCTTGACCGCCGCGCCCGCCTCTCGCCGCCGTTTGCTGCTGCGCCGCTTTAAGAAAAGGCTCGACGCCCGACAATAATTTTATCGCGTTGACGCGGTCGGCGTTCGCGTTTTTTGTGCTGGAGACGGCAATCATATCGCCGACTTTTAAATCACTGACTGAAATCGCCGGAAAGCGTTCGAGCATATCGTCTATATTTCCGCCGCGCATTCCACCGCCTTGCCCCATACGGTTCGGCGTTTGTCCCGATTCTTGTCCGCTCGTTTGATTTGCTTGCGGCGGTCGCACCGCGCCCTGTCCGGGAGCAAATCCGCCTGTTTGAAACTGCGCCATTCTTTGCGCCATTTCTGCCGGAAACTGTTTAAGAATTGAATTTTTTCCGACTACAATTGTTACCGGCTTTTTAGTTTGAACGTCGGTAATCGTTATTTCATTTTTCTCTGCACTGATGGCTGTAATTGTTCCGCCGACAGTTTTAAAAGAGCCTGTAACAACTTTTTCCGCCTTGATTGTTGTGCCGTCCTCGCTTTTATCGCCGAGCGCGCGAATCGAATCGCCGACTTTTATTTCATCAACCGAGCTTATCTTCGCTTCGTTATAATCCACTGAATCCTGTGCATAACGGCGAAATACCGCATCTTCTTTCGGCGTCAAAATCGTTTTTCGCTCGCCCGTAAAACTGCGCGACGAAACCGTGATTTCCTTTGTCTGCGGATTTATCGCCGCGACTTGTCCGATAATGCCGCGCGTGCGCCATTGTTCGCGCTCCTTGCTTTGCTTTTCGGCAATATCGGATTTGGTCATCAAATAAACTTTTGCCGCCGGAACTGATTTTTTGTCGCCGGAAATAATTCCGGTAACAATCAATTTATCGCCGACGCCGATGTCCGACAGATTTGCCGCTACAGCCGTCGTCAAACTCGGCTTTTCGGGCGACACGCGAAAATATGTCGTTTTAGCGGACAGAGAAACGTCCATCGAACCGTCCTTTGTCTGTAGAACGATTTTATCGGCATTGATTGACGAAACCTCGCCTTGTATTAACGATAATTTAACTGTCGAATTTGCCGCCGGAGTTTGGCTCGGCGGCGTTTGCGCCGCAATTGTGCCGAATAAACTTGCAGTTAATACAAAAAGACTTAATAAAAAATTTATTTTACGCATTTTAACTCTCTATTTTTAATTGTGAAACTCTCTTTATTTTATACGCGGCACGCAAGAAAATGTTGCTCGAATTTTGCCTTATAATAAAGACGCGATTTTGACGGAAAAAGTTATCCGTTTTTTGTAAATTTTTGTAAAGCGGCGGTTTACGGCGAGCAGATTTGATGTTTTATTGTTTTTGCCAAGTGTTAAGCGAGCGCGCGGTCAAGACAAGTCCGATACTGGCTGACAGCAAAGCGAGAAGTGCGAAAATCCAGAGATACGGAACTGAAAGCATAAGCGTCCAGAAAACGACGCCGATTAAAATCGCAAAAGTTTCCGATTGCCTGTGTTCGGGAAGAAAGCGTTTTTGCAGTTGTTTCCCGACGCTGACTTGCAAAGCAATGCGCCCGAAAACATAACCCAAAATCAAAAAAACAAACAGCATCAAGCTGATAATTACGCTCAAATAGTTCAGAAAAAAACTCAAACTTGCCATCACGCCGATTGCCGTTGCCACAAAACTTGAAAACCCGATGGCGATAATTTTTAGAGTCGAAAGCTGGAAACGCGCGACGGCGCGGCTGACCGCTCCGGGCGCAATCGTCGTGAAAACAAAAGAAATAATAAACCAAAAAAGAATTGATAAAAATCTTTGCGCCAGAAACGTCCACGAAAAATCCGGCGAAAAAATTTGAGCGGGATTTTTTGCCAGATTGCGAAGCTGGTCTTCTAAGACGGCGACCATCACCGTTTCTTTATCTGGATTGCGAAGCGGCTGCGTGCTTTCGGCTCGGTAAGTTCCGCCGAAAACAATTACATCGCCGCCGACGAACGCGCTTTCTTCCTGTATTATATTGCCGCCGATAGCGGCAACGTCGCCCGAAACATTGCCTTCTATAATTACGTCGCCGCCGAATGACAGAACGCCTTTCGCTTCTTTTTTAATGACCACCGTTTTGCCAAAGGAAAAAACTTCCATTTCCGGCGCATCCTGAATCGTTACAGTGTTTTCGTTAAGGTTTGTTTCTATATTTGTTTGGGAAAAGATTGTCAAACAAGCGACAAGAACAAAAATAAATCCGCCGAGCATCTGCCCAAGCGGAAAATTCCATTCGATAAGAAAATTTGTTCTAGCGTTTGTATAAATCACTTATCCAGAGAATTAAACTTAAAATTTACGAATGATTATAACGGTTGATAAGACGCGACAAAATAAACAGGGCAAGACAAAAGAAAGCAAACAGAAACACAAAGGAGGAGTTTGAACTGTAAATAAATTGCGAGAAGAAGGAACGCAGAATTATCGCACTTCCGAAGGCAACATCGTAAATCAAACGCAGTAGAAAACCGCCGACGGCTAAAATCTGCTCACCTAATTTCAAAAAAGTTTCCGTGAAAGTTCTTGTTCGTCCGCCGAGACCTACCAGAAACAGTAAAAATAAAGCCGTAATCACAACAATCGCTCTAAATCTCTCCTTCGGACAGCGCAAACCGTTGACTTTACTTTCGGCACGGGTTACGACGACGCGCGTGAAATTTTCGGGCAGCTTAAAGTTTTTTTCGTCTTCCAAGGCAAAATCGAGCGCAAATGTTAATCTTTTCTGCTCGTTGAGTTCGAGCGCGCACGTTTTGCAATCGGCGACGTGCATTTCCAATTCGAGTTCTTCGCGCGAAGAAAGCTCGCCGTCAATATAAGCGGCAATTTCCCGTCGCGGGCATTTGTTTTCAATGTTGAAATTTTGCAGATTCATCCCGTAAAAAAAAACTAAATTCCCTTAAAACCTCTGTCTGTAAAAATTTCGCGCATCATCTCGCGCGCTCGGAATAAGCGATTTTTGACCGTTCCGAGCGGCAAATTAGTCACTTCGGCAATCTCGTCATAGCTTAAATCCTGCGCGTGTCGTAGCAGAATTAACTCACGGTAAACCGTCGGCAAACATTTGACGACCGATTCGATTTCCCTGCGCCATTCGCTTCGCTCGCGCTCTTGTTCGGGCGTCGGGTTCGGGCTTTCGATTTGCAGTTGATAGCTGCCGTCGGCATTTTCCGCTTCGATGCTTTGCTGATTGACGGAATTTTTCCGCATAAAATCAATCGCGGCATTGTGCGCGATGCGGTATAGCCAGGTGGAAAATTTATAATCGGAACTGTAACGCTCCAAGGAGTTGTAAACTTTTATAAAAACTTCCTGCGTTACGTCGAGAGAGGCATCATAATTATTCAGCATCCGGTAAACATAAGCGGTTATCGGTCGCTGGTAACGGCGCACGAGTTCCTCAAAACCGTCTTCGCGCCCGCCGATTGCTTTTTCAATCAGCTCGCCGTCGGTTAATCTTTTAATATTTTCCAGCGCTAAGGCTTGTCTTATCATAGATGCAAAGTTTATACGGAAGAACTTAGAACACGGTTTCAAAAACTCAAAGTTTAATATTATCAAAACAAACTTTGAACTTTGAACTCTCTTATTTCCAACCGAGTGCGGCAAGCCCGGCTGGCGCGGCAATTTCGTCGAAATTCAATGCTTGCGAAGGGATATTTAAACCAACATCTTCGGGTCGCAGGATATTCAGCGTTCTGCCGAGCGCTTCGGCGGCGATTTCCTTGAGGCGCGAGGGCGTTAAATCTTTTCCGACGACGAGAAGTTTTTCCAAAAAATTCTCGCTCGCGTCGTCCCCAAGTCGGTCGCGGTAAAACATTAAAAGCCGAAAAATTTCATCGTCTCGTTCGCTTGCCGTGCAGGTAACAGAACGGACGACAGTCGGTTCGTTACCGCGCATAACAAGTGCGACAAATCCGTCTGCCTGCGAGCTTATCAGAAGCGAGTCGGTTTTTTTATTTTTATCGAAAAGCCAATTAGCTTCGCTGACGGCGCGCGGCAAAATTAAACCGGCTTGCCAGCCAAGCATTTCAAACAAGATTTCGTATTCGTCAATGACGGCAAGTTTAACGGCAGTCGCAAAATAGCGTGATTTTCCCGCTATATCAGCAGTAATTTTTCGGCGTGTAATGCGTAGCTCATTTGCCGGAATGCCGAATGTGTTTTCAGCTTTCCAATCTAAAACCTGCGCGAGTTCATCTTTTGAAGCCGGTTCGTTTTCGAGCGTTAAAATCGCCGTTCGCGCCGCGTTGCTCGGCAATGAAACAGACCAGCGTTTTTGTCGCATTAAACCGGCGTTAGTTACCGCTTCTTGAATCAGCGCTAGCATTTCTTGGGTGCTTGAGATATTCTGCTCGATAAAACTCGGCGTCAGAAGATGCTCTGGCAATTCGACGGTCGCGGCTTGCTTGATGCCGAATCGTCCTCTGCCTTCTTTTTGCAAAGCAAGAGCCGTTACGCTCGTCTGTTCTAAGCCAAGCGCTGCTTTCGGATAATTCGGTTGAGTTAAATTTTCTAACACTTTTTTAGTGGTAAACGGTGAGTGGTAAACGGTAAGTAGTAAGTTTTAATACTTTCACTCACCATTCACCACTATTTATAGTCTTCGTATTTGATGCCGTCGCTGTCTTCGCCGGGAGCAAGGCTTTTTACATCTATCAAACCTTGAGCGGCTTCGGTTGAAGTTGTGTCTTCGCCTTGTATTTCCTTCCATTCGGCTTTCTCTGTAATCGGGTCAACCGGCATTTCTCGCAAATAATGTTGCTTTACCAAATCGTCTAGCGATTGCGGCAGCTTTCCCTTATCAGTTCCATATTGGTCGATGGCGCGGCGCATCTGCCATAGATTTTCTTTCAAAACCGTTTCGCGCGCGTGCTGAACAGTATTTTGATATGCGACCATAGCAACCGAAAGCAAAATAATTATAATAAACATCGAAATCATCAATTCGAGCAAGGAAAAACCGCTCTCGATTTTGGATTTTCGATTTTCGATTTTCGATTGGTTTTTCAAAATAATTAATTTCTGATTTTCGTGAATATTATTTTCGGTTTTTCGTTTTTCATTTTCCATTTCTGAATTACCAATCACTGTATTTTTCTCCGTTTAATGCTTCTGCGCCTGAAACCGAACGCACGTCGAAAACATTTATTTCATCCCAATCGCCGTCGTCTTTTCCCTGATATGAAGAACGAAATTGCCAATCGGATTTTCCCGTCATCGGGTCAATCGGCAACTCGCGCAGATAAACTTTATTCAGCTCTTTGTTTTGATTTATATCGGTCGCGTTTTTATCGTCAAATGCTCGCCCCGATTGCATCTGCATTCCGCGCGGTTTAACTTTCACGCCTTTGGTTAAAATTTCCAAAGTTGGCGGATAACGGTCAGCATTATCCGTTTCAAAAATTTTGCAGTCGTCAATGAGAACGCGGCTGCGTGGGTCGGACACAGAGCCTCCATCCGGCGGACGACACGCGCCGACCGTATCTCTGTGAAATTCGTCGATTGCCGAACGCATCAAGCGCAAATTCTCGCGCAAACGCAGTTCCTTCTCGCGCTTTGCCGCATTTTGCGTCAGCGGAATCGTTCCCATGACCAAAATTGAGAGAACAATCAAAGTAACGATAAGCTCAAACAAAGTGAACCCGGCGTCCGATTGCGAATTGCGAATTGCGAATTGCGAATTTTGTTTGTCTCTCATCGCTTTTAATTAAAACTTCACCGAAAAATTCTTGCCGTCGGCTGTCAGGAAATTCAAAACGTCCCGGTCGAACGTGATTTGTTGTTTGCCGTCGGCTAAGGCTTCGACTTCGATGTATGCCAGAATTCCCGAACTGTTTCCGGCTGTATCTTTGGGCGATGCAAGCGAGACAAACATCTTGCCGCCTTCGTTGAAAAACGGCTTTGCAGGCGTTTGCGCCATTTCATTGCCGAAGACCTCTCCGTATGAAACCGATTTTACCGCAAGTTTTTTCGCGTCGAAGTTCATTCCCAAAACTGCCGAACGAAAAGCCGTCGCGCTTTTGACCATCACGGCGATTTTCCATTTGTCGCCTGCTTTCATTTGCGGCAGATTTTGCAAAAGCTGGAGCGTGGCTACGGGCGCGTCCGATTTCTCCGATTCGGTTTGCGCTTCTCCATTAGATTTTAATGAAGTTTCCTGCAATTGCGGCTTGTTTTCAGCATTATCGGCAGTTGGCGCAATTTGCAGAGTTTTTACGCTCGCGTCAATCGGGCGAATATTACTTTCGACCATTTCGGTTTTTTCAGCGGGCTGTGCGCTTGCAGTTGTTTGATTCTGCGGCGCGTTTTCCGTTGTAGAAGAATCGGGCATAGATGCCGTTGTTTTCGTATAAGCGGGCGTTACAGTTTTTTGGTCCGGCAACTGCACCTGCGCCGTATTTGTAGTTCGGCGCGCGGCGGCAAGCTGTTCTTCCGTTTCCTCTTGGATAATCATTGCTTCGACCGAAGCGCTCGTCGGAGAGCCGACGCTTCCCGTCTGGCGTTCGATTTCATCTTCGGGCAGAATCGCGGGCGCGCGGATAACTCGCGGCGTAACGGCGATAACTACATCGACTTGTCTATTATCTTTGGTCGGCGATGAAAAAAATCTACCTAAAATCGGAATCAAACCCAGAAGAGGCAAGCCCGCACGCCCGTCACTTTGTTTGCCCTGCGCGACGCTTGCCAGCAGAAGCGTTTTGTTATTTTGAATGCGCGCCGTGCCTTTAATTGTTCGCTCGGTAAAAGTCGGATTCAAACTCAAAGCGCTGTTTGTCGTGCCGTCAATATCTTTCGACTCAATTTCCATCGCCACCTGAACGTCTTGGTTCGGGAAAACAATCGGTTTGAATTTAAGCGTCAGACCGGTTTGCTCGTAATTGATAACGTCGCCAACAAAACTATTGCCGCCTGTAGTGCCTGTGCCTGTCCCTGTATTATTGAATCCATTTGAAATCGTCGCACTTCTGACCGGCACACGCGCACCGATTCGCGCTGAAGAATCTTCGTTGTTAAAAGCGTGAATTTGCGTCGAAGCGATAAGTTTTGAATTGTTTTTATTTTGCAGAGCCTGAAAAGTGATTGGAGGTATAATCAACCCCAGACCCAAGGATGTTCTTCCAAGAATTCCGCTGTTTCCGGTTAAGCCTACCACTCCGCGATTTGTGCCGCCCAAATTTATTAACGAATCCTTATCTCCGATTTGCGTTCCGAACTGCAACAAATCGCTTTTTGAAACTTCGTAAATCTGAACGTCCATCACGACTTCGGCGCGGTCTTTGTCCAGTGAATTTATCAGTTTCCCGATGAGCCGGATATTTTCTTCCGTGTCGCGCACCGTCAAACTGTTGGTCGCTTTATCAACCAGCGTAATAGTCGGAACTCTGCCGGGCTGCGCCGGAATTGCGGTTTGAACGACTTTCTGCACGTCTTCAGGCGCGGCGTTTGCCAGATAAAACGTTCGAAGGACAAGCTGTTGATAATTTGTCCGGCGGTTCTGACTGGCGACCAGAATTGTGCGCGGTCCGACTTTTTGGAAAAACAAGCTCTGTTGTAAAAAGATATAATCGAGCGCTTTTGCCGCCGTTACGTTTTTCAATTCGATACTGACTGTCTGCCGTTGGCGGAAAGTTTCGGCGTCAAACAGCACATTCAAATCCAGACTTCTCGCTAAATCTTTAATGACAGTTTGTAAATCTATGGGAGTCGGATACAGCACATTTATCAGTTCTCCGAATCTCTGAGGAACTGTCGCGTCAGGCATCGTCTGTTTTTGAAATCCCGTCGGAACAAGCCTGACCGTGCCATTTGAATCCGTTTTAACGTCTGGATTTTCGCCTTCAACGACAGCCTGCTGAAGGCGAAGCATTCTTTCCATCTCGGATTTCGCCAGCTCGTTTACGGGGTCGTAGCCGTAAGCCTTGCGAAAAGCGAGATAAGCTCCGGCATAATCTTTTTCGCCTGCGAGAGTTGTGCCGCGCTTCATATACATTTGCGAAGCGTTGAAAAGTGAGCGCGTGTAGTGCAGACGATACTCGGGATTTTTCGGGTTGTCGGCAACCGCGAGCGCAAATTCTTCGACGGCTTTGTCCCACTGCTCGGAAACTTCGGCGGTCATTCCGGCGCTAAAATGTTTTTTGCCGTCCGTTGACGCCAAAGCAAATGTGGGCGAAAGCAGCGAGACAAATAAAAGCAGACAAATCGAAAAACGTATGTAAGCGGAATTTCTCATATTTTTGTATTTGAAGTCGAACGGATTTTTTTGAATGCGAAAAAATCTTCTTCTGACAAATTTCAACACGCGGAATAAAACAGAAAGTTTCAAATCTTTCATTTGAAACCAAAGTTATTTTAGCTTTTTTTACCTGATTTCTTCAACAAAAGTTACGCGGTTTATCTCGTAAAGGGTTGTCAGTCCGGCGAAAACCTTTTTAACTGCTGACTCGCGCAAACTCGATAAGCCTTCTTTTTCAGCCTGCCGACGAATTTCCGAACCCGGGCGACGCTCGATAATCATCTCGCGTATCGCGTCCGACATATCGAGAAGCTCGTGAATCGCCGTTCGCCCGCGATAGCCCGTGTGGTTGCAAGCGTCGCAGCCGACGTTCATATAGATTTTTCTAACGCCGACTTCTTCGGGACGAATACCCGATTCAAAAAATTCTTCCGTCGTTGGTTGATACGCGCGTTTGCAAACCGGACATAGAAGACGAACGAGACGCTGGGCGAGAACGCAGTTGAGCGAAGAGACGAAATTATAAGGCTCGACGCCCATATTCAAAAATCGCCCGATAACGTCAATCACGTTGTTGGCGTGAACGGTCGTAAAAACAAGGTGTCCGGTTAATGCCGATTGGATTGCAATCTGCGCCGTTTCGTTGTCGCGGATTTCCCCGACCATAATTTTGTCCGGGTCGTGGCGCAGAATCGAACGCAGCCCGCGCGCGAATGTCAGACCTTTTTTCTCGTTGACGGGAATCTGCATAATGCCGTGAAGCTGATATTCCACGGGGTCTTCAATCGTAATAATTTTATCTTCCTCGTTGCGAATTTCGTTGAGCGCGCCGTAAAGCGTCGTCGTTTTTCCAGAACCTGTCGGACCTGTTACAAGAACCATTCCGTATGGCTCTTTGATATACATCCGAAAACGCTTGACATCTTCTTCGTCGAAGCCGACGACATCAAGACTTAAATTTTTAAATTCTTCCGAGATTTGTTCTTTGTCCAAGATACGAATCACGCAGTTTTCGCCGTAAGCCGAAGGCAAAATCGAAACGCGAAAGTCAACCGTTCTGCCTTTATAGCGAACTCTGAATCTTCCGTCCTGCGGAATTCGGCGTTCGGCAATGTCGAGTTCGGACATAACCTTGATACGCGAAATCAACGTTTGATGAAAAACAATATCAATCGGGTCAACCTTTTGATACAGCGCGCCGTCGATGCGGAATTTAACGCTCACGTCGCGGTCGCGCGCTTCGATGTGTATGTCGGAGGCGCGCGATTCCATCGCGTTATAAATAATCGTGTCAACCAATTTAATAATCGGCGACATATCCGAATCGCCCGCCAAACGGTCGAGGTCTAAAACTTCTTCGCCCTGGTCGGTTTCTTTGACGAGCGAAATTATGAAAGTCGAAGCCGCTTCCTGCAGAACTCTCTGCGTCGCGTCGCCTTTTCGCAAAACAACGTCGATTGCGCCCGCCGTCGAAACATACGGCATAATGCGAACGTTCAAAGCATTTTCAAGTTCGTCGAGTTGTTCTAGATTCGACGGGTCAGCCATTGCGACGTGAAGATTTCTGCCTTCGCGCTTCAAAGGCACAAACTGATTCCGCAGCATCAACTCGACTGGAATGCGCGCTATTTCTTCATAATCAATCGGTGATTCCTTGTCCGGCGGAAGCACGTCTATGTAAGGCAAACGGTATCGCGCCGCGAGCAGTTTTGCTTCCCTGACTTCGGGCGGCTCGTTTTCCAAAAAACTTGCCGCTTCTACTTTCGGTGGCGCAACAGTCGCCGTATTTCCATTAGTTCTGTTAGCCATTTTTGTTTATTTTAATTTTATTACTTAAAACTATCTTCTTCCGCTAAATGGACCTGACGAAATCGTCTGAATAATCGGCAGATAAATTGCTAGCAGAATCGTGATGACGATTCCCGCCATAAAAAGCAAAATAATCGGTTCGAGCAGCGTTGTTAATTGTTCAAGCCGAACTTCAGATTCGGCGTCGTAGAAATTCGCAACCTCGTCGAGCATCTCACGAAGACTTCCCGATTTTTCGCCAATGCCAATCATATCGAGCGCAAGTTCCGGCATCCAATGAGCATTTTCGAGCGATTCGGTGAAAAGGCGTCCTTCTCGTATCATCGGCAAAACCGATTGACTTCGGCGCCGCAATTCAAAATTCGTAATCGCCAGCGAAGCGATGTCCCACGAATCAGGCAACGTAATTCCGCCCGAAAGAAGTGTCGAGAGCGAACGCGCTAATTGCGCCGTCGTCATTTGCTTAATTAGAGAGCCGACAATCGGCAGACGCAGTAAAAACTTATCTAGAATCAATCTTCCGCCGGGCGTTCTGAGCCAGATGACGAGCGCGAAAACCAAAATCAAAATCAGCGGTAGAAGCCAAAAAATATTTTGCGTAATTCCATTTGAAATTGCCAGAACGACGAGCGTTACGGTCGGCAAACCTTTGCGCGTGCTTAAACCTTTGAATAAATCTGACATTCGCGGCACGATGTAGAGAGTTAAAAACGTGACCATAAAAGTCGCCGCAAGCAGCAAAAACGCCGGATACGCTAGCGCGCCGCGCAGTTTACGAGATACGCCGACATTGCGTTTTAA
>JALYZF010000079.1 GCA_030948995.1 Acidobacteriota bacterium
CGAAAATCGCCGTGCCGGTTGCGTCTGTTTGAACTTCGGCGACCTCTTTTTTATTTTGCGACAAAACACATTTCGCGCCCGCGATAACCCGATTTTGCGCGTCCGTCACGATTACGCGCAGCCAGCCGCCGTTTTGCACGATGATTTTAGCGCTGGCAGTAGTGTTCAAGACGAGCAGAATTCCGAGAAATGCACTGAAAATCTTTACCGTATTTCTCATAAAACTTTTGTGCCGGAAAGCACGTTGCCGTTCGCTTCGGTTATCTCGCGTTGTTTCGCAAGCAGCGCTTTAGCTTCGGATTTTTCATCTGCCAGCGGTGGGGCGTCGAACGCAATTAACCGTTTTAACTTGCGCGCAGTCCGCAAACTTCCTCGCTCGACCGGAAGGATGCGAAAATCGTAAAGTTTCATTTTCAGATTCTTTTGAAAATCAGGAAAGTGGGCGCGTAGGTTTTGCCGCACATTTTCGGCGACCGTCTGCGCAGTGTGTCCGTTTTGCGATTCGGTAATCTCGACGCGCAGCTCGACCACATCAATCAGATTTTCGTGCCAAACGCGCACCTGCCATTCGTCGGTCGCGTCTTTAACGCCTCGCAAAATTTCCGAGAAAACCCACGGGCTGATATTTCCCATTCCGCAGACAATCATCTCGTCCACGCGACCTTTGATTTTGGCGATTCTTTTGGCAAACAAACCGCAGGCGCACGGCTCGTCGACAAGGCGCGTAACGTCGGTTGAACGGTAACGGATGAGCGGCATCACTTCGCGCGTCAAGGTCGTATAAACAAGCTCGCCTTCGCCGTCCGCATTTGTTTCAGGCGTTTCAAAAAAGAAATTCAAATCGTTGCGGTGGTAACCGTTTCTCTCCGCGCATTCGACGCCGATTGCGCCGAATGATTCTGTTTGCCCGTAATTGATGTAAAACGGCGCGTTCCAGATTCGCTCGATTTCCCGGCGCGTCTGCTCGTTCACGTTTTCGCCGCCGGCGAACAGAAATTTTATCTTCCAGACGCCGCGCTTTTCAGCAATTTCCGAAAGCCGGACAATCCACGAAGGTTCGCCGAAAATCACGTTCGGTTTATAGCGCAGGGCGCGTTTGTAAAATTCTTCGGGCGAAATTTTTCCGGCTTCTGCGTGAAAACAGCCCAAGTATTGAAAAGCCGTGCGAACGACGGCAGGCGAAACCCAGAACGAAACGTCGAACGCGCTCAAAACTACGTCCTCTCGGCGCAAGCCCAAGTTATAAAGTCCGATTGCGCTCGCTCTGCCCATCTCCTGGAGTTCGCGGTTCGAGAAAAAGATACGTTTCGTTTCGCTCGAAGCCGTTCCCGTAGTTTCAAACGCCGTGTCCGCTCGTCCGACGAGAAATGCTTCCGCGCCGTTTTTTCGCAAGTCTTCGCCCGTCGTGAAAAAATCTCCGAGTTCAGACGGATGCTTAATCTTATTCGTGTCAATTCCGCGTTTTTGAAACTCTTCCGAGTAAAACGGAGCTTGCGCGGCGAGTTTTAACGTCTGCCGAAATTTTGCCAGCTGTATCTTTTCGAGCAGCGCTGGCGGTGCGTGATTTAGAAGCCGAAGCGCATAAGCCGGATTCGACCGCAGCGCGAATTTTTCAAATTGTTCAGTTATTTTTGAAAGCATTTTTTATTCAATTATCAATTAAGAACGACTTAACTATTTTAAATTCCTAATTGATAATTCTTAATTGACTAAATTCTATCGGGCGCGCAACGCCGAAACAGCATCTCCAACATCTCCACCGACAAATCAATTTCTTCCAAAGTCATTTCAAATGACGGCGCGAGCGTAAAGACGTTTTTGTAATAACCGCCCACGTCTAAAACAAGACCCATTTTTCTGCCGCGCACATCTAAATCGCCTTTCATTCCTTCGGCGAAAATTTTATCAGTCAGTTCCCGGTCGGGTTCATAACCGTCGGCTTGGCAAATCTCGATTCTGAGTGCCATTCCCATTCCGTCCGTGTCGCCGATAATGCGCGGGTATTTTCTTTGTAATTCCTTGATTTGCGCCAGAAAATATGCGCCTTTTTCACGGGTGATTTTTTCGTAATCAATTTCTTCGGTCATTCGTATCAATTCGAGTGCGACGGCTGTTCCTAAAGTATTTGAAGAAAAGGTCGAATGCGTCGAGCCGGGCGGAAATTTCTCCGGCGTAATCAAATTTTCTTTCGCCCAAATTCCGCTTAAAGGATTCAAGCCATTCGTTAGAGCTTTTCCGAAAACGATAATGTCGGGCGTAACATTAAAGTTTTCCATCGCCCAGAATTTTCCGGCGCGATAAAAACCCATCTGGATTTCGTCGTCAACCATTAAAATATTGCGTTCTTCCAACACCTTTTTGAGCGCGGGAAAATACTCCGGCGGCGGAATCACATAGCCACCCGTGCCTTGTATCGCTTCGACATAGAACGCAGCAAACTCGGCTTCTCCGGCTTTCGCGTCCCAGAAGGAATTATATTCTGTGTCAAAATTTTTGGCGAATTGATTGACGCATTCCAACCCGCAACTGTCACGCTTTTTGCCGTATGGACAACGGAAACAATATGGAAAAGGAACAAAATGCGCGCGGTCGGAAAAATGTCCGTAACGTCGTCGGTAGCGAAAGCTCGACGTAATTGCCGACGCGCCCAAAGTGCGCCCGTGATAGCCGCCCATAAAAGCGAACATCAAACTTTTGCCCGTTTCATTGCGGACAAGTTTCAAAGAATCTTCAATCGCCTGCGCGCCGCCGACATTGAAATGCACTCTGCCGGTTTCGCCGAATTTCGATTCGTTAAGGCGTCCGATTGCCGCCGCGAGTTCAACCTTTTCCGCGTGCAGATACTGCGAAGCGAGTTGCGGCAGCTTATCAATTTGATTTTTCAGCGCGTTGTTAAGGCGCTCATTGCCGTAACCGAAGCTCGCCGCCGAATACCACATTTGTAAATCGAGAAAAGGCACTCCCTCGCGGTCAAACAGGTAATTTCCTTCGGCGCGTTCAAAAAACTTCGGCGGCTCTAGGTAGTGAACCGTGTCGCCGTATGAACAGTATTTGCGTTCCATTTCAAGCAGTTCCGCTTCGCTTGGGCGGCGCGGTTCGATTTGGTGTAATTTTGCGGTTGTCGTGTTGTTAGTTGTCATTTATTTTTAATTTTCTTTTGATTTAAGCCGCTTGAATCCACGAATTTGTTTGTTTGCCGGAAAGCGTTAGCAGCGCGAAAGACTCGTAAGCTGCGTCAAGGCTTTCCGCGACTTGCCGAAGATTGGCGTATTCGGTCAGCGGAATGCGAATTTGCCGGCAGAAATCTTTTAATTTGCCTTTGGCGAAAACGATGTCCGCCGCCTGCGCCGCAAAACGGTCGCTCAAACCGTCACCAACGAAAACGCTCGGCGCGGCGTATGGATTTTGTCGCCGCATCACCGCCGGTTTGCAGGTGGCGCAGCCATCGCCGCAAACCTTCTCGAAAAAAGGAAAATCGGTGCGCCAAAGATTTTCGCCCGCTGTAGTCAGGCGGTTCGCCCAGATGTTTATTCGCGCTAGTTGTTGCGGATTAATCACGGCTTTTTCGAGCATTCGGCGGATGTAATAATCGAAACCATCACTGACGACGTGAATTTTGATGTCCGACTCGCAGCAGAAATCGAGAAGAGACGAAAATCCTTCGTCGAGTTCGAGCGTGTCGAGAAATTCGTTCAACTGTTCGGGCGCTGCTTTAACGTATGAAAACTGTTCTTGAAGGCACGTTCGTGAGCCAATTTCGCCCGAAACCCATTTTTCTTCCGTTTCGAGCCAGCGGTCGTCGGCGAATTCTTCCAAAATCCGGTCAATCACGTCGCGCTTTGAAATCGTGCCGTCAAAATCGACGAACAAAATCGGCGTTCCTTCATTTAAAAACATTTCGGTTAGGTAAGAGTTAGGATTCATATTTGTTTTTCACTTCTAAAGGATTGGAATAAAACCTCCTGATTTAATTTCTTTTCGTAAATTTCGGGACAAAGTTCGGCAAGCGGAGCAATGCACAAACCTTTTTCACTTAAGCCGCGCAAAATGAGCGACAGAGATTCGACGGTCGCGCGTCGATTACTTTTTCCTGTGCTGTCACCATCGTGCAGCAAAACAATTGAATTGCTTTGAACGGTTTCCAAAACATTTTCCGCGATTCGCCGCGCCGAAATTTTCTTCCAATCAAAACCCGTGTCACTCCATTGAACGGTCTGCAAACCGAGTTTGCTCGCCGCCGCAAAATAAGCCGGAGAACGAACGCCGCACGGAGGGCGCGCTATTTTCGGCTCGATGCCGGTCGTTCGTTTAATAATCTCTTGCGTATTTTCAATCTCACGGCGCGTTCTACTCGATGAACGGAAAAGAAAAATCGGATGTGAATACGAGTGATTGCCGATTTCATGATTTTCGTCCGCGATTTTTCGGGCTATTTCAGGATATTTTTCAACTTCCCTGCCAATCAGAAAGAAAGTCGCCTTCACGTTTTCGCGGCGCAAAAAATCGAGAATCTCCAAAGTATCAAGGGACGGTCCGTCGTCGAAGGTCAAAGCGACGCGGTTTTTTTCGCCGCCGTTTCCGCACCAGAAAGTTTTGCCTAATAATTGCGAGCGCACGGCATAAGCCGCGTAATAAACGATTGACCATAGAGCGCCCAGACAAATCGCGAGCGTTGCGGTCAGTAGCGTGAGCGTTTCGTAATTTTGTTTTAAAAATTCGCTCATTGTATTTTTTCCAGCAGCCACGCGGCTAATTTTTCGGCGGCTTGCACCGAGCCGACATTTCCGGTTTTCGCGCGCATTTGCCGCAATAAATTTTCGTCCGCTAAGAGTTCACTAACAGTTTCCGACGCCTCTTCAACCGTTTTTACGGCGCGCCCGACACCGAAATTTTCGAGCAGATTGTATTGAACACGCTCCGCGCCCGGCGGCGGCTCAAGTGCGACAATCGGTAGCCCGCAAGCCATTGCTTCGTAA
>JALYZF010000113.1 GCA_030948995.1 Acidobacteriota bacterium
CGAAAAAATAAATGTTGAATATGACAAGACGTTCGGTTATCCATTACAAGTTTCTATTGACAGACAAATTATGATGGCAGACGACGAAGAATCATTTGAGGTGAAAAAATTTGAAATAGTAAAATGAAGGAAAAAATTATGAAAGAAGCAGTTATCGTATCAGCCGTGCGGACGGCTGTCGGAAAAGCACCGAAGGGAACTTTGAAAAACACACGCCCCGATGAAATGGGCGCGGCGGCGATTCGTGAAGCGGTCAAACAGGCGGGCGATTTGGATGCGTCGCAGGTTGACGATGTGATTATCGGCTGCGCGTTTCCCGAAGCCGAGCAGGGAATGAACGTGGCGCGGACTTCGGCGATTGAAGCGGGTTTGCCGGTGGAAGTTTCGGCGATGACGGTTAATCGTTACTGCTCGTCGGGTTTGCAGACGATTGCGATTGCGGCGGACAGAATCAAAACCGGCGGCGCGGACATTATCGTCGCGGGCGGCTTGGAAACGATGTCGATGATTCCGATGGGCGGCAACGTCATTCGCCCGAATCCCGAACTCGTCAAAACTTATCCCGATTATTATTTGAATATGGGTTTGACGGCGGAAGCGTTAGCGAAGAAATACGAAATTTCACGCGAAGAGCAAGATGAGTTTTCGCTTCGTTCACACAGACGAGCGGCGGAAGCAATCAAATCCGGCAAGTTCAAAGACGAAATCGTTTCCTTGAATGTGCGCGTTGACGAAACCGACGAGAAAGGTCGCGTGCTGCGGCATGAAATAGCTTTCGACACGGATGAAGGCGTGCGTTACGACGCTTCGATTGAAGGCTTGCAAAAATTGAAGCCTGCTTTTCATGTCAAAGGAACTGTAACAGCTGGAAATGCTTCGCAGATGTCGGACGGCGCGGCGGCGGTCGTCATTATGTCGGCGGAAAAAGCGGAAGAATTAGATTTGAAACCGCTTGCGCGTTTTGTCGCTTATGCAACGTCAGGTTGTTTGCCCGAAGAAATGGGCGTTGGTCCTGTGTATGCAATTCCGAAGGTTTTGAAAATGGCTGGATTGACGCTGGACGACATTGATATTTTTGAACTGAACGAAGCATTTGCCGCGCAATCTTTGGCGGTGATGAAACTTCTTGAAATGAATCCAGAAAAGGTAAATGTTAATGGCGGCGCGATTGCTCTCGGTCATCCTTTGGGCTGCACGGGCGCGAAGCTGACGGCTTCGATTTTGCGCGAAATGGAACGCAGAAATGCGCGTTACGGAATGGTTACAATGTGCGTCGGCGGCGGAATGGGCGCGGCGGGAATTTTCGAGAGATTAGCGTAAGAAAAGTTATCGCTTATGCAAGCAAAACGACTTTATTCAAACGAGGAAATAGCCGGAATACAAAGAAAATTTAATGCGTTGATGGCGCGCCGCCGTCGCCTCCAGCGAATTGGATTCGCAGTTTTCGGCATTGTTTTTGCCGTTTGTTTTGCGCTGGTTTTTCTTGCGCCAAGAAGTTATACCAACTGGATTATTTGGCTTTTTGTGGTTTTCTTTGCAATTTTCGGTTTTGCGCTGGCAAAAATTCATCCGCTATTGAGATGCCTGGGTTGTAAAATGAAATTGGAAGGCTCTTTTGGTAATTATTGCCCCGTATGCGGTGGTAATCCACTAAAATTAATCAATCACCGTCAGGCTCATTGCGCCCGGTGCAATCGACAATTATATTATTCATTTAAAGGTTATAGAACATTCAAAATACGGGCTTGCACACATTGCGGCGTAACTTTAGGTAGAAGCGGATTTTAGAAGTTAAAAATCTAAAAATTGAGGGAATATACTTTCTGTATCTTAACTTTTAACTTACCAACAACGGTAATTATTTTCTTGCTGAATGAGTGTTCATTCAGTTACAATGTCGGCAGCAAAGCCGAATAATGAAAGAGGAAAAAACTATGGAAGCACAAATGGAAAAAGATTTTATAAAAGGCGGCGCGTTTTTGATTGAAAACCGGACGGCGAGCGAGATTTTTACGCCCGAAGATTTGTCGGACGAGCAGCGAATGATTGGCGATACGACACGAGAATTCGTTGACACGGAAGTGCGCGCAGCTATCCCCGAAATGGAAAAACACAACTGGCAAACAGCGCGTGATTTGCTCGTTAAAGCGGGCGAACTCGGACTTCTCGGCGCGACTATTCCCGAAGAATATGGCGGGCTTGAACTCGACCAGACGACAGGCGTTGTTGTCGCCGAGAGTATGGGACGCGCTTCCGGTTTTGGCGTTACATTCGGCGCGCAGACTTCTATCGGCGTGCTTCCGATTCTTTATTTCGGCTCGGAAGAGTTGAAAAATAAATACATTCCGCCGATTATTTCCGGCGAAATGGTGACGGCATATTGTTTGTCGGAAGCGGGTAGCGGCTCGGACGCGCTCGGCGCGAAAGCAAACGCGAAATTGAGCGATGACGGAACTTTTTACACTTTGAACGGCGAAAAAATGTGCATTACAAACGGCGGTTTTGCCGATCTGTATATCGTTTTTGCTAAGGTTGACGGCGAGAAGAAAAAGTTTTCGGCGTTTGTCGTCGAGCGGTCGGAAAATTGTCGTCCCGGCAATGAAGAACACAAGATGGGAATTAAATCTTCTTCGACAACGCCATTGATTTTGTCGGATGCAAAAGTTCCGGTTGAAAACTTAATCGGTAAGGTGGGCGACGGCGCGCGCATTGCTTTTAATATTTTGAATGTTGGGCGTTTTAAGTTAGGCGCATCGGCAACCGGCGGAATGAAGCTCGCCCTTCACGATTCGATTCGATATGCGAACGAACGGCAGCAGTTCGGTAAATCAATTTCATCGTTTGGCGCAATCAAACACAAACTCGCGGAAATGGCGATTCGCACTTGGGTTTCGGAATCGATGTCATATCGCACGGTCGGAATGATTGACGCTCTTATCGGCGACGGCGCGGACAATGCAAATAAACTTCGCTCGATTGAAGAATATTCAGTTGAATCTTCGATAAACAAAGTCGCGTGTTCCGACGCGCTCGATTACGTCGTTGACGAGATGGTTCAAATCTACGGCGGCTATGGTTATTCGGCAGATTATCCCGCAGAAAAAGCCTATCGGGACGCGCGCATTAATCGTATCTTTGAAGGCACAAACGAAATTAATCGAATGCTGATTCCGGGAATGCTGATGAAAAAAGCTATGAAAGGCGAACTTGGACTACTTAATGCGGCAAAAGCGTTGCAGGACGAAATATTAAATCCGCCGATGCCTTCATTTGACGAAGACGAAACAATTCTCGCAACCGAAATGAAACTCGCGCAGAACGCCAAGAAAGTCGCGCTGATGATTCTCGGCACGGCGGCGCAGAAATATATGATGGCTTTGTCTGAGCAGCAGGAAATTCTTTTGAGTGCGGCGGATATAATTATTGACGCTTACGCGATGGAAACCGCCTGTTTGCGGGCGCAAAAATTGTCCGCAAAAGGCAGCGCGGAAAATTACGTCGATATTGCCGGAGTTTTCTGCAACGATGCAATTCAGCGCATCGAAATGGCGGCGAAAAACGCGCTCGCGGCAATGAGCGAAGGCGACGAACTTCGTACCCTGCTCGCTGCTCTGCGACGTTTTACAAAAAATAATTTGCCAATAAATACTGTTGCCGCCCGCCAGCGCATCGCTGACGCTTTAATTTCGGCGAACAAATACGCTTTTTAGAAACCGAAGAATTTTTTTCATAATTTTTAGCTGCGGACAAACACGCGCAGAACACGAAATAAAAACAAAAAAATTCGTGTCTGTTTGTGTTTGTTCGCGGCTAAATTTTGTTTTCATCTGTAAAGTCCAAGTCGTTTATGGCAAAATAATTTTAGAGACAAAATTTATGGCAGGTTTTCGCGTCGAACGTTGGAGAGAAGTTTATGCGCCGAATGCGGCGATGCTTCGCTTTATTTTAGTTGAGGAAGGCTATCGCGTTTTTCAGTGGGGTGATAGACCGGAAGCAATTTATGTGCTTCATAAACACGGCGAAGACCAATCGCACTGGGTAATTTCCGGCGCGCTCGAAATAATAATCGGCGGTGAAAGTTATACGCTCGAAGCTGGCGACCGTGATTTTTTGCCCGCGCATACTTGGCATTCCGCGCGTGTCGTCGGCGATGAGTCAGTCGTTTATTTGGTCGGAGAAAAGATTTAATATCTGCGAACAAGGGAAATTTATGAACAAAGCAATAACGTTGGGTAAATTAAAAGCAAGCGGTTACAAAACTCGCTCGGTCAAAGACGAAATGCGCGCGAATTTGATTGGCAAAATTCGCGCGGGCGAGAAACTTTTCCCCGGCATTATCGGTTACGACGAAACGGTCGTGCCGCAAATTGTCAATGCTGTTTTGGCGAGACACAATTTAATTTTGTTAGGTTTGCGCGGGCAGGCGAAAAGCCGGATTATACGTCAATTAACCGAATTGCTCGACGAAGAAATTCCGATTATCGCCGGTTCGGAAATCAACGATAATCCGTTTGCACCTTTAAGCGCATTTGGTCGTCAGCAAATCCAAGAAAACGGTGACGAAACGAAAATTGATTGGGTCAAACGTGATTCGCGCTTTGTCGAAAAACTTGCCACGCCGGACGTGACAATTGCCGACATAATCGGCGACGTTGACCCGATAAAAGCGGCAAAAGGCGGGCATCTTCTCTCTGACGAATTAACCATTCATTTCGGCTTGCTGCCGCGCGCTAATCGTGGAATTTTTGCAATGAACGAATTGCCGGATTTGGCGGGAAAAATTCAAGTCGGACTTTTCAACATAATGCAGGAAGGCGACGTGCAGATCAAAGGTTTTCCCGTGCGCCTGCCGCTCGACGTGATGCTCGTATTTTCGGCAAACCCGGAAGATTACACGGCTCGCGGAAAAATTATTACGCCTTTGAAAGAC
>JALYZF010000119.1 GCA_030948995.1 Acidobacteriota bacterium
GTCCCGTCCCAATGCGCGCGAATGAATCCGCCTTTTTCGATTTGGGTTTTGAAATCTTCCCAAGCGTCAATGCGGAAAGTGTTTTCTTCTCGAAACTGCAAAGCCTTTTGAAAAATGTTTGTTTGAATTTCGTCCAGCAGATTTTTAATGTGCGCGACAATGCCTTCAATCGGGCGCGATTCCTTTGTTAAATTGTCGCGGCGCGCAACTTCGATTGTGCCGTTTTCCAAATCTCGCAAGCCAATTCCCAGGCGGACGGGAACGCCTTTGAGTTCGTATTCGGCAAACTTCCAGCCTGAACGCTGGTTGTCGTTGTCGTCGTATTTGACGGAAATGCCATTGGCTTTTAATTCTTCAAAAAGCGGATTAACCTTTTCTGAAATCCTTGCCAAGTCTTCAACGCCTTTGTAAATCGGCACAATCACTACTTGAATCGGCGCAAGGCGTGGCGGCAAGACTAAACCCTTATCGTCAGAGTGCGCCATAATCAGCGCGCCCATCAAACGAGTAGAAACTCCCCACGAAGTTGCCCACGCAAACTCCAACTGATTTTCACGGTTGACGAATTTCACATCGAAGCTGCGCGCAAAATTTTGTCCGAGAAAATGCGACGTTCCTGATTGCAGAGCTTTTCCGTCCTGCATCAGAGCTTCGATACAAAGCGTATCAACAGCGCCCGCGAATCTTTCGTTCGGAGTTTTCGCGCCCTTTATAACCGGCATCGCCATCCATTCTTCGGCAAATGTGGCGTAAACGCCGAGCATTCGATTTGTTTCTTCAATCGCTTCTTGTGCGGTCGCGTGCGCCGTGTGTCCTTCCTGCCAGAGAAATTCTGTAGTTCGCAAAAAAAGGCGGGTTCGCATTTCCCAACGCACGACGTTTGCCCATTGATTTATCAAAAGCGGAAGGTCGCGCCACGATTGAATCCAACCTTTGTAAGTATTCCAGATAACAGCCTCGCTCGTTGGACGAACGATGAGTTCTTCTTCGAGGCGCGCGTTTTCGTCAACAATCAAGCCTTTGCCGTCTGGATTTTTTTTAAGGCGATAATGCGTAACGACGGCGCATTCTTTGGCAAAGCCTTCGGCGTGTTCTTCTTCTTTTTCAAGAAAACTTTTCGGCACGAAAAGCGGAAAATATGCGTTTTGATGTCCGGTTGCTTTGAACATATCGTCAAGCGCGCGCTGCATTTTTTCCCAGATAGCATAACCGTAAGGCTTTATCACCATACAGCCGCGCACGGCAGAGTTTTCCGCTAAATCGGCGCGTTTGACAAGTTCGTTATACCACTCGGAATAATTTTCCGAGCGTGTCGGCAGTCCTTTACTCATAAATTTTAATTGGATAAAACAAAAATGATAATGCAATTTTGGAAAAGAAACAAAATCCGGTTTGTTATACTAAAATTGTTGTAAGATTATTTGCAGGCAGTTTTAAAATACGTTTTCAGACCCAGCCAATATTTTAACTAATAAAATTCCAAGAATGAACGATTACAAATTAAACTTTGAAGATACGGCAACGGCGTTTTCCGACAAATCAAATCTTGATTTAAAGAAAAAGTATCGTTTGTTTCGCCTGATAAACTCGCCTGTTTTAACCGGCATCGGCACGAGACTGACTGAAATCGCTTTTCGCCTGCGCTTGCCGGTCAGAAAAATAATCAAGCGCACGATTTTTTCTCAGTTTTGCGGCGGCGAAACGATTGAAGAATGTCAGCCGACGATTGATTTGCTGGGCAAATCTCGCATCGGAACGATTCTCGATTATTCAATCGAGTGCAAGTCTGAAGATGCGATTTTTGAAAGCACGAAAAACGAAATTTATCGCACCGTAACGCGCGCTAAAGAAGACGAAGCCGTGCCGTTCGCCGTTTTCAAAGTTACGGGTTTAGCCGATTTCGGACTTCTGGAAAAAGTAAGCTCAAGCAGAGAATTACTCAAACAGGAAACGACCGATTGGGAAGCGGCAAAAAAGCGCGTAGAAGAAATCTGCGAATACGCTCACAGAATCGAGCAGCCCGTTTTTATTGACGCCGAGGAGTCTTGGATACAAGACGCGGTTGACGGTCTCGCTACAGAGATGATGGAAAAATACAACCGCGAAAAGCCGATTATCTTTAATACGATTCAGCTTTATCGCACAGACCGTCTCGAATATTTGAAGAAATCTCACGAAAAAGCGAAAGCCGAAGGTTATCTTCTCGCCGTCAAACTCGTGCGCGGCGCTTATATGGAAAAGGAACGCGACCGAGCGGATGAAATGGATTACCCGTCGCCCATTCAGCCGGACAAAGCGGCAACCGACCGTGATTTTAACGCCGCTCTGCAATACTGCATCGAAAACGTCGAAGAAATCGCCTTTGTCGCCGGAACTCACAATGAGCAAAGCGTTCAAACTCTGGCGCGCCTGATGCACGAAAACAACATTGCGCCGAATCACAAAAACGTTTATTACTCGCAGCTTTACGGAATGGGCGATAATCTATCTTACGTTCTGGCAAAAAACGATTTCAACGTCTCGAAATACGTTCCTTACGGTCCTGTTCAGGATACGATTCCGTATCTGATTCGGCGCGCGCAGGAAAACACTTCGGTGCAGGGACAAATGAGCCGCGAGCTTGATTTGATAAGGCGCGAACTAAAACGCAGAAAAGTTTAACTTTATCTTAAACCGAGCATCAACCGGACGGAACGGTCGGAAACTTCTCGGTTAGGATTGTTTTTCCAATTGTAAAAAGGCTTCAATTCCGTTTCGGTTAAAGGTTTGTTTGTCATTCGTGCAACTTGCGTGCTTTCAAAGGCGCGGGTCGTTAAAGCAATATGCGGATTGCTTACCGTTAAAGACAAAGGATTTTCAATCGCCGCATCCGCCATATCAACGTCAAGAAACAACTCGTTATACGCCGCCAGATGCCAGATTTTTTCGCCCGCCGCTTCCTCAATCGCCAAAATCCGCAGCAGCCCGTAACCGCTCTCAATCTGAAAAATCAAATAATCGCCTGCCTGAAAATTTTGAGACACTACTTTTCTCCTTTACAATTGAGGTTAGCACAAACTAATTGATAAAAATAAAAGACAAATTTTAAGTAAAGCAAAAATTCTGTTGAAAATATGAATGAAACACTCGATTACAATGCAATGCTCGAAATAGCAATCGAAGAAGCGCGCATGGGTTTGGCGGAAGGCGGAATTCCAATCGGAGCGGCATTATTCGATAAAAACGGAAAACTTCTTGGGCGCGGTCACAATCGCCGCGTGCAGGAATCAGACGCTTCGATTCACGGCGAGACAGATGCTTTCCGCAAAGCCGGACGCCAGAAATCCTACCGCGATACGATTATGGTTACGACTCTAGCGCCGTGCTGGTATTGTTCCGGTCTAGTGCGGCAGTTTAAAATCGGCACGGTCGTCGTCGGCGAGGCGGAAAATTTTGACGGCGGAATTGAATGGCTCAAAGAAAACGGCGTGAAAGTTGTTAATCTCAATTCAAACGAATGCATCGAGATGCTTCGCAATTTCATCTCAACACATTCGGAAATTTGGAATGAAGACATCGGCGAGGAATAAACCAATAGAGGAAACTGTCCAATTCATCTAAATTATTGTTATATGGATGAAGCAAAACACAAACTCAATTAAAAGGAGAATATAAAATGGATTTAGTAACCATTGCCAGTTTCATTTCATTAGAGATAGCAAGCGGCTTCCTGAAAGAACACGGCAAAGAAATCTACCATAAAGCAAAAGGTTTATTAACACCTGAAGAAATTACAACTCTTGACCTGCTGGAAAAATATCCCAAAAGTAAAGAGTTACAGGGTGAAATAGAAACTGCACTGGAAAAACATCTCAAAGCCAATCCTGAAATTTCCGAAGATTTTGAAAAATTGCTAGTTAAATTAAAAAAAACTAATCCAACAAAAATAATAAATGAAGTGATAGTTGATAGCGAAATAAAAAATAACTTGATAAGTAACACCGAAAGACAAGGAAAAGCTGAAATTAAAAATAAAGATATTATTGGAAGCAAAATTGATAATGATATGGAAATCTCCTAGACCATGATTCATTACAATAAATCAAAAGGTAGAATCCAAAATTTTCTATGTTAGAAGATACTAATTCACTTTCCAATAAATATATAAATAATGAGCAAGTTATAAATGACATCATTCATTTTGCTTCAACAAAAGAAGTCTCTGTAAAGATTCTCAATGAAAACATTACGGATTCAACTGTTATTAATAACGTAACAGTATCTCTTAGTAAATCATATGAATTTCAAGAACTAATCGAAAAAGAAAAAACCTTAACCGAACTATTTTCTCATTTGCCTGAAAACGAAGTGGCAAAGCGTCTTGAGATTAGTACAAAAATTAATCACCAAAAAAATGTTATCAGGAAGTACGTCCAAGACATATTAACCCTTGCCGAACAATTTAATCGCATTGAGATAAACACTGACCGATTACAGCGTGCGAAAGAGCTTTTTGACAAAGGCAGATTTGGAGAAGCAAAAACCATTTTAGAAATGGAAATTGAACAGATGAAAGATGAACAAACTCATCTTTTGGTCAAACGCGGGGAATACGAAACTGACACTTTACCTAAACTAAAGAATAATTCGGAAGAGTTTTTTATCTTGGCTTTATTAACTCAATTTGATTATGCCAACAAAAATTGGTTTGCTAATACCTGCGAACATTTTGAACTCTCAATTAAAAGCTATCCTACTAAATACAATATTTTTCAATACGCTTATTTTTTAGGTAAGCATAATCACATAGTTAAAGCGGAATATCACTATAATAAGCTCTTACAAACATTTTCTAGTGAACTTACTTCGGTAAACATTGCGGTGATTCTGAACAACTTAGCAGGCTTAAATGCGAAACAAAATGAGTTTGCTAAAGCTAAGGAAAAATATCAAAAGTCATTAAAAATCAGACGTGATTTAGCAAAGGGAAATCCTTCAGTATATATTCTCTTTGTAGCAGATACGCTAGTAAATTTGGGTGGTTTACATACTAGTGAAAATGAATATGGAAAAGCATTAGAGTCATATAATGAAGCATTGGAAATCTATCAAAATGCGGCTAAGCACAATTCAACAGTTTATCCCTATGTAGCAATAACTCTCAACAATTTAGCAAACCTACATATAGATAGGAACGAATACAATATAGCCTTACAAGAACTTGAAGAAGCACTCAAGATTTATCGTAGTTTGGTAAAATGTAACCCAAACAATTATGAGTATTTAGGTTTTCTAGCTAATACTCTTAATAATTTATCCGTTTGCTATCGAAAGCAAAACGATTACAAAAAAGCCTTGGTGTTAATTAAAGAATCATTAGAAATAAGCCAAAAATTAGCTAAAGAAAACCCGCTAATTTATTTGTCAGAATTAGCTATGAGACTTTCCAACTTAGCTAACATATATAAAGATCAAAATGATTTTCAAATGTCTTTTGAAAAAGACGAAGAAGCCCTAAAAATACTGCGGAATTTAGCAAAAGATAATCCCAAGATTTATGAAGCTGACATAGCTCACTTGCTCCAGAATTTAGCTATTTTACACCATGATAGAAATGAATTTGATAAAGCTGTAGAAAAATATGAAGAATCATTAAAGATTAGACGTAAATTAGCAGAAAAAAATTCGTCAGTTTATCTGTCGGAAGTGGCTAAGATACTTAAGAGTTTAGGTATTTTACATCGAAACCAAAATGAGTATAGAAAAGCCTTAGCAGAATATGAGGAATCACTAAAAATTAGACGCGCCCTAGCTAAAGAGACACCATCTGTATATTTGCCAGAAGTAGCTGAGATGCTCAATCTTTTGGGAGTATGGCATCGAAATCAAAATGAGTTAGAAAAGGGACTAATATACTTTGACGAAGCTGTTGAAATTTATCGCAACTTGTCAAGACAGAATCCATTGGTATATTTGTCTGAATTAGCAGTGACACTTAATAATAAAGCTAATTTATATTTAGAAAAAAAAGATTATAAGAAAACGTTACAATTATACGAAGAAGCACTGGAGATCAATAAAACATTAGTTAAAGATAAACCGAAATATATCCCTAATCTTACAACGAATTTAATAAATCTCGGAATATATTACCAAAAATGCGAATATAATCGTGATAAATCTATTGAATATAGTTTGGAGTCATTATCGCTTCTTATTCCAATAATTGAAAAAATTCCTTATACACAAAAGTATTATATGAAAGCTCTACAAATTCTCTACGGTTGGGGATTAACTGATGAACAAATTCAGAATTTAATTGACAAATATATATCAGAAAATAATTAAACCTAGTATAAGAAATTGTTAGTTCAAGGACTTGGATAGAATCTACCTGTGTGCTTGTCAAATATCATCTTGCTATAATTAGAGTTGAAAACAATTCATCAAAAAGGAAACATTATGTCAAATATTAAAGACGCAGTAATTATAAGCGCGGTGCGGACGGCGACGGGGAAATTTCAGGGAAGTTTAAAGCCGTTTTCGGCGACAGATTTGGGAAGTATTGTTATAAAAGAAGCAGTTAAACGAGCGGGAATAAAAAAGGAAGATGTTGACGAAGTGATTATGGGCTGCGTTGTGCAGGCTGGTTTGGGACAAGCGCCGGCACGGCAAGCGGCACTCAAAGCAGAACTTCCGCCGGAAGTTTCGGCTTTGACGGTGAATATGGTTTGCGGTTCGGGTTTGCGAGCAGTGGCGTTGGCGGCGCAAGCCGTAAAATTAGGCGACGCGGATTTTGTCGTGGCGGGCGGAATGGAATCGATGTCGAATATTCCGTATGCGCTGCCGACGGCGCGAGATGGAATACGAATGGGCGACGGCAAAATTGTCGATTTGATGATTCACGACGGTTTATGGTGTCCGTTCGAGAATTGGCATATGGGAAATACTGGCGAAATCGTCTCCGAGAAATATAAAATCGCGCGACGCGAGCAGGATGAATACGCTTTTAATTCGCACCGCAAAGCAAACGAAGCGCATAAAGCTGGATATTTTAAAGACGAAATTGTTCCGATTGAAATACCGCAAAAAAAAGGCGACGCCGTTGTTTTCGACCACGATGAAGGCGTGCGCGCCGATACGACTGCGGACGCGCTCGGCAAATTAAAACCGGCTTTTATGAAAGACGGCGGAACTGTTACGGCGGGAAACGCTTCGAGCGTCAACGACGGCGCGTCGGCGGTTGTCGTAACGTCGGCGGAAAAAGCGAAAGAATTAGGCATCGAGCCGCTTGCCAGAATCGTCGCTTACGCAACTTCAGGCATCGAGCCGAAATACATTATGATGGCGCCCGTTCAAGGCGTGAAAAACGTTTTGGAAAAAGCGGGCTGGACGATGGAAGACGTTGACCTTTTTGAACTCAACGAAGCATTTTCCGTGCAGGCTTTAGGCGTAATGCAGGAGTTAGGTTTGAATATAGAAAAGGTAAATGTCAACGGCGGCGCGGTCGCGCTCGGACACGCTATCGGTAATTCCGGCGGACGAATTTTAACGACTCTGCTTTACGAAATGAAACGACGCGGCGCTAAACGAGGCGTCGCGTCATTGTGTTTGGGCGGCGGAAACTCGGTGGCGATGGCAGTCGAGAGAGACTAATTACGAATTAACAATTACGAATTACGAAAGCCACATTAGATTTCTTTAATTCGTAATTCGTAAATTGAAATTCGTAATTAAATTTAAACTTTTTGGTTGCGGTGAGCGTAATTTGAAGTATTATTCGATTACGCTAACCGCAAATTTTTTGGAGACTAAAACAATGACGGCAAAAGACCACAACAGACTTTTAAGTATTTTTTTCTTTATACAGGGCGGACTGCAAGTTTTCGCCGGTATCATTATATTTTTTATTTACGGCGGAATCGGAACGGCAATGCTGGCAAGCGCGCGTCGCAATGAAGAACAAGCCGTCGGTGGCATTTTTATCGGAATTGCCTTCGTTATTGCTTTATTTATTCTGGTGTTTGCCGGATTTAGCCTGTTGACCGGCTGGAAATTGTTTAAGGAAAAATCCGCCGGAAGAATTATGGGAATTATTGCAAGCTGTTTGTGTTTGCTGAGTTTTCCTTTAGGGACGGCGCTCGGCATTTACGGTTTGTGGTTCTTATTGGGCGAGCAGGGAAAACATTTTTACGAAGGCGGCGGAAATATGCCGAACAATTATCCGCCGCCGCCGCCGAATCACTGGCAATAAAAAAGGCGAAAAGTAAAAGTAAAAAGACAAAAATGAAAATTCCTTTGTCTTTCGGATATGCAAAACAAACGAGCGAAAGGTTAATTCTTTTCGCTCGTTTGTTTTATGGAAAAGTTTTAGTTATTTTTTAATAAAAGGTTTTTATAAAAATTTATCAGAAAAGGAATAATAAGCGATGAGTGAAATTTTTGGCGTCATCGGCGCGGGAACGATGGGCAACGGCATTGCTCAAACCGCCGCCGCATCGGGTTATCAAGTTGTAATAAATGACATCAGTGAAGATTTCGTAAAGAAGGGTTTTTCGAATATCGAAAAAAGTCTCGACCGTTTCGTTAAAAAAGAAACGATGACCGAACAGCAAAAAAGCGAAATTCTCGGACGGATAAGAACGACGACGAATATCGAAGATTTGAAAGATTGTTTCATCGTTGTCGAAGCGGCGACGGAAAATTTTGAAATTAAAAAACAGCTTTTTCAAAAGCTCGATGAAATTACCGCGCCGGACGCGATTCTGGCTTCCAATACTTCTTCGATTTCGATTACGAAAATCGCTGCGACTACCAAAAGACCGGACAAAGTTATCGGAATGCACTTTATGAATCCAGTGC
>JALYZF010000187.1 GCA_030948995.1 Acidobacteriota bacterium
ATACGAACTGCCACATTCTGATGCTGCGGTTTGCCAAGGTCGTCGTCAGTTTGCGCTTTACTTCCTTCGGCAAATTTTCTTCAAACGGAAATCTTTGACGTCGAAAATTGCTGAAAAAAGACAGCAGCAAAAAACCGATTAAAATCGCGACGCCGACCAGATAAACAATGCTCAAACCTGCCGGCGTGCGCTCCAAAATCTGCCTGCCGAAAAGATTTTCGGGACGCAGTTTTTGCCAATCGAATTGCAGAAAAAATAATAAAAACGTCATCTTCATTTTAACTTTTTTCGGTTTCGTTTAAATTCAAACTTATTATCGGCTCGGTCGGTTTTTTAGTTACCGTCTCGTCCGCGTCGTCTTCCAAATTAAAATTTTGCGTCGGCGCAATTTTATCATTTGCCGAAACATTTTCGATATTCGCCGAAAGATTTTCGTTCGCAGAAATCGTTTCTTGCGGCGGTTTTACAAGATGCGTAATTGCGACTTCGACTGTTCCGAAACTTAATTTGTCGCCGCTGCCGATAGCAAACGCTTTTCCGTAAGCGATACGGTTGCCGTTGATGAAAGTTCCGTTCGTCGAGCCTGTGTCGGCAAGCATTAATTGTTTCTCGGAATTTAAAGCGAAAGATGCGTGATTTTTTGAAACGCTCGCGTCGTCGAGCCACAAATCGTTTTCCTTTGTTCTGCCGACGCTTCGCCGCTCGCCTTCGGCAAAGATTAATTTTACTTCGCGCGGTCGGTCTTTAACCGTAAAGCTCACGGTAAAAATTTCCTTTTCCGGTTCGACAGGCGCAGGCGGCGCGAGAACGATGTTTTTCAAATCGGGAACGGTTACGTTCATCTCGCCTTCTTCTTCCGTTTCCTTTTCCGCGAATTCCCCGAAACTCGTCAGCAATTTTACGCCTTCGGTAAAATAATCCGTTTTGATTTCAAATTCGAGCGGCGCGTATGTTTGGTAACGCTTGTCGTTGATATGGTCGATGGCGGCGATTAGAAGTTCGTTTTCTAGTTTTTTCAAAGAGATTTCGGCGTCGGTTGAAAATTTGTCCCACTGCATTAAAAGCCTTATTTTATGCGGCACAAATCGCCCGCGCGCGCCCGAATCTTTGGCTTCCGAGTCGAGCAGTTTTTTCAGCCGTTCGATTAGTTCGCTTGTCGCCAGACTGCTCGACGGCTGCCATTTCCTGCCCGTCAGCCGATCGAACATCTCGCCGAGCTTGGTCAAAGTGCCGCGCACGAGCCAATCGAGCGAAAAAGATTTTTTTGTCGTCGGAGAATTTTCCATCTGTTTATTTCCGCGTTATTTTAGCCGAAATGCTTTACGAATGAAAGATGCGGCGGGTTCGGCATTCAACATTTTCCAAATATCATATATTATTTATGTTTGAACATTGAACTTTGCCCGTTCGTATGTTCTTGGCGGGAAAGGCGCGGAAAATTTTGCCGGAAAATGAAAGAACTCTCATTAATTAACAGCCGTCTCGACGGTCGCTACGACATCCGCAACGAATTGGGGCGCGGCAGCTACGCCGAAATTTTCGTGGCGCGCGATACCTTAGCGGCAAATGATTCGCCGCACAAATTTGTCGTTATCAAAGCTCTCAACGTATTTCTGCAAAACGATTTGGACTTGGATTTGGAGCGCACGCTGGTCGAGAATTTCCAAAACGAAGCGATTGCGCTCGACCGCGTGCGTCATCCGAATATCATCAGCCGACTCGGACACGGCACGGCGCGCGATATGCGGAACACGGTTTTTCATTATCTCGTTCTGGAATATTTGCCGGGCGGCGATTTGGCGCGCGCCTGCCGCGAGAAAAGTTTGGGTCTTGTAAAAGCGCTTTTTTATCTCGAACAAGTTTGCGCCGGTCTCGCGCACGCGCACAAAAACGGCGTCATTCACCGCGACATAAAGCCGCAGAATCTGCTTCTGACCGAAGACAAGCAAACGGTAAAAATCGCCGATTTCGGCGTCGCGCGAATATCACAGGCTGACACGCCGATTACGCGCGTCGGGACAAATATGTTTGCGCCGCCCGAACACTCGCCGATGTTTTCCGGCAACACGGGAACGCTCGCTTTCAAAGAATTGACGCCCGCCGCCGATATTTATTCGCTGGCAAAATCGTCTTACGTTTTAATAACGTGCGAATCGCCGCGCTTTTTCGCCAACCAGCCGATTATCGAACTTCCCTACGACGTGCGGCAAAAGCCTTGGGCAAAAACTTTGCTCGAAGTTTTGGGAAAAGCGACGCAGAACGACCCGCGCGAGCGTTATCAAACGGTCAACGATTTCTGGCAGGCTTTGTCAGCCATTAAACTACTTGCCGAAGAAGAAGACGGAAGCGATAATTTAAGCCGCATTTCCGAACGACCGCACACGATTCCGCAGCCGCACGTCGCCGTCGGCTATACGTCGCTCGCGCCGCAAATGCCGCGCTTTAACACTTCGCGCGATTTGAAGCTCAATGCAAATAAACTTTCCGCGCTTGCGAATGCGCCGCTCGTCGTAAGATTAGACGGAGCGCAGCCGTTGAATCAACCACTGCCCGCGCCGCAGCCGGAAATTGTCGAACGCGAGCCGGTTTACGAAGAAGTAGTTTATCAAATGAAACCGTCGCGCAGTCGCCGAAATCTTTTGCGCCGCGTCGCCGTTTTTGTTATCGTCATCGGAATTTTCGCCGGAATTTTATACGCGACGAACATTTATTTGCGCGGGCGCGGCAATTCGGTTTTCGGCAGTTCAGTTAAACAACAAACGGGCGTCGCCAACACGGACGTAAACTTGCGACCGACTGCCGGAACTGAAGGCGACCCGCGCGGCGTCGTGCCGAAAAATTCAAAGGTGCGGATTGTAAATTCAAAAGATAATTGGTATGAAATTGATGTCGTCGAGTTTTCGCACCCGAAAGAAAATCCGTCGGACGCTGAACACGGTTGGGTGAATAAAAGATTTATTGACGTGCAGGAATGAGAAAATTGCGGTTGCGTGAGAAATTTAAGTTCGACGTTTAGAGGCGAGATTAACAATTTATTTTTTTGAGAAAAAACCAATAGCGATATTTACCGAAACTGTGCAAAAATGAACGTATGAACGACCAACTTTTACTTGAAAGAATTACGTTAAATCCGAAGATTATGGTTGGCAAACCCGTTATTCGAGGCACGCGCCTGACCGTCGAATTTATTTTGAATCTTCTGGCTCACGGCGCGACAACCGCCGAGATTTTAGACGAATATAACGGTCTCGCACCCGAAGACATTCAAGCGTGTTTGCTTTTTGCCAGAGAGTCTTTGAGCCGGACGGAGTTTATGCCGCTTGTGATGGAGACGGCATAACGGATGCGTTTTCTGGTTGACGAATGCACAGGCTCGAAAGTCGCCGAATGGCTGCGTGGCGAAAATCACGAAGTCTTTTCCGTTTTCGACGAAGCGCGCGGCATAACCGACGATGAAATTCTGGCAAAGGCTTTTGGCAAGAATCGAATTTTGATAACCAACGACAAAGATTTTGGCGAGATGATTTTTCGAGAACGGCGCAAACATCACGGCGTTATTTTTATGCGGCTCAACGACGAGCGAGCGATTAATAAGATTGAAGTTTTGAGGCGATTGTTTGAAAGCCACGCCGATAAACTTTCTGAACAATTCGTCGTTGTTACCGAAACGAAAGTCCGTTTCGCCGGAAGGCAGATTTAGATTTATTGATATGGAAAATTAGTTCAATCTTGCAGAAACGCGGAGTGTGAAAAAATGAAAATCTTACTTCTTATATTAGTTTTGGTATTTGCCGGATGCGGTGAACAATCCGTTTCCACAAATACAAATTCTGCAACCGAAGCGGCAAAACCAAGTAAAGAAGAAAATGAGCAAACTAAAAAACAAGCTCAAACCGAGAAGATGAAGGCGATAAATTCATTTGTAGCGGCAAAATATCCTGATTGGAAACTAAAAGGAATCGAAGAAACCGAAGCGTATCCATTTATTGACTTAAATCTGGAAAAAGGGAAAGAGTCCAAAGTCATTCGAGTAACTTATAAAGAATTTACCGATACGAACGGGCAACCTTATAAAGTAGTGTCGGAAGTTGCTAAAAGCGATTTAGTAAAAAAGCGGGACGAAAATCTTAGAAACGAATGGAAAAACGATGCGCTTACAAACATTATAATCCTTCCAGACGATGAGCAAGAAGTAATTAAAAATTATTACCGCGATTTGATTGCACAGGAAGACGCTGCAAGACAAGAGGATTTCGACCCGCCCGAAATGTATTAAATATGGCTAACAAATACGTTGAAAAAATCAGCGAAGAAGACTACGAGCAAATGGTGGCGGAAATGAACGCTCAAAAAAAGCCTTTTTCCTACTACGCGCCGATACTGCAAAAAGTCGCTTTAGCTGTAGCCGTTCTAATCGCACTTGCGGCTCTAATACTGCCCGCGCCGTATAACCCGCAATACTTGGCTAAAAGGTTGCTTCTGACGCCTTACGCTGAATGTAACGACGGGTTTTTAATCTTCACGCGCACAGATGCAGGATTTATGAAATGCAGGCAGGAACACGGCGGCTTCAAACAGATGTTAAATAAAGATAAATAGCCGTTAGTGGAGTTCTATGTAGAGTTTTAAAAAATCCAAAATTCGCACCAGCTGAACAAACACGGTAGCAAAAGGAATAACAGCAAAAATGAGCGTATTAGACAAAGTAAGACATTGGATTGACGGCGAGAGCGCGGAACTCGTGCTGGAAGAAGCGGCGCGCGACGCGCAGGTTAAGCCGCGCAGTCAGGCGGAAGAGTTTATCGTCAAGATTGCCAAAGCGGTCGAGGAAGTGATGCAGCGCGAGATTGTGCCGCTGCCGCAAGGGACGACGATTATCCCGACCGAATATACGATTTTTTTGAGCGAGGAAGACGACAAAGAATGGCAGGGCGTCAAACGACGCGGGCTGGAACAAGGTCTGTATCATATTTTAGCCGAACGCGCCAAAGAAATTGTCGGCAAAAGAAAGCTCGAAACCCAATCGTTCGCCGTTCAACTTCGCGTTGACGGAACGCTGGAGAAAGGCGCGATTCGCGTTACACACAGTTGGGACGAAGATTCGAGCAATAAAACAAGCGTTCTGGCACGTCCGAAAGAGACGCCAAAACCAAAAACCGGCAATGACGTTATATCTTCCCCGAATTTTGTTGCCACTCAATCTTTCAATCAGGCGCAGCCGACCGTTCCGTCATTAAACGTGCCGCAATTCGTTCCGCCCGCGCCGAGCGAAGACGCCGAAGAAATGACGCACGTGCAGAAACGACCGGAAGCGGAGCTTTACCGTCTGGAAATCTGGCGCGACGGCGTTCGGCAAACCGTTTTGCCGATTTTTCAAAACCAAATCAGCATCGGACGCGGCTCGAAATCAAAGCCTGTAGATGTCGCGCTGACGGGCGACCCGGAAATCAGCCGCCGTCATATGAGTTTGACTTTTGACGGACGCGGAAATTTTTCCGTCCTAAACGAAGGACGCAATCCGGCGATGATAAACAACCGCGAGTTGGCAGTCGGTCAAACCGTTGCAGTTTCGCCGGGCGTTCCGATTGTCGTTTGCAGTTATTTATTGAGAATTCAACCGAAGTAAAAACGGATGAATGATGAATTGAAACCCAAGCCAATACATTATTCATCGCTCTTAATCAATCCGAAAATTGTTTCTTGCCAAATAATTGTTTTTGCGAAAATCTAAACGCTAATTTGAACTAATAAAATTCAAATCACTGCGTTCGACAACGACGAAGACCGTCCGCGCCGCAAATTGTAATTTTTTCCGTTGAATAATTACATTGTAATTTACGTTTACCGGAACATTTGTGAAATGGTAATAACCGAAAGGATTTGTAAAACCGTAGCGCGTTTCTCCGGTTGCCGGATTAACCAGCGTAATTAAAGCTCTTCCGACTGCTTTTCCTGATTGCGTTAACACTTGTCCACTGATTGCTTTTGGATCGTTAGAAGTACCCACTTTATTTACTTCGTATGCGCCGATATCAACCTTTCCGGAACTATCGCCGGGTCGCGGAAAGGTGCGTTGGTCGATTCTTATAGGAGAACCCGAATCGGGATTAACAGCTAATTCGCCCGCATCAATTGCCGGAGAGTCAGGCAAAAGCGCGTGCGTTCGTGTAAACCAGCCATAATTATCGAGCGGCGCGAGGCGAGCATTAACATTTAGCAAATCCGTTGTCGTCCAACCGGAACTACCCGTTGTATTTCCAATCAGATTGTAGCCGTTAGAAGTAAAAGTGCCGCTGACATCCTGCTTGTTGCTTCCGGTATTACCTGCAATAATTGTATTGCTAATGCTAGTAAGATTTCCGGTTGTATCAACACCGCCAACGCCTCCCGTACCGGCAATCTTTGTTGAATTACCAAATATAGTCGCGTGAACAAGAGTCAGCGTACAGTAGTTCAAGATTCCGCCCGCGCCGCCGTCATTATCTTGAAGATTACTGCTAATGGTGGAATTAACAATCGTTAGCGCTCCGCTACCGCATAATATTCCGCCGCCATCGAATGAATTCGCAGAGCGATTATTGTCAATTGTAGAATTGTAGATTTTGACAGAGCCTCCATCGATTTTGATGCCACCGGCAGCACTGCCAATCCCGCGACCGATATTATTCGTCACCGTTGAATAACCTAATCCCAAATTGCCATTAGTATTTTGAATTCCGCCGCCGCCGTTCACGCCGTTAGCTCCTGCGCCTTCATTGCCCTTTATAATTGAATTTGTTACAGTCAAGTTCCCCGAATTTCTGATGCCGCTGTTAGTGCCGCCGGTGATAATCAGTGCGGTCAACGTGACCGTTGCGCCGCTGGCAATAACCAAAACGCCGTTGCCTGGGACATTATTTCCGTTTATTGTCACTACAAAACCTTGAGGATCAATAGTCAAAGATTTATTAATCAAAAGTTCGCCATTTGTTAAAGTTATTACCCTGCCCCCGACCTGATTAAGAC
>JALYZF010000192.1 GCA_030948995.1 Acidobacteriota bacterium
GTGCACCTTTAATGCGTTTCGCCCCCGTAGAAGTTTCGACCATTATCTTTCTCAGAAAATCGGTGCTCGGTGCCGAAAGAACTTTCCCCGCATAGAATTTTTTGAGCAAATCAATCATCGCGGGCGGCTTGTTCCAGTTGCGATACTGCACGTCCTCGCTTTGCGCCATCTCTGCTTCGTCGGCAACAATCGCAATGTCCTTTATGCCCAAACGATGAATGTAAGTTTCGACCGCTTTGGTGCCGCCCGCGAGCCTGAACAAAATATCGCAGCCGTTGTTATCGCTTTTTGAAACCGTGTAAGCGAGCAAATCTCTTAACGCAATGTCGCCGCCTTCAGGAAAATCTTCGCGCAGTGGACTCCAGGTATTCGGGCGCAAATCCTGTTTGGTGACGCGGATTTTTTGGTCGAGCGTAAATTTTCCTCGATCAGACGCATCGAGGATGGCGAGCGCCAGCGGAAACTTGAAAACACTTTGCATAGGAAAGCGTTTGTCTTTGTTGAAGGCGAGCGAAAAATCGTCTTCCAGACCGGAAACTGCCACGCCAATCGTCCCTTTGGAGCGGCGAATTATGCGCTTGATGCTCGATTTTGGAGAATCATTATTTTGAGCCAAAGTGGTTTGAATCAAAATTAAAGCGCAGAAAACTGCCAAAAATAAAATTGTTTTGCGGAAATGAATAATCATAATCTCGATCAAGAATCTAAGTACTCGACAAAAAAGAATTGATATTTGAAAAAGGTTTACCATTGGGTTGAAATCTACTTTTAGAAATTTGTCGAGAATTTAGAAAAAGGAGCTTCAACCTAATGGATATTTACTCGTTAGAGCAAATACTAACTGCCAATTTAATTTGGAACCGAGCGCGAATCAAGTTCTTAGCCCGCTTTTTAGTGGCATTGTTTCAAGTGCAAACGGTTAATCTGGCAAAGATTGCCAGTGTTTTTGCCAGTAATGCCAAAGTATCTTCCAATTACAAGCGGCTGCAAAGATTCGTGCGTTTTTTTCGATTTCTCAAGCTGAGATGGCGCGCCTGACAGTAAAACTTTTGAAGTTAGAGCCGCCGTTTGTCATAGCCATTGACCGCACCGAATGGCAGTTGGGAAAGGTTTGGGTCAATGTTTTGATGCTTTCGGTCGGTTACAAAAACATTTCCATTCCTTTATTCTGGACGGTTTTGGAGGAAAAAGGCTGCTCCGATAACGCCGAGAGAGGCACTATCGTGCAGCAGTTTGTTGATGAATTCGGAGTCGGAAACATCAGATTTATCGCCGCCGACCGCGAGTTTGCTTCAAGAGAATGGCTCGCTTATTTAGTTAAAAACAAGATTGGCTTTCGGCTCAGAACCAAAGCAAATCATCTTATTACCGACAAACGCGGGCGAAAGATTCACGCCTCGAAAATGTTGAAGACGATGAAAATCGGCGGGCGGGCGGAGTTTCAGAGAAGGCGCCGGTTGTGGAATCAATCGGTATTTGTCGCGGTATGCCGCAAAGCGGACGGCGATAATGTGATTATTGTTTCATCGGAGCGGACGGGGCAAATCCTGCTCGAATACGGTCAGAGGTGGCAGATTGAAACACTGTTCGGATGCCTGAAAACCAGAGGGTTTCGGCTCGAAGACACGCATTTAACGCGCGGCGAAAGAATAAGCAGAATGTTATCGTTACTGACGTTGGCGACAGTCTGGGGACTGCTAGCAGGTGAACTTACCGCCCGGCAAACGCCGCCGAAAATCAAGAAGCACGGAAGGCTTGAAAAGAGCATCTTCCGAATCGGGTTGGAGACTTTGCGTAATTGTTTCTGCCAAATGACAACAAACTTTAGACAAAAGCAGCGATTCCAACAACTTACGCTACTTTTGTCCTGTACTTAGCTTTAATCATTAAAAGATATAGACCTATGATTAGTTTTCACCCTTCTCAAAACTCTTCTTGATTCCTCTGACAATTTCACCAAGTTGTTTTGCCTGTTTCGGAGTCAAATTAGCGCGTTCCTTTTTGCTGTAAATCTAAATCAAGTAAATTCGGTCAACTCTTTCCAGAAACACATAGATGAAACGAAAACCGCCGCTTTTACCGCCCTTCAAATTAGGATTACGGACTCGACCTTTTCGCGGTCCGTTTGTCCCTTTAATCACGTCACCTAAAACCGGATTTTCAAGCAGCGCGTTTTGAATAGTAAATAAAGTTTCGTCATCAGCAATTTTTAATATATCTTCCGTGAAGATGATTGTTTCCGTAAATGCGAAATATTTTCGTTTTACCAATTATAAACTATACTAAATTTAAGTATAGTTTGAAAGTTAAAAGTAACATGTATGAGACTTCTCTTAGAAAATAAGTCTTATACCCCTATTTAACACCGACTGGAAAATTATCCCAATTTTTTACGCGGAATTTTGCCGCCAGTTTCCTTTCGTGGTTTTTACTGATAGATCGCTGTCCGCTGACAACCTCTGAAGTGGACGTAACTTCTGCACCATCA
>JALYZF010000249.1 GCA_030948995.1 Acidobacteriota bacterium
CCACTAAAACCGATGTCGAATAAAGGTAAGACTTCTGAAAGGAAGCCCTATTCAAAAACCCAAACCGGACATTTGATGTGCTAACAAATGCGGACATCTTCATTTGCTATTAACATAAAATTTTCAAATTGCCGCTCCTTGTCCTTTGGTTTCTTTGGAAACATTGCAGTGCTTTGCTGATCCAGAAAGTCGAATGCAAAAGTTTATTCACAATTTCGTCTTGATGTTAATCTGTCTGCTCCCCGCGGACAGCACTCCGGGGGCGAAGAGGTGAGTACTTCGCCCTCAATAGAGGGGGCAGCGGAGTGGAAGACGCCGCCCTTTTAATTTTATTTTTGATTTAATTACACTTTCTTTCGGTAAGAGTTATAAAGCCGTCAACAGGCGGTTGCAGAATGAGCAGATTCTCCGGTTTGATTCAACAATCTTTCTGTAATACGGACATTCTGGGCTTTCTTTTTAGGATAATTTTTGTTGTTATTACGGAGTTAATCTATGAAAATCGACACCACAGCACCGCGTCTTCCGGTTGAGCGTCTAAGACATCCGCTCAAACCAATTGAGAATGAGCCGGACAAGCCCGAAGATTTGCTTTTCGGAAACAAGGAAGGCGAAGAATTAGACCGCGTTGTCCAGAGGCTCTACAGACAAAAGATTAAGAAATAGATTTGTAATTTTTGTATAGATTTGTAATGTATAAGCGAAACGAAAGAGAAAAACCTGACAATTCATCGTTGGAAGAAATAACAAAAAGCATAAATAATTAAAAGCATAAGTATAAATAACAAAAAGAATAAATAAGGAAACATGACTGTTTTGCTTGACCAGAAAAAGGATTTACTTTGCCGCGCGATTGAAGGTAGATATATTGTGCAGTTTAAGTACGACGGGCGCACGCGCATCGTTGAGCCTTTTTGCTGCGGAATCAGTACGGCAGGGAATTACGTTTTGCGTGGGTTCCAGATTCGCGGCACCGACAAAACGAAGCCGCTTTGCTGGAGGTTGTATGAACTGGCAGAAATGTCACAGTTGAGCGTCACTCAACACGGCTATAAAGGTAAAAGGGCAGACTATAATCCGGCAGATACCGCAATGACCGAGATTTTTTGTCGAATTATATAAAAGGCTGTGAGAAGGGCTTTTTCGTTTTTGAGATTTTGATTTTAACTCGCAATTTAATTACTGATTGTTTTGAAAAAATCCGCGCAAATTGATACATAAATTGTGATAAGTTATTTTAGGTAATCAAGCAGTTTTAAAATTTAAAGAACAGGACAATTATTAATTATGGCAACCAAGAAAAACGATTCAGCAAAAAAGGCGGGCGGCGCTGCTAAAAAAGCGGCAACAGGCAAAAACGAAGCAACAGGCGGCAAAGAAAAATCATTGACCGAATTAGTCGGCGCGCTTGCAGACAAAACCGGCATCACGAAAGCGAAAGCAAAGGAAGTATTAGACGCTCACGCCGAACTTTTAATTTCCGAACTTAAAGAAGCGGGCAGCGTGCAACTTGCCGGCATCGGGAAACTCAAACTCGGACAGCGCGCCGAACGTCAGGGACGCAATCCGTCAACCGGCGAAGCCATTACCATAAAGGCGAGCAAAACGGTTAAATTCTCGGGCGGCAAGCGTTTCAAAGATAGTTTTCAATAAACGAATCAGTTTCAATTCAGATTCTTGGGAAAAGAAGATGCCGGTGGGGTTCGCCGGCATTTTTGCTTGCAGTTTATTTTCAAGTGTCTTTTTTAAAATCTCCAAGGATAAAATTCCAAATAAGTGTCTTCCTTAAATTCTCAAATCGCCTATTTTCTATCGATGATTTGATCAGGCACCGATTTTACTATACTGGAATGCCAGTCTTGACTAATTAGTATAGCAGTGCTATTAAGTATAGCAATGAGCCGAATTCTTGAACAAAAATTTACCACCGAAGTGCCAGAAATTATCGCCTCATGGTTTGACGGCGCCAAGGGGAAGGTTTCATTAGAAAAAAAAATAAACGGTCAAACGGCTGATTTGGTTCAGAAAACAAACGGGTATACTTTTGTCGTCGAATGGAAAAGCGCCGGGACGGTTTCGCTGATCGCAAGCACAATTAGCCAGTTGAAGAAATTAATTGCCAAAATAGGCGACCAAGATGCAATTCCAATCGTCGCCGTCCCGTTTATGGGTGAATCCGGGCGACAGTTATGTGCGAAAGAGAAAATCTCGTGGCTCGATTTGTCTGGAAACGCCGGTGTTACGGCTCCCGGACTGCGAATACAAATCGAAGGCAAACCTAACCAATTTAAAAGCGCGGGGCGCCCGAAAAATTTGTTCGCTCCGAAAAGCTCGCGTGTAGCGCGCGAGCTTCTTATAAACCCGCAAACTCCCTTAACGCAGCGAGAATTGGCTCGAAAAACCGATCTTAATGAAACCTTAGTCGGGCGCCTAGTGCGTGAGCTAGAACGAGAGAATCTTTTGATAAGAAACGAGAAAGGAGCGGTTTGGCCAGCTAATCCCGGTTTGCTGCTTGATGCCTGGGAGGACTCCTACAAATTTGAAAAGCATCACATTATTTCCTGTTTTTCGGCGCAGAGGACGGGCGAAGAAACGATGCGGTCGGTGGCAGAAGGATTGGAGAAAAATGGCATCGAATATGCGGCGACTGGACTTGCCGGGGCGTGGCTCCTATCGCATTTTGCTTCTTTTCGCATTGCCACTTTTTATTTGCGGAACACTCCGGCTCCTGATTTGCTCAAAAAATTAAAAATTACCGAGCAGTCAAATAAGGGCGGCAACATTTGGCTCGTCGTTCCCAACGATACGGGTGTTTTTGACGGAGCTGCAAAGCGCTACAGCGCGATATGCTGTGCGCATCCGGTGCAGGTTTATTTAGACTTAAAATCTCACCCGGAAAGAGCCAGAGAAGCAGCCGAAGCGATTCGTGAAGAATATCTTCGATGGGGAGGCGCGGCGTGAGCGAAAAACCGACGACCGCCGCTGGATACAATGGCGCGCCGATTGAATTAGTACGCGCAACCTGTCTGGAGGTGGCAACCGTGCTGGGCGATTTGATGGATGATCTGGTGGTCATCGGCGGGTTGGTCCCATCACTTATTATTGACCAGACAAATCTTGCTGAAGGGGTCGAAGCGCACGTCGGAACGCTCGATTTGGACGTTGGACTATCTTTGGCTATTTTCGAGGAAGAGCATTATCAGGCAATTACCGAGCGTCTGCGCCGCGCCGAATTCGAGCCGGATGTCAACGATAAAGGAAATCAGGTAAAACAGCGCTGGCGGCATGGCATCCACGCTCGTGTAACCGTTGATTTTTTGATTCCGCCCAGCTTTGAAACGGATAAAGGAGGAAAGATTCGGCATTTGGAAAACGATTTTGCCGCTATCATCGCTCCAGGGTTAGAGCTGGCATTTCGTGATTTTGAAACGATAAATATTAACGCAACAACGCTCAGAGGCGAGCGAGCCAGTCGTGACGTCAGAGTAAGCGGCGCCGGCGCTTATGTAGTTCTCAAGGCTCTCTCTTTCAGAAATCGCGGCGAGAATAAAGACGCTTACGATCTTTTTTACGTTATTCGCAATTACGGAAGCGGAGTCGAAGACGTGGCAGCACGTTTTCGTCTTTTACTGCCAAACCAGGAATGCGACGAAGCACTCAATGTTTTGCGCGAAGATTTTGCGGAACCCGACGCTGTCGGAGTTCGCCGTGCCGTAGCTTTTTTGCGCGGAGAAGGCGAAACAGATGACGCGCTGCAGACGGAAGTCGTGGGTTTTGTCGGGACTTTTATAGCCCTGGTATCGGAAGAAGATCATTAGGCAGGTAAGAGGGGTGAAAAAACTGCCTTCATATTTGCCGTATAACCGTCTTTTTTCAAGCAACCCTTACTAAACCTTTCGTTAAATTACTAATTTTGACAATTATCCGCTTATTCTAAGTCCCAAGTGGTCGCAGGGCGCGTCGGTCAAATCCTGCTCAACTCCAAGGTATTTCTCAGTCGTTTGAATCGAATCGTGTCCTAATGAAAGCTGAATTTGGTCAATAGGGGATCCGCCTTTGTGCGCGAGTTTGGCAAATGTTCTCCTCAGATCGTGCGGCGCTATTCCTTGATTTTCTAACTTTAGGGCGTAACCGGCGACAATATCTCTGATCGCCTGCGGCGTCACCCCTTCGCCCATCAAATTGTCGCCTTTATTAACTCTTCGAAAAACAAAACCTTCCTCCAAATGAGAGACTGTTTTCCATGAGTCCACGCAAGCCTTCGCCCACGAGGGCATCGGGACTGTTCGCATTTTGTCTCGTTTTCCGACGATATCGACAATTGCCCAGCGCCCTTCACGCTGCTCGATATGCGAGAAAGAAAGAATCGCAGCTTCGGCGCGGCGCAGACCGCATCCGATTAAGACAGCAAGAAGGGCGCGGTCACGAACGCCCTTTAAAGTTTTTGTGTCTGGAGCATTGAGCCATCTTTGAGCATCTTCTTTTGTGAGCCAGTTGCCGGTTCTTCTGCCTCTAAACGGAACGCCTTTGACTGCGCGAACTCCGTTCGCAACTCTTGAATCAATCAAATTGTTATCTTCGGCTTCGGTGGCGAGTTTTCTGATAGACGAAAGTTTCTGATTGATGGTAGATGAAGAGAGTTTTCTGGCGCGCAAGGATTTCACATATCTGTTTATCAAAGCTTTATTTAGTTCCGGTCGGTTTTCTCCGGCATGCCAGACGAAGAATTCTTCCAGATGCCGGCGATAAGCCCGGCGAGAATTCTCAGACGGCAGTCCGTCAATTACCATTGCAATGATTTTCTTTTCGGCAGCGGTTAATTTCGGTTTAACAAGTGCGAGCGAATTTTCCATAAAGTGGCAAAATGTCGAAATCAGATTCTAAAAATACAAAGGCAGACAAAAATCTACCACGCGACTTCTCTTTTGTAAATAGCTTTCGAGAACGAAGATTATCATAAGCTATTTTTGATAAAAATCAAGTAATGCAAATTTCCGTTTCTGAAGGCGTTTACTGGCAAATTTTAAGGCTTCCGGTGAAAAACAATTTTTATCGGAGCTATCCGATTTATCTCCAGTTCGAGCCGAAATTCTCAAACTCGAATTTGAAATCCGAACAGCGATTACTGTTTCAAACTATCGGGGCATTCGCGGGCGGCGAAGTTAAAATTGATGACCGCTCGGTTCGCGTCCACTATCCGTTCGACCCGTCAAAATCCGTCATCAGCACGACCGATGGTTTATTCGGGATTGATGTTGACGGGGACGGCAAAATTAGAAACGCGCCGTTTTCATCTGAGACTTCTTACGCAACGAACGACGAGATTGTCTTTAAATTAGGCAATCGTTATCTTTCAACGAGCTTGATTGATTTGACGAAGAATCAAATCGTGCTGCGAACGCGCCAGCCGTAGGACTATCGGCGAGTAGATTTAGAAGTTGGAAAAGAAATGCCGGATTTTTCATTCGTGGATTTCAATGATAAACAGCGTTCGCTCAAAGAATTTCGCGGCAAATATCTTCTAGTTGATTTCTGGGGAATGTGGTGCGTTGACTGACGTCGTGAGATTCCGTTTCAAATCGAAGCCGTTAAAAGATTCGCAGGTCGCAAATTTGAGATTCTCGGCATGGACAGCGATGAGGCGGAAAAATTTGAAGAAGTCAAAACGTTTCTCGCCAAAAACAAAATGGAATGGACGCAGGCGAAACTCTCAAGCATTAAAAGTCTAATTGACACCGCTTATCGGATTCAGGAATACCCTTCGGCGATTCTGCTCGGACCTGAAGGCAAGGTGCTGGTTCTCGATCAAAAAGAACTTGCCGGAGAAAAACTTTATGAAACCCTTGAGCGAATTCTTCCTAAACAAAAGTAAAATGAACGTGCCGGCTAATACAATCAGTTGGCAGATTTAATCTTGCTTCTAAAATCAAAATAGAAAACAAGATTGATGAGCGGGCGGAGGCTAAAAAGCAATTAGAGAAAAGTGGGCGTCCTTTCGAAGCTTTTACAATCTTGTTAAGATTTATAGACTCAAAGAAAATAAATCTTTACTATTGAGGCTTCCACAATGCCAAGATCTGTTTTTTTCGTCATTTGTTTTTCATTGATGCTGTTTTTTCCCGTTTCGGCACAGACCGATTCTTACTTGAAAAAATATCAGGAACGGATCGAAAAAAATCTGAAAGACGTGGATTTTACGATCAAGTTCAAAAACGATCAAACCAAATTCCGACAGGGCGAAATAATTCCGGTCGAACTGCGATTTTCCACCTCGACCGAAAATCGATACAATTTTTTGAACCGAGCCTATGATCGAAGCGGCAGGCTCTATCTCGACGGTTTTGTCATCGATAAGGAAGAAAAAACATTCGATCCGCTTTATGATTATTTTAATCGAAGCGGTATGTTAACGGGGGGCGGTTTGTATAGTGTTCCGACGCTCACCTCAACACCGCAAATAATCAATTACGAATTAAACGACTATCTATCGTTCAAAGAAGTTGGAAAATACCGAATTTATATAGCTTCTCCGCGCGTTTCACTAAAGACAGAGAAAAAGGACGGCGTGACAAATGCGATGTTCGGCGACGGCATAGCGTTAACCTCAAACATTTTGGAATTTGAAATTTTGCCCGCCGACGAAAAATGGCAAGCAGAAAAATTTGCCGAAGGCGTCAAAAATAATTGCAGTATTCTGCGTTATCTCGGAACAAAAGCCGCCGCCAAAGAAATGCTAATCCGCTTTAGCCGCGGCGATAAATCCTGCGAGTTTGACAACTACATCGGTTTATTCGGTTCGCCGGAACGCGGGTTTATCGTTAGCGAAATGGAACAAATGCTCATTTCGCCCGATTACGCGGTAACTGATGATTTTTTTCAAGTGCTTTTGCGGTTGAGGTATTTCTTAAATAATCCAAAAACGGAAAAAGACGAAACGAGTTCTTTCGGATTTGAAAACAAAAAAGAAAAGGAAAAAAAGAATTTAATAAAACTCGACTATCTGGAAAAGTTTTTAAGAGCTTTGCCTGATAAAAGCAAAGCTGCATTTCAAACGAGTCTCGAAACTTACTTCGGTTTTCACGCGGACGGTGAAAAAGAGCCGCCTGTGGAATTAACCGCCGCTTTGGTAAATAATTTCGGGAATTTATCAAAAAAAACGCAGTGGATGATTCTGCAAAACTCTTTGGATAAGCTGAAAACTCAGGCAATGCTGCCCGTTCTACAAACTATTTACAATAGTATAGAGAAAACCGATCCTGATTCTTCCGATTTTTTTTACGACAAAGATTTACTTAATCAAAGTATTAAAGGAATATATGCTCTCGACCGAAATACCGGAAAACAAATCATCCTCAGCGAAATTCGCCGCCCGAAACAGAAAGTTTATACATCTGTTTTAACGCTTTTGCCGAAGTCGGAATCGCCCGAGGTTGAAAATATACTACTTGAAAAATTGAACGCCGGGAACATTCCGGCGGATGAACTGAACTCAGTTTTTTTACTGGTAGATTATTACGAAACGCCGAAATTAATTTCTAAACTTCGTGAAATTTATGTGGACAAAATAGATAAAGCCGAATGCGGCGCGCAAATCGAATTTCTAAAAATCTTCTTAAAGTCCGACATAAAATTCGGAGAAGAAAAGCTAGACAAAGTAGTAAAAAACGATACCGAAAAAGGCTGTATCGGCGCGAATTTAGCAAACGTAATCCAGCCGCACTGGTCTTCTGAAATCGAGCGAATCGTTTCGAGCCTTCTGGAGAACAATAATCTCTTTATATCCGGCAATGCGGCTGACTTGCTTGGAAAATACGGTTCTGCCGGTGTCAAAGATAAAATCTGGAAAAGATTCGAGCGTTTCAACAAGGAAGAACCAGGTAAAAAAGATTCTACGGAGAAAAAAAGAGATTTCAGCAATTGGCAACTGTCTTTATCGGAATCGACTTTCGTCTCTGCATTGTCGGAATCTCCAAACTGGTTTTTCGATCAGGAATCTAATAAGCGAGCATCCAAACTTTGCCTTTACGATTTCTGTAAAGAGATAACTGAAAAATTAAATAAAATTTTCAGCCAACCAGCTAAAATTGAAACTTCGCTTGATGAAGAAAATCAAATCTTATTTTCGGTCAATCAATATAAAAAATTGTCTTTGGACGCACTCAAAAAAAAGCTCGAACAATTTCCACCAGAAACGACATTTATCTGGATTTCAAACAGTAAAAATTCAAACGAAGCGAAAAATTTTCAGGCAATAAAAGAGTTTGTCGAAGCTCGTCAGATGAAATTGAAATCAAATAATTGAGCCGCTACAAGAATTAATGTTTATCAGTAAGGCTCGCCGTGTTTTAAATTACGGCGAGCCTTACTGATAAATTGATTAACTCAAAAAATCTAAGTTTATCTCATAGAACTAAAATATAAGAAAAAAGTCGCTCTTCGCTTTCATAAGCGATTTCGGTTTGCGCGGCTTCATCGGATTTCAGGTGATTCGACTATCGTTATGGGCGGCATGGATTGAAAATAAATCAGTCAGATATTTTGTTATCACCTCTCGACGAAAAGTAACGAAAATATTAAAAATTGTATCTATTAAAATGACAAATTATAGGTAAATACATTGATAGATTATGAGTAAATCAATTTTGTAAGTTGTTGATTATTGGTGAAAGTTAATGACAGCTTATGGGTAAATTCACAAGAATTTTTATTGACTCGAATCCTTAACTAGACTTTTCCGTTGAAAGTGCAAAAATAACGTCATTACTAATCTCTTCTTATTAATTACCGATGTCTATATTGATTGCTGAGGACAACAGTGCGCAACGCCAGTATTTGAGAGAATTTCTGGTACGCGAATTTTCCGGGCATACACCGATAATTGAAGCAACTGATGGAGAAATTGCGCTTCAATTAACGCTTGAGCATCGACCGTCACTTTGTATTCTCGATATTCAGATGCCGCAACTCTCGGGCGTAAAAGCTGCGAAAATGATTTGGCGCGAGTTGCCGCAAACACGAATTATTTTCTGGACACAATTTCCGCACGAAATTTATATTAATGAAATTCGTAAAATTGTTCGTTCAATCAGTCCTCAGCCGACATATGGTTTTATTCACAAAAATAATCCCGAATCCCGTTTTTTGCGCTTTGTCGCTGCCGTTTTAGAAGACGGCGCGGATATGATTGATCCTCTGTTTAAGGATTCTTTCCAGCGCCCGCTCCTTACCGAGTTTGAAGCCGAAGCCTTACGCTACTTGGCGCTCGGGCTATCAAATTGGGCGATTGCACGAAAATGCAGTTTAACCCAGCGCGGGGTTGAAAGCCGGCTGGCAACACTTTACGATAAACTTTTAAATGAAAGCTCGGCTGGAACGCCCTCTGAATCCTACGATAAGCTCGCCTATAATCCGCGCACCCGCGCCTTTTGCGAAGCGTTAAAACGTGGTTTGATTAACGCTGACGAGCTTGAAAAAGCCGAGGCAGAACTAGCCGGATGGCTAATGCGCGACCGGCTGCGATTCGGGGAGCAAAATTCAAATACGAATAAAATCGGATGAAAGCGAACGATAAAATTATTGAAGGCAAATTCAATTTGCAGCTTTTACATTTCAAAATTAATCGCGCCCTTCCGTTTTTTATTTCGATTCTTTGCCTTTTTCTACTTACCTTTACCACTAATTCGCAGGAGCAGCAGGTTGTTTCGCAGCCCCAGAATTATCATCAGTGGGGCGCGGTAACGCTTTTTAACGGCTTGCCTTCGGAAAACGTTCGCGCTGTTGCCCAAACGCCCGATGGCATTTTGTGGTTTGGAACGCAAAATGGTCTGGCGCGGTTTGACGGGCGGCGCGTCGAGAACGTGAATTTGGAAGGCGCACCGTCGAGCGGAATTCTCGCGCTCGCAATTGACTCGGGCGGAACGCTTTGGATTGGCACCGAAGCCGGCGCGGGGAGATTTATAAATGATAAATTTACGCTGGTAGAAGAAACGCGCGGCAGACCGATTCGAGCGATTTTAATTGGCGAAACGGGAACTTTAGTCAGCCCTGATACAATATTCAATTTTCATCATAACCCTGATTACTCACTGGAGATTGTTCAATCGGCAACGCGCAATCTGCAATTTACCGATGCCGCGCGCCTTTCTGACGGAAATCTGTTTTTTGGCTCGCGCGGACACGGAATTCTGGTTGAGGAAAACCATGAATTTCTCGAGACGAACAGCCGCCCGCGCCCGTTTTTCGTGAATGCGCTTCACCGCGGAAAAGACGGAAACTTATGGTTCGGTGCTCAAGCGGACGAGGGTTCAAGCGGACTTTTTTTTGCGGGAGATTTTACGCGTCCCGAGCGTGTCGGCGAAAATCTCGGAACAGTTACGGCTATTACCGAAAGCGAATCGGGCGATTTGTGGGTTGGCACCGAGAAATCCGGCTTGTTTCACTTTCAGGGTCGGCGTCTGCTCGGTCATTACACTTTTGAAAATACGGCGGGCGGGCTTCGCTCCAATTCGATTTACGCGCTTTTTATTGACCGCGAAGGCGTCGTATGGATCGGCACGAATCGCGGCGCTTGCCGTTTCGATTCTTCCAGCCCTTTTAGCCAAACGCTCTCGGAGAGCGGCAATAGTAATTTTGTGCGCGTCCTTTACAAATCAAGCGGTAATCAACTTTTTGCAGGAACAAATCGCGGTTTGTTCCTAGAACGGGAAGAAAATTGGGTCGAAGCAGAAAATTTCGCGTCGAAAGCCGTTTACGACATTGCTGAAAATTCTTCAAAACAGCTCGTAATCAGCACGGCAAACGGTCTCTTCGGATTTGACGGAAAGCTGATACTGGCAGGCGATACGCGCAGCGTCGCCAACTTCCAAGGCAAAACTTATGCGGCGATTTTCGGGCGCGGCGTCTCGCAAATCGAAAATCAAACGCAAATTTTCGCGGGCGATTCGACTACTGCGCTTTATGCCGATGATAAAAATTTGTGGATCGGCACCGCAAAAGACGGCGTTTTTATCTTTAACGGCAAAGAAATAAGACAGGAAAAAGCACTCGAAAGTTTGCGCGGCGCGGCAATTCGGAAAATTATCAAAGAAGATGAGAAGACGATTTGGTTTTCCGGTGAAGCAGGACTTTTTCGCTTCGAGAACGGAGAACTACGAACCGTAATTTCAAATCAGGACGTTCGTGATATTTCGATAAATGGCACTGACATTTGGGCTGCAACGCTTAAGGGAGGACTTTTCCATCTTAAATTTGAACCCTCGTTAGGCTGGATGTCGTCCGATATTAACGTCGAACAAGGATTGCCGTCCGAACAGATTTTCTCGATTTTGCCGCTTGGAAATAATTTGCTAATTGGGACAAATCGCGGCATCGTCAACTACGCGCCGAGCGTCGTCGCGCCGCAGATTGTCGCCACGCGCGTTTTAAGTCAGCGCCTTTTCAACGCGGAAGAAATTTCCCGTCCAATCAATCTCGATTACCCGCAAAACTCTTTACTGCTTGAAGTAGCCGGTTTGAGCAGCCGCACATTTCCCGAACAGTTTCAATACGGCTTTCTCCTCAAAAATAAAGACGGTGATGTTCTCGATAAAAAATTATCGAACGATGCACAATTTTCTCTCGCTGATTTGCCGCCCGGCTCCTACCGAATTGAAGCCCGCGCTTTTAACAAAGATTTACTCGCTTCGGAACCGCTGAACGTTGAATTTACCGTTGCCCGTGCGCCTTTTCCGTGGACGGCGACAGCGCTCGGCGTCCTTCTTGCTGCTGCTCTTATCGGCTTGATTTGGGCGATGATTGAACGCCGCCGCATTAACTTTAGAAACCGCGAACTTGCTGCCGCGCGTTTTGATTTAGCCAACGAAGCCGAACGCGAGCGAAAGCGAATAGCTCAGGACTTGCACGATCAGACGCTCGCCGATTTGCGTTCCCTGATGCTGATGTCGGATGAATTGCCGCTGGATGCGAAAAATTTTCGGCAGGAAATCGAAGCGGTTTCGATTGAAATCCGCCGCATTTGCGAAGATTTAAGTCCATCGGTCCTGGAAAACGTCGGCTTAATTGCCGCACTTGAATTTCTGCTCGGTCAGACAATGGAAAATTATAAATTTCACGCCGCCGAAGGCTTGGAAGAACAAATAAATTTCACGCCGAATGTGCAGATGCAGATTTATCGCATTGCACAGGAAATTTTGACCAATACCAAACACCATTCCGACGCGCGGTTTGTACGAATGGAAATTGGCGTGTCAGCGGAAAACGAATTTCTTTTGACAATTGAGGACGATGGCACCTTTTTCAATCCTGAAAAAATCGCGTCGCGTGGGCGCGGCATCGTTAACATAAAATCCCGCGCCGCGCTTCTCAAAGCTGATATTTGTTGGCGGAAAAGCGAAACCGAAGGCACAATCTTTCAGCTTAAAAAGTCGATTTAGAAACTGTGGAAATCCACACTCTGCCGCCCGCGCTTACACATACGAGGCTTCGTTGCAAGACCCGTTCAAATACAATTTTTTATCGAGGATAATCGCTTTATAAATTATGCGATTACCACTGAAAAGCAAAATCATCGGCGGTGCGGCGATATTGATTTCCTTTGTTTTTGTTTACCAGATTCTAAACATTAAAAAGTCCGCCGGAAACGCGCTTGCCGAAACACGTGCCCGCCTCTTAGAACAAACCTCGGTTCCTTTTGATAAAAGAATTCTCACTCCTCACTCCTCAGATAAAATTCAAATTCTGCAAAATACAAACGAAACGCGCGACTTGGTTCGCTTTCGTGATTCGTATTTTGCGGCGACAAGTGGCGGACTCGTTCAATACACAGAAGACGGAAGGTTAACAAAACATTTCACAAGTATAGACGGTTTGCCGACGAGCGATTTGATTTGTTTGAGTGTTTGGCACAACCACCTTTTCATCGGCACGCGCTCGAAAAATTTAATCGCTTTTGACGGCGAAAAATTCGAGCAATTCAATTGGACAGACCGTCAGACGCAAGCAATAACAGCTTTGTCTGAAAAAGACGGAAAACTTTTAATCGGAACTTTTGCGGGCGGGTTGCTTGAATACGACGGAACGAACTTCACTGAAATAAAAGCTGACAATAAAAAAATTGCGGCGATAAATTGTTTATTCAAAACGGGCGCGAAACTTTACGTTGGCACCTTTGATAACGGGTTATGGATTTATGAAAACGACTTTTGGACGCACCTGACAACCGCCGAAAATTTGCCGTCGAACCGCGTCGTCGGCATTATCGCTAAAAACGCGGAAATTTATGTCGCAACTGATTTCGGTTTGTCCATTCTGGAAAATAAAAGTCTTCGCACTCTGGCAGTTTTGCCTGCGCTTTCAGGTTTAGCTTTATACAAAAATCAGATTTTCTTAACAAAAGACAATGGCGAAATTTTCAGCTTTGATGCCTCATTAAAAGAAATCCGCGCATTGGAAAATCAGCAAAATTCACGGCTCGTCTCAGCCAATGACGCTCTCTGGTTTTTATCGAACCAGGGCATTTTCAAAATAACGAGCGGCAAAATAAAAGCCTTCAATCAACCTGAAGCGGACGCGCCGACTGATAATTTCGTTTCGGCTTTAGCGATTGATAAAAATGAAAATCTCTGGGTTGGAACATTCCGGCATGGCATTGACGTGTTTTCTGAAGACGGCAAAAAACTGAAACATCTCGAATCCGAACACTTGCGCGAAATCAACTTTCTGCAATCAATGGATGAAACTGTTTCTGCGGCAACTTCGAGCGGACGGCACACGTTCAAAAAAGATTTTTCCCTAAAGAATCAAACTAAAAAAGACGGCTTGCCGAGCGATTCGATAACACATTTTTCCGGCGATTTTACAGCAACAACCAGAGGCTTGGCTTTTCAGGAAAACGGCAAAATCCGGGTTCTTTCAACCGTTCAGGGCTTACCGAATAATGCGGTTTACACGACTTTGCAAACAGGCGGAAAAATGTATGCAGGAACGCTCGGCGGGCTTGCTGAAATCGAAGGGACGCGCGTAGTGAGGACGTTTAAAGATTCAAATTCAAACTTACATACCAATTGGATTACTGCATTAGCCCGCGCGGATGATCGCATTTTTATCGGAACTTACGGCGGCGGAGTTTTTGAGCTGCTTTCGTCCGGGGATATTCGCGCCTTTGAAAATGAAATTGGCAAATTCGTCGTCAATCCGAATGCGATGTTCAGTGATGGTGCAAGGCTTTACATCGGAACTCTGGCGGGCGTGAAGATTCTCGATTTGAAGACGCAGGAATGGAAAACGATCAGACAAATATTACCGTCTGAAACCGTAATGAGCATCGCAGGTAATGGGCGAAACATTTATTTCGGAACGGCAAACGGCATTGCGCGAATCGAGAAAAGTTATTTTGAAAACGGAGAATCGGAATGAAATTTAACACAGACAAAAAGAAGAAATTAGCCGCAGATTTACGCGGATTAACGCAGATAAAATCAAAAAATTACTTGTGTTTACCCTTATTCATCTGTGGTTTGATTTCTTCTTTTTTGGTTTTGCCTTTTTACTTTGTAAAAGCTCAATCAGGCGTTTTGATTCCGCTGCCGTCGGAGAAGCCAGACGCGAAAATTCTCTCTCTGTCGGTGATGAATGTTGAAATTACGATTGATAACCAGCACGCGACAGTGAAGATTGTGCAAATTTTTGATAACCACGCGGCTCGCAACCTTGAAGGAAAATATGTTTTCGCTTTGCCTCAGACCAGCTCGATTTCGGATTTTGCCGTTTGGGACGGCGACCAGAGAATTCCCGGCGTGATGATGGAAAAACGCCGCGCAAATCAAATTTACGAAGCGGTAAAGCGGCAGCAAATAGACCCGGGAATTTTGCAGACGACTGACGAAACGATGAGCGCAACGGGATTTTCGGCCAAGATTACTCCGATCAACGCTTACGGCACAAAGCGTCTGGAAATGGAATACACGGAAGATTTGGCAGTCGAAAACCTTAACTCACATTTTAGTTTTCCGCTTAAACCAAGTTACGGAGAAACGCAAACTGTCGGCGAATTTAACTTGAAGATTCACGTCCTTAACGATTTTCAATTTACGCCCGTCGGACAGGAAAATTCCGCGTATTCTTTGCAGATACAAAAAAGCGAGCCGAATGAATTCGTCGGCGATTTTCACGCTTCCAACGTTGAACTCAAAGACGATTTTTCATTTGATTATCAAATAAATGCGCCGGAAAACGCGCTTTCCGTTGTTGCTTATCGCGCGCCCGAACAAATCTCAGCTTACGATTTGCGCGACCCGAAGATTGCAGACAAATCGGCTGACGGATTTTTTCAGGCAAACGCGATATTTGCTCGTCAAAAAGACGAAACACGCCAGCCTAAACGAGTCGTTTTGCTGCTCGATACATCTCTTTCGATGTATGGCAACAAACTCGCCCGCGCCGTCGAAGCGGTTGATTATTTTCTTCACGGCTTGACGGGTGAGGATGAATTTAATCTGGTTCTGTTCAGCGATGAAGCCGACGTTCTTGCGGCAAACCCCGTCTCTGCAACCGCTGAAAACATTGAAGAAGCTCTTGATTTCGTTAAAAAATCAAGTCTCGGAGGCGGAACTAACCTTAAGCGCGGCTTGGAAACCGCACTTCAGCAGTCAAAAAAACTTTCCGGCGGCGAGGCGAATATCATTTTGATTTCCGATGCGAATCCGACGCTTGAAACCGTCCGCACAAAAGAAATCGAACGAGTTGTTGATGCTTCAAACGTTAGGCTATTCGCCTTTGCGCTCGGAGCGGACGCAAATGAAAATCTTCTGAAAAGTTTAACCGAAAAAACTCACGGCTATTTCGATACTGCACGTGAAACCGAAGACATTGCGCTCAAACTCAAACTTTTTCTGGAGAAAGTCGGAACGCCGGACGTTTCAAATTTCAATTTTAGTTCATCGAACAACGCAAACTTTTACGATATTTACGCGAGTAGGGAGAATTCCTTTTTCGGCTCAAACATTTCATTTGTCGGGCGTTACAAAAAATCGAACATTCAAAACATCAACTTGTCGGCAAATTACGGCGCTGAGGCGATAAATCTTTCGCGCCAAATAAACTTGCCTGAATTTGACGAAACTCATTCTTTTCTTCCGCGCGTCTGGGCGCGGGCGCGAGTTAATGCGCTCGCTGCGGCGATGAACCGGGACGGCGAGCGCGAAGATTACATCGCAGAAATCATTCGCCTGTCGGAAAAATACAAATTCGTCACCGATTATACGGCATTTATCGCCGCGCCGCGCGCGTTGCTGCGTCCCCGACTGATTCAGCCGGGCGACCCGGTTATTCGTGTGAAGACCGATGAATCGGTACGGGAAGTTTTCGCCGTTCTGCCGTTCGGGGAAGCTTTGCCGCTCAAATTTCTTGAATCCGAAGGTGTTTGGGAAACCAGATTTCTCGCGCCCGTCTGGATGGCTGACGGCACATATAAATGTCGTCTTTTGCTGATCGATAAAAACGGCGACGGCTATCAAGAAGAGAAAACTTTTGTCGTTGACAGCCGCGCCCCAAAAGTAAAAGTCAGTCTCGACAAACAAACTTTCCGTGCCGGAGAAGAAATAAATCTGAAAGTTTCCGCTGACAGCGACACCAATCGTTTAATCGCCAAATTTTACGGGGCAAAACCCGTTCAAATTTTCTGGTCAAATGAGGCAAAAACAAACGTCGGAAAACTTAGAATTCCCGACGGGCTGGCTTCAGGAAAATACGTTTTAAGCGTTTCAGCGGAAGATTTCGCGCACAATCAGACGAACGAAGAAATGCAGATTGAGGTTTTAGGAAAATGAAATTTTCAGGCGAAAAAACGAGGAAGTGGAAAAGAATTTTAACTAAAGATGAACACGGATTTAATCAGATAAATTTAAGAAACCACCTGCTTTTAACTGAGATAATTTGTGGATTAATTTTCATCTGCGGCAGTTTTAGTGTTGTTTGGTTAACTGGCTCACCGCAAAAAGTTGCTGCTGAAAATACGAGCGGCGAAATCGAAAACGCAATTTTTACCCGTCAGGAATTTTTCGGAAGCCAGGCAATTGTTCCGTTTCCAACAGCCGAGGCGAGAGAGAAATTAGTAAAACTTGCCGAAAACTCACCTGACAATCCGCAAATTCTGGAGAAACTCGCTGAACTCGACGAGAAACTTTTGCGTTTTGACGAAACGGAAAATAATTTGAAACATCTGGCAGAGATTGATCGCTCGAAACTTGAAAATTTATCTGCTTTTTACGAGCGGCATGCACAGTTTGAAAAACAAGCTGAAACTCTTAAAAAAATTCTGTTTTCAACCGTTGCCGAAAAACGCGCGGCGACTTTTGAAAGATTAATTGATACGGCGCGAAAGCACGATTTAAAGGAGTATCTGCAAACCGCATTTTATTCAGAAATCGCAAAGGAAAACACGGATGTTTATCCGATTTTTGTGCGATTAATTGATAATTTAACAGAAGAAAAAAATTACCCTGAAGCGTTAAATTTTGTGCGTCAGGCGAAAATTCAATTTCCCGACCGAAAAAGCGCTTTGCTGGAAAAAGAAATCGAGATTCTTCTCGAAACCAACGATGCACAGGAAGCAGAAAAAATTTACACGGCGGCGTTTGACCCGTTTTGGACGGAAACTCAGGCGCAAAAGTTTTACGATTTTTTGAACGCGCAAGATCGTCTTCGCGCTTATGGTTCAGAACTAAAAACGCGCTTTAAGAAAAATCCCGCCGATTTTGACGCCGGCATCCGGCTCGCGCTTTACCAAAACCATGATTATTCCTATGGAAATGATTCGATTGCGCCGATAATTTTAAAACTTGAACAGGCGAAAAAAAGCTGGACGACTGAAGAACTTGTAACTGTTTCACGGCTTCTTATTCACGCAGGCGAAGCCGATTTAGCGTCACGTTTTCTTTATACCCTTTATGTGCGCGAAGATTTTAAGAGCAATTCCGAGCTTCGCGCGAAGATTCTCTACCAACTTTTCGAGATGTTTTCGGACGCGGAAAACAGGCGACTACCGCTCACCAAAGGTGATTTGCGATTTTATGAAGATGTCGCCCGTGCCGATACGAATCCGGGAATTGCAACCGGAATTTTGTCTTTGATTTTCTCCGATTCGGGCGTGCGCGAGAAATTCAGTGAGCAGGAAATTAAAGCTAATAAATCGTTTAATCGCGCTGCCGCTTTCCGCATTTTTGAAGAATACAAAAGCGAAAATCCGGCGTCTGCGGAACTCGAGCAAATGTATCTCGATATTGTGCGGCTTTACACCGCGACAAAGGACACGGAAATCGCCGAGAAAACTTTGAATGAATTTGCCGATAGGTTCGAGAATTCAACTGATTATCCGGGGGCAGCATTAAAACTCGCTGACGCTTTTACAACCGTAAAAAACGAAGAAAAAGCTAGACAGGTTTATCAAAAGGCGCTCGATTATTTAGGAAAGCAAGGAAAAGTTCGTGCGGCTAAAAAAGTCGAAGACATTGTTTTCTCCGATGATTCCGGCGAAGAAGTTTCTACGACCAAGCCAAATTGTAACGAAGGAATCAATATTCCAAATGAGGAAGAAGCGCCAAAGACCGATTATTACTATGATGACGAAAAGACTACAGCTTTTCATGATTATCTGGGAAGAAAAGATGACGCGGTAACTTACCAGGAAGTTTTAGAAAAATACGTCGCCTCCTTTGCCAATGAAAAGAAAACGGCAGATATTCTCGCGCTTTATTCAAATGAAATTGCCAAATATCCAGATGAAGAATGGCTGTATGAACAACGTTTGAGATGGCTTGAGCAGACGAATTTAACGGCGGAGCAACTGGAGGTTTACAAAACGGCGCTCGCGCGGTTTCAGACTAACAATTGGCGCGACCGGCTCGCCCGCTTTTTTGTGCGAAACAAGCGAAACGTTGAGTTTGCCGAATTTTCCGAAGATTTAGTCGGCAAATTAGACGACTCAGATACGCGCGAATTTTTGTCAGAATTTGCACGCGATAATGTTTCGGCAACCGAGTTTGAAAAGCAATTGTATCTGAAACTCTACCAATCAGCGCACGCCCGTTTTCCGCATAGCGTCTGGATTACAAACGGACTTTTGCGGTTTTACAAGGATAACGGACGGGAAAACGAATGGCGCGCGCTTTCCGCCGAATACTACTTTGAATTGCCGGAAATCCGCGAGCAGTTTCTCAATGATTTGGCGCGAACTAATCGTTTGAGAGATTATTTTGAACAATCGAAAGGACGCGAAAATACGATTTATGCACTCTTCCGCGCCGATGCTTCGGCTCGTCTGTCAGATTTTGAAAACGGGGTCGCTGCATACCGCTGGCTTAACGAGCTATATCCGAACACGCCAGAGTTTGCGAACCGTCTGATAAATTTCACTCGTTCGTTTGGACAGAAAAAACGTGAATCGCTCGGCGAAGCTGCAATTGTTGCAAACGCGGCAGCCGATTTTCAGCCCGGTTCCGCCGATGAGCGAACTCGCGCCGGCGAGATCTATGCGGAACTGGGCGATTACGAAAAAGCCCGCGGGCAATGGGAAAAATTAATTGAAACGGCGCGGGGCGACAAGGAAATTTATCTTGATACAGCGACCGTTTACTGGGATTATTTTCAATACGAAGATGCACTCAGAACAATTAAAACAATACGGGGAAAGTTTGGCGACGACACGCTTTACGCTTTTGAAACGGGCGCGATTTTGGAAGCCGAGAATAAAGAAACCGAAGCCGTTAGCGAATACGTCAAAGCGCTTGACGCGAGGCGCGACCAAAGGCAGAAGGAGAAAGCAATAGGGCGTCTCTCGCATCTTTCCACCCGCGAAAAGCACGCTGGAGACGAAAATAAATTGGCTAAAAATAATTTGGAAAGCGTTATCAGTTCCGCATTTTCGCGTGAACTGCTGAGACGAAAAGATTCGTCATTTTTATCGCTTGGTTATGCCGAATTTCTCGCTCGCAGCAGACAAACCGATAAAGCCGAAAGCGTTTTGAACCGGGCAATCCGGCAAAGCGCGAACAAAGAGTTTCTCGAAGCGGCGAAAGATTTTTATCGAACGGAAAATAACAATGAGGGCGAACAAACAGCGCTTGAGCGTCTCGCCGAAACCGTCAAAAGTCCGCGTCAGAGCATTGCATATCGCCTCCAACTAGCCGACTCTTTTGGAGAAAATCAAAAGCCTGATCGAGCCAAAACGGTTATAGACGCTCTTGTGCAACAGTTTCCAACAAATTACGGCGTGCTGACCGAGACATCGGATTTTTACAATCGTCTTGGTTTTGAAAATCAGTCAGCGCAGGTTTTGGAAAATGCCTTGCCGACGAGCCGCGGTTCATATCGTAATGCACTCACACAAAAACTGGCGGCACGTTTAATAGGACTTAATAGACTCGATTCAGCCGAGCGGATTTTGGCAAATTTGCACGACGAGGACAAAGCAAACATCGAGATTTTTGACGAACTTGCGCGCGTTTATGTGCGCGCCGGTAAACCAAACGAGATGAGAAAAGCGTTTGCCGAAACTGTCACTGAGCTGAAAAATTCTGATGCCGACCGGCGCGAAATCGAAACGCAGATTGCCGATTTGCGCAAGGAGATGATTGACGCTTTTACCAAACTCAAAGACTACAAATCGGCAGTCGAGCAGCATATCGAAATCATCAACCGCGAGCCGGAAAACGAAGAATTGACCGAAAACGCAATTTCCTACGTCGAGCGTTACGGCGGCGCGGAAACGCTGGTTAATTATTACGAAAAGACTTCTGCCGAAGCCTTCAAAAACTACCGCTGGAACGTTGTGCTTGCTCGAATCTATGAGGCAAATAAAGATTTTGAAAATACCTTGAAAAATTACCGTGCTGCTATTGGCAATCAGCCTGAAATGCCGGAACTATATTTAGCGGTTGCCGATATTGAAACGAAAGGCGGCAATTACGACGAAGCCTTAAAAAACATTGACGAAGTTTTGGCAATCACCGGCGACCAAATCGAATACGTTAAAAAGAAAATTGAAATCCTTAAAAAAGCGGGAAGATTTTCGGAAATCGAGGTAGAAAAAGCGAAATTGCCCGCCGAAGTCGAAAAGAAAATCGCGGTTGATCAATTTGCCGAAGCCAGAAAATTGCAAAATACAGAACAGGAAAAAGCGCGTGAAATCTACCGTGCAGCCTTCGGCAAATTACTTGAAAATCCTTTAAGCGATCAGTTGAGAGCGGCGGATATTTCCGGTTATGTCCAGTCTATACGCGAAGATGAACCGCTCGACGAAATCAACAAAGAACTGTGGAACTTACGCAAAAAGCTGATTGAAATTGCCGACAAAGACAATTCAACGGGTGCGGGCGAAGCAAGAAGTCGTTTGACGATTCTGGAGGGCGCGTTAACTGAATCGATCGGCGCAACGGCGCGAAATATTGGTACGGACAAGGAATTAGAAAAGCTACACGAAGATTTACGGCACAAAATCGAAGAAACTTCCCTGTCTTCAGACCGACACGCAAGCGTTTCACTGATTCAGAATTTGAGCCGGCGTGCCGGTTTCGGTGATTTAGAGGAAATGATTTTGCGAAAAAAAGTTGAAGCTGATAATTCAACTTTGGACGGTCAAATGCAGTTGCGCAATCTCGTAAATTTTTACAACGAGCGCGGCGCATACCAAAAAACTTTCGATGCGCTCGAAAAATACGGAAGCGACGATTTACAACTTAGAGCGGAGGCGGCAAAGCTCGTTGAAAATCGGGAAAAGGAACTTGAAGCACTTCGCCTGATTTACTGGAAACCGAGTGAAAAAATCAGGCTATCGGATGATGAAAACGTCGCCCGTTATTTGGATATTTTATACGGCGAAAAACCGGACGAACTCAAATCCCTAACCGAGAAATCTTCCGCCAATCAATTGCAGTTGATAAATTTTCTTCTTCGCAAAGGAGCGCGCCAGCTTGCGCACGCAGCGATTGAAAAATCGAATTTTCCGGCAGCATGGAAAGTTTCTCGCAACGCCGAAACATCGCTCGCTTTGCGTGAATTCGGCGAAGAATCAGAATGTTTTTTTTGTGAAGCGCTGCAATTTGATTCAATCGGTGAAATGGTCAAACAAATCCCCGACAAACAGCGATTTTTAATCAATGATGATTGGTTTCGGCTCGCGCGCGAATACGGCGAATGGCATTTCGATAAGAAAGACAAAGAAATTCCACCGCGGAAATTTTTAGTTGCGATGATTGAAAATCAACCGCGCAACCGGGACGAACAATTTAAGCTCGGCGAATTCTACTTCGAGCGCAATGAATTAAAATCGGCAATAGAGCATTTGCGCCTGGCTGTTGAAACGGACAATTCCTTCGAGTCCGATGAAAAGACAAAATGGGTGACTCTCGGTGCTGCTTATTTCAAAATCGGCAGACCTGATTACGCTGAAGAATCGTGGGCGCGAGTTTTGGAAGACGAGAGCGTGCAAAGCGGCGCGATTTATTTTCAGGTTTTTCAGAAATACGGTTTGAGCCGTCAAGGGCGGGAGAAACTGTCGCCAATTATCGTAAAGTTTTTGCGGGCAAACGATGCCAAAAATTCCGAAGATTTTCAAAAATTAATTCGCAGCATCGTTGCTTCTTTCAACAGCGAGCAGGAAAAATCCGCGTATTTTCAAGCTATTCTGCACGCGCGACCGACCGACACTTCCCTTGCGGCGATGCTCATTAATGAAAATTTAATCGGTAAAGATGAACAAAAGTCATTTTACCAACTACTTATCAATCGAAAACATGACACGAGCGATTATGATTACAATTTTACCTCTGTTGTGCAAAGAGTCTGGACTGCCGGCGATGCCGAATCAGTTTACGATCAGGAAAACGAATACAAAACCGAAGAGCCTGAAAACGATAAATACAATTGGCAGAAAAAATATCTCGAACTCCTTATCAACCGACGGGAAAACGTCGCAGCCGGACAAACGATTGCGGAAATTGAAAAGGAACTAAGCGGGCGTTACGCGCGTCCTGTATGGCTGCGTGAAGCAAAAATCAAATTGGAAATCCGCGCGGGCAAATTTGATGAACCCGAAATCAAACGCTTTGTCGGCATCAACATTAGCGATTCGGCGGCGGAGATAAAACCTCCGAGCGTCGAGCGTTTTAATGACATTTTGCAGATTCTAAAGGATGAAAATCGCCCGGCAGACCAGATCAGGTTAAGTGAGAGCTTTTTTGCACGAATGCTCGCGCTCGAACAATTTAACACAGGTAATTTTGCTGGTTTGGCGCGCGCCTTTTTTAAAAAAGATGAGCCGGAAAAAGCACTTCAAATTTTGCGACTGATGACTGAAATAAGCGACGAAACTAAAAAAGAAGCGGCTTTGGCAGAAATCGCGGGCTTTGATTCCGTTAAAATACAGGCAGCAGATCCGGCGAAAATATCCGAAACCGAAAGCAATTCAATCAATACATTTGACGCGCTGAAAATTGCCGCCGAAATCGCCACCGAATTTAAACAAACGGATGCGGCAATCGCTTTTCGCCGACAACTAGCAGAAGCGAAACCGTCTGATTCGGCAAACAAAATTGAACTCGCCAAAATTCTTATTACGAGAGCGGAAAACGAGGACGCGCAAAATCTTCTGACCGAAATCATTAATGATAAAAATTCTTCGCGTCCAGAGCGCTGGCAAGCCCGACTCGTTTTGAATGCGGAGATTCCAAACATCGGTTTCGATTCGTTTTCGCAGTTTTATACCGGAATGAGCGCCGAAAATCTAAATCAATTTGAAGCCGCGACGGATTTTTACATCAATTCCTTAATCGCCGACAACGAAGCTGAGATTTCTGCCCGCCAGAATCTTATAAAACTTTACGCTTTGACAGATAAACCATTTGCCGTGCTTCGGCTAGCTGAAACAGATAAAACAGCAAAATCCGATGAACTGCTTGATGTTCTTTCAGTAGCGGCGGAAAAAACCGGAGATTTTGACCGGGCAATTGAATTTGAAAACGCCAAACCCATGGCAAACGCTGAGCGAATATCAGTTTTGCAAAAACTTAAATCAGAGAAAAACGCTCCGGCAACCGATTTCAAAGTTGATTCGGAGAATACGAGGAAATTATGAAATTGAAAATTTTTATTGCCGTCTCTGTTATCGCAATCGGGGTTTTTATTGTTTATTCGCAAACTAATGGCAAGCCTTTCGCGCCGGCTGAAGATTTTCCGCGCGATGGTGCCGTGTTGTATGTTCAAATCGCAGATTTGCCGGCTCTTATCAAACTTTGGAATAAGTCGCAACTTAAGGAAAAATACCTCGAAAGCGAAAATTTTAAGGATTTTGCAAACAATCATCTGGGCAGAAAATTGGCGAGCCGTTGGCAGGAATTTAATGATGCGACGGGCTTTCCGATTGATTTGGAAGTTTTGAGCAAGTTCGCCGGAAATCAGGCGGCGATTGCGCTTTACGATGTCGGTAAACTCGATTTTGTTTTTATCGCGCCCGTCTCCGATGAAATTTTCGCGGCGACGAAATTCGCTCAAAACCGTGATAAATTTACAGAAGAAACACTCGAAGACAACACAACCATTTACCGCGTGAACGTCGCAGCTGACCGCGGGCGGCAAAAGCAGGAATTGATTTTCACTCAATTTAAGGGACGTTTCATTTTGGCGACAAGTGAAAAGCGACTTGTTCAGACACTCGATAATATAAACGGCAAACAGGCAAAAAACCGTCTTACCAGCGAACCGCTCTTCAAGGTTTTGAGCGAAAAAATCCAGCCGCACGCAGCAACTGTTTGGCTCAATCAAACGGCTCTGAACGATGATTATTATTTCAAACATTACTGGCTGATGTCTGAGGTTGGCGATTTGAAAAATACACGGGCGGGAATTTTTGATTTTGAAATCGGGGCGGAAAAACTCATTGAGCGGCGAAGGTTTTTGCTTGATAAAGCCACAGCAACTTCCCTGATTGAAAATTCAGACATCGAAAAGATATTGACGTTTTTGCCGCCGAATGTTCCCTTTTACCGCTTGCAGTCGGGAAATCAAAAAACAGTTGACGAAGCCGTCGAAAAAACGATTTTCGCGCGCCCTCAGGAAATTGAGAAGAATAGGCGAAATAATCGTTCGGATTATTCGTTTTTCGACAATTACGATGATTATTCGAGCAACAATTACGAATCTCTGGGAGGAAAATTTGACCAAACTATTGATGAAACCAATGATGACAATACAATTGAAAGACGCGAAATCGAGATTGATTTTTCAAAAATTCTCCGAACAGGTAATCCGCGGGCAATTCTAACATTTACTCAACCGAAAATGCTGCCCGCGCCGATGTTTGCCCAGTTTCAAAGCGCCGCTTTGTTTCATCTCGCATCCCCCGAAACTTTCGACCGGGAAAATTTTGAAGCGGCAGTCAGCCGAAAACTTCTCGCACAGGTGATGATTGAGGCACCCGATGTGAAATTAAATTGGGAGACAAAATCTGAAAATTCTTACATTCGGCGCGAATTAAAACTGCCGATGCTCAATTGGAGTGTCAATTACTCATTAGTCGGAAATGAACTAATCGTTACAAATAATTCAGATTTTTTACAGCAAATTTTAATCGAACCGCGCCTCCCGCAAATCAGAGAACAAAACCTTCCGCTGACTTCCCTGACGGTAATTAACTTCGGCGAAAGGGTAAACGCGTACGATAAAGTTTTTGATGAGCTAAACAGAAAAAAACAGGCTGATGACTTTTTCACAGCTAACATTACAAGCATTCTCGATTCAATTTCTCAGCTTAAAAACATTGAGATCAAAGAAAATCGTTCACAAAATATGCTCGACGAGGAAATATCTTTTAATTTCTAGGTCTTTAGTTCCAGAGTGGGATAACCCCGATATTTCATTAGAAAATAGTAGCAAAAAGACTCAAGATTAACCGGCAATTAAACAAACCGGAATTAGCACTGAGACTGCACACCAACAAACTCAACCCATCTCTTCAAACTATTTCAAAAGGTGGCTTTTGAGTGACCGAAGAAGGTGATGCCAAAAAATCATGATTTAAATAATTATCTAAAATTTCAGGATAAATACCGGCTTAAAATAATGACATAATATGGGTAAAAAACAGTAGAAAATGACAACTTATGCGTAACTTTAGAGACAGATTATGAATACATTGAAACTATAAGTTGTTGATTTTAGGTGAAAGTTAATGACAGCTTATGGGTAAATTCACACCCATAAATCAAGATTACACATTTTGCCCCAATGTGTAATCTTGAGATAAAATTGTATCGACTAAAGAATTAATGAGAGGGATGACCACAACTGAGCCTTAGCCACTCCTGACTAAGATAGACCATTAGATTTTTAAGCCGCGCATCAGATATTCTTCGACGGCGACTTCCAATGCTCCGCCGAGAGCCGAGCCTTTCGGTTCGCCGCACTCGACCGTCCAATGCGAGGTTTTTCCGACGATGCTTCGTTTGACGGCTTCGCGCAAAGGCAGTTTGATAAATTTCCAGCCGTAGACCAATCTGCCGCTAACGATGACCTGATGAACGCCGATGCCCATAATGACATTAGCGATGCCGACACCGAGATATTCGCCGATTTTCTCCAGCGTTTTTCGCGCTCTGATTTCGCCGGCTTCGGCGCGGGCGACAATCTCGACAAAACGCGGCATTTTCGTATTATCGAAGAAAGCACGGTCGCCCGTGTAAAGTTCCGCCGCCGAAGAAGCCGACGCATATTTTTCCCAGCAGCCGCGATTACCGCAAACGCACGCTTTGCCGCCCGCCAAAATCGTCATATGTCCGAACTCGCCGGCAAATCCTTGTCCACGTCCCGTGCCGCGATAAATCTCGTCGTCTATGACCAGACCAACGCCGATTCCCGTTCCCGACCTGACCAAAATAAAATTATCGAGCGAGCTTTCAGTCGAATGAATTAAATTCATTCTCGATTCAAACAACGCCGCGGCGGTCGCGTCATTTTCGACAATAACCGGAACGCCGTCAAAAGAAAGCGCGTCGGCAACAGCGACATCAGACCAGCTGAGATGCGGCGCATACAGTAATTTGCGGCGCGTTTCGTCGGTCGGTCCCGGAACGCTGACACCGATTGTTCGCAAGGCGCGTTTTTCGATGCCGCCGCACAACTCGGCGATTTTTTTTCGGGCTGTTTTCAAAGCCGATTCTGCTTCGGGCGGAGTTTCAAATTCTTCTTCCGCCAAAATTTCGCCCGTGATGGTCGCCAAACCGACCTGCGTATGCTTTACGCCCAAATTCAGACCGACAAAAAAATCATCTTCGTCGTTAAAATACAAACCAATCGGCGGTCGTCCCTGCGGACGATTCGTATCTTGGGTTTCAAACGAGTCTTCGCGGATAATGCCTCCGGAAATCAAAGGTCTGACAATCTCCGTTACCGTGCTGCGGTTTACGTCTAGGCGGCGTGCAATCTCGATGCGCGAAATCGGCTGCAAAGCGCGAATCAAGCGAAGCAGCATTCTGGTCGTTTTCGCCGGATTTAACGCGCCGGTCTGCCGTTCTGATTTTGTTTCGGACAAAAAATTGCTCATCTATATTTCCATTGAGTTTATCACAAATTTAAACTACCTATATCTCTCAAAATGGTGATTATTTTTTCGGAAAATCAACTGCATTTATCTTCGGGTTTCGGTTGATAATTGCTTATAATTTACCAATCCTCGTCTTAATTTATTCGTTTTAACTTCAAAAATCCGAAAGAAGCCGCGCCGCCGGACGAACCGGAAAAAATATGCGGGCGACAATTTGTTTTTTGTTTATATTCGGCGGCGATTTGTTCGATTTCGGCATCTGCGCCGCGTCTTCCTAAAATCGCCGCAGTGCCGCCGCTTCCGCCGCCTGTGATTTTCGCGCCGTAAATACTATTTTTATTTTTAGCGATTTCCGCAAGCAAATTCGTTTCCGCCGAACCTAGCCCGCAAGTCGTGTAGCTCACGTGCGATTGATACATCAATTCGCCGAGTTCGAGCAAATTCTTTTCGCTTAACGGCTCGCTTAATAACTCAGAGAAGCGGCGGACGCGCGAGTTTTCATAAATCGGATGCGCCGTCGGATTAAAAACCGGATAAATTTTCTCCGCCGCAATTTTTGTCGCCGCGTCGCTGATTCCTTTATAACGCGCCAGAAAATCCGCACCGCTAATTTTTTCGGGCAAATGCGCGGCGAAGTTTTTTTCAAATTCGGCGGGCGTGATATTCGCTAAAAATCCGCCGTATTTTTCGTCTTCAATTTCGACAAAATTTTCAATATCAGTTTCGTTGATTTTGAATTTCAACAAATCGGCGACGATTCGATAACCGATAAACGCGCCCGTTCGCACCGAACCGTAATCGCCCGCGCCGACCGAATGGCGCACGCCCGAATCGATTCCCCAAAACTCGATTTCATCGGGAATCGGCAGCGATTTTTCGAGTTCGGCGGGCTGGCAAAGCAACCGCAAAAGTTTATTCTCTTCGCCGCATATCACCGCCATTTGATCCATAATTCCGCACGGCGCGCCGACCACCGAATTTTCAACCGTTTGACATAAAAGAGCCGTTTCACGCGGTTCGATTTCAATTTCAAACGCCGCCTGAATCGCTTTCATCGCCGCCGCTTCGATTGCCGCCGAAGAACTTACGCCTTTGCCTTCCGGCACTTTTGAATCAATCAAAATTCTCGCGCCTTTTGTAAAACGCGCATTTTTTTCGCGCATCAAAACCAAAAACGCGCCCGCCGCGTAAGCCGCCCAACTGTTCGCGCCATCGAATAATTTTCGCGCCGACGAATAACTAATTATCTTTCCGTTTGGCTCGAAATCCGCCAAGTTTATTTCAAAATAATCGGTTCGATTATTTTCCGCCGCGCCCAAACTTAAAAATTTCAAACGCCTCGCCTCGTCTTTCTGCAAAGCGGCGCAGACGGCTTCGGCAATCGGCATTTGCAAAACGAGCGAGCCGGAATAATCGGCGATTCCGCCCATCACGTCTAATCTGCCGGGCGCCCGGGCGACAAAAATTTCCGCGCTTTTATCAAAAAATTTCCGCGCCTTTTCGTTTCGATTTTGCTCAAGCGCGTTGAGCGTTTCGATGAATTCCGCAACGTCCGGCGGCAAGTTTTGAGGTGAATTTTGAACGATACGATACATCAAAATTTATTTAATTGCGCCCGCAAAAGCGGCTCGATTTGTGCGCGAATCGCTCGGTTGGCGTAGCCGATCCACGCCGCGTCATCTTCGACCGAAAGCCGCGTTTTCAGTTGTTTGCCCGTTTCGTCCGTTACGATTACGCCGAGTTCGCGGGCAATTAATTCGGTGCATAAATCGTATGGATGACAGCAAATTCCGAGTTTTAGCCTGCGTTTTTTGAGCGAATTTTCAAAAACGGGACGTAAATCGGCGATGAAACGGTCGTGTCCCGCCATCAATTCGTAAAGCTGTCCGCCGGTTGAAATATACTGGTCTTCAAAGCAATGCGCTTTTCCCGCCTGCACTTCGCCGAGCGCGTCGCGGACAATTGCTTCGTACAGTTCGGTCGCTTCGACGCCGACTCCGGCGAAAAATCTGGAGACGCTCGCAAAACCGTGCGCGATGGTTTCGGCTTTGGACGGCGCGAGTTTTAATTCGGTAATTTCATCGCTCGTTCGATTGTATCTTTCGCCACTCGCGCCTCTGCCTTTTTCCGCCCAGAGCGTGTCGGAAAGATGCTGTTTGATAAGCGGAATTTCGGTTTGAATCGCCAATTCGATGTCGGAAAGATTTGTCTCAAAACCTTTATTCGGCGCGATTCCGGTTAAAACCCACGCGCTCCGTTTTTGATACATCAGCCCGCGCGTGCCGTCAATCGGGTCGACGATGACGCGCCATTTCGCGTCCGCGTCCGAAGTTCCGCGCGGAAGAACGATTTGTCCGCTTTCCAAACCTTCGGCGATTAGAACCACCGATGTATGCGCGGCGATTTCGCGTTCAAAAAATTCTATTAAAAGTTCTTCGCTCACGCGGTCAACCGCGTAAATCGTGTCGCCGAATTCTTCTTCGCAAGCGATACGCGACAAATTTTCAATGGCGGAATTTTCGCAAGCCGCGACGACCGACGCGCGAATTTGCTCGTGCAGATTTTTGATGACCGGCAGAAAATCGCTCGCGTTTTCAAACATTTTTTGATTTCTTTTTATAATGAATCTCGGGCTGCGCTTTTAATTCCGCAGCCTTTTCTTCGGGCGCGGTGTCGGATAAAAAATTGCCGCCGCCGATTTCCGGTCCCGCCAGATATTTCAGCAGATTCGGTTTGCGAAGCGGCGGATGAAATTCGATATGAAAATGAAACGCCGCGTAATCGCCCGCGCCGGTCGGCGCGTTATGTAAAGGCATCACATACGGA
>JALYZF010000263.1 GCA_030948995.1 Acidobacteriota bacterium
GCCGTAACTAGAATCGAAACCGAAAAACGAACTTCGGCGCGTCCAAGTCTGTCCGACGAGCAGCAAAAAAAGATTGTTTCGCTCGTCAAAAAAACGTTAGAATTGCCTAACATCAAAGCGATACAAATAGATTTTGACGCGACCGTTTCGGAAAGAGATTTTTACAAGAATCTTATTACTGAATTAAAGAAACAGTTACCGGAAAATGTGCCTTTGACTACGACCGCTTTGGCTTCGTGGTGCGCCGACGATGACTGGTTAGCCGGTTTGCCGGTTGACGAAGCCGTTCCGATGATTTTCGAGATGGGCGCAGACGATAAAGCGATTCGTGATTTTTTAGCAAAGGGAAATGATTGGCAAGAGCCGCTTTGCCGCTCAAGTTACGGCGTTTCGATTACCGAGCCTTTGAACATAAAGTTCAAGCCAAACCGAAAATTTTTTATTTTTAATTCCGCGCCGCGCGGTTGGCGCGCCGATGATTTAGTGAATTTGCCCGAAGGAATTTTGCGATGAAAAAATTTGCCTGCTTGTGGTTGCTTTTGATTTATTCATTGTTTTTCGGCGGTCTGCCGAAAGCCGACGCTTGCGGACCGTTTACCGTTGACCCGGTTTTCAGCTTAACAAAGCACGCCGACTATCCGCTTCGAGAATACATAAATGGCAAAGCAGGCATTGTTCCTGAAACTTTCGGGCGAATGTCTTTGTTTGTTTTTTACCGGCGGCTTAACAATTTACCTTTGACCGCTAACGAGCAAAAACAAATTGAAACTGCACTGACAAACAGAATCGAAAATTATCGTCCGGACGGCGACAATTCAAACGCTACTGCCGCCGTTGACGCGCAGCCCGATTATTTTCAAAAGTGGAAAGACGCACGGGCAAAAATTTTGTCTGATGAAACAAAAATCGAAACTGAAAAGTTAGTTCCAAACGATTATTCTTCTTATTCAAATTGTCTTGCAGACGCATTTAATAATGCGGCGAATACTTTGGAAGATAGAATCGCCAAATACGGAAAGGAAGAAAACGTTAAGGAATGGGTTAATGGACAAGACACGGTTTTTTCAAATTGCGGCGAAGCGAAAAAAATCCCGGAATCTTTGAATGAAAATTTTCCCGAATGGCTGCGACAAGACCGCGAATATCAAATTGCCGCCGCGCTTTTTTATACGGGCGACAATCAGGGAGCGCGAACGAAATTTGAGCAAATCGCTGCCGATTCAAATTCCCCTTGGAGCAAAACGGCACGTTTCGTTATTGCGCGAACATATATTAGACAAGCTAGTTTTATTGATACTTCTGATTCAGATTACGAATCTGCTAATAATTCAAATACAACCAATTCAAACAGCCCGTTTATAAGCGATGCAAACGTTTCCGTTAGTAATTCTTTGAATGGAAATGCAGGTTTCGGTTCGGCAAATTCCGCCGCCAACAGTTCAATTGTTAAAAACAAAACACCGCTTAGTGAAAGAAAAAAAGAAAAATCAGAGCTTTTACAAAAAGCCGCGTCGCAATTGCAGAGTATTTCATCGGACGCTTCGATGAGCGAGTTCAGGCAATCAGCCCAACGGCTTCTTGGTTTGACGATGTTTCGCCTTAATCCGCAACAACGCCAACCCGAACTTGCCAAAATTCTATCTGCGCCAAACGAAAATCAAAACATCCGTAATGATTTGATTGATTACATCTGGCTGCTCGATGCGGTTGAAAATAAGGCGCATGAAACGGGAGAGAAAATTGATATTGAGCAAGCCGAGAAAGAAAATCGCAAATACGATTACGAGTATCGACTAAAACTCCGGGACGTTCCGGCAAACCGACGCCAAGAAGATTTGAGCGATTGGCTTTTTACATATCAGTCGCAAGACGGTTTCCAACACGCTTTTGAAAAATGGAAAGCAACGGGAAATTTAGCTTGGTTTGTGGCAACTTTGATACAAACTGAAAAAGATACCGCGCAAATTTCTGAAATTTTATCCGAAGCAAAAAAGATTCAAAGCAGTTCTCCGGCGTTTGCAACAGTTCGTTTTAATCAAATCAGACTCCTTCTCGAAACTGGAAAACTCGCCGAAGCGAGTGAAAAGCTCGCGGAAACTTTCTCAAATAATCTGAAAGAATTTCCAGTTTCGACGCAAAATAAATTTCTCGCCCAAAGGCTTTCGACGGCACAAAACCTGAATGAATTTCTTCAATTTGCCCAGCGTAAGCCTTCGCTGTTTGTCTGGAGCTACGACCCAACCCAAGAAGGCGATGATTTGAAGGACGACGCGGAATTAGGGGTTTGGAAAAATCGCCCGATGTTTGACGAAGACGCCGTTGCTTTTATGAATGAGAAAATGCCGCTTTCAACTTTAAGACAGGCGGCTTTGAATTCGCAATTGCCAGAACATTTGAAAAAATTTCTGGTCGTTGCGGTTTGGACGCGAGCTTTTATTTTGGGAAATCAGACAATTGAACACGAATTTGCGCCGTTAGTCGAGCGTTACGCAAAAGATTTTTCCCCGGAATTTTCAAAATACGTCAACTCGTCAAATGCAACTGACCGTGAAGCCGCCGCGCTGATAACTATTTTGAGTTATCCTGTCATTGAACCGTTTGTTCCAATCGGTTACGGACGCGAAACCTCAAAACCGGCATCTATTGACAGCATACGCGGAAACTGGTGGTGCAATCCTAATGAGACTGGCGAGGACGGAAATCATTACGACCGTTACGATTTCCAATATCCAGAGGTTTACCCAACTTTCCTGACCGCAGCGGAAGTAAATAGTGCTGCCTGCGAACATCAACAAATTTTAGCCTCCGGCAACTCGGCGACTTTTCTGGCACGCCGTGCCGTCGGGTTTGCCAATCAAAATCCAAATCATGCTCAAACACCTGAGATTCTGCATTTGGCTGTGCGCTCTACGCGCTACGGCTGCACGGATAAAGAGACGTTAAAATTTTCAAAAGAGGCTTTTCAGATTTTGCACAAACGCTACCCGCAGTCGGTTTGGACACAGAAAACGCCATATTGGTTTGGTTGATTGGATAAAAATCAAGGTCTAAATATCTAATTTTAAATGTGTTTCGACCTTATTATTTTTCCTGACGACGCAGGTTGTAAGTACTCGTCGTCATAATATTAATAGGACTTACGCAGTTGAACAGATATTTGATAAAAATAAAGAATGAATCCGCCGAAAATAACCGACGAAGATTACATTAACTTTATTATTGCCACGCCGCGCGATGTCACGGCAACTGAAGCCGAGC
>JALYZF010000282.1 GCA_030948995.1 Acidobacteriota bacterium
TGCGCGAATTGCGGCGATTGTTTAGAGCTATAACGGCGTTTCCGTTAACGCTGCCGTCCATCACATCGGCGGTTAAGTTGTTAAGCGCGACCTGCTCGTTTTCGGCGACGATCGCCGCGCGCGCCGCGCCCAAACGGACGCTTCCCAAAACGCCGCCGCCCAAACTCATATCCGCGCTGGCGCGATAATGACCCGACGGTTCGAGTATAAAAACGGGTTTATAAAGTTTAACAGCTTCAAGATTTCCGCCTTCGGGCAATGTTGATTTTGTTAATGCGACATTGCCGACGTTGACTTCGCTGTTCGCGGACGCTTCGATTCTGCCTTGCCGAATCGTCAAGCGGACGCCTGCGACGTTAACACTTCCCAAAACCGCGGCGCTCGTTTCGATTTTAGCCGTTCGCAAATTGTTTGAATAAACTTCCGTCGCTTCGCTCGTATCTTTTATCGTAACGCCCGAAGCGGTCAACGCGCCGAAATCTACGCCGCCGTTGCCGCCGCCGATATGATAACCGTCGGCTTGCGCGGTTTCCGCTTGAATGTTCGTTATGCTGTTTTGTCTTTGAACGTTGATATTTTTAGCGTTCAAATTTCTCAGGCGCGAATCTTTTGTCTCGACGCTTTGTGCGGTCGCATTTGCCGCGCCGATGTCGATGCGATTTTTCGTGTCTCTGATTTTTACATTGCCCGCAGTGACGCCTGTAATACTCGCACCGGCGGCTTGGACGGAATTTGCACGGAAATTTCCCGCCGTTATATCGGTTTGCTCGCCGCGTTTTGTGCCTTTTATATTGCTTGCGTCAACGCCTTTGAGTTTTGCGTTTCCGGCATTAACCGAGCCGGCGCGAAGATTCGGGGCGGAAAAATCCGTCCGGTCGCCGTTTGAAAAAATCTTGAGATTTCGTGTTTGCAGCGATTGAATCGTCGCGTCCGGCGAATTGAATGTTCCGGCGCGGACGTTTCCCAAATTTGCATTTAATTGACTGTCTTTGTATTCGGCAACCGCATCGGTGATGTAAAGTCCGGCGATTGTTCCCAATGGCGATTTTGCCGCTGCCGCCTGCAGTTCGCCAAACCATTTAAAATCTGTTCCCGTCCCGCGAATATTGCCGACAAGCTGAAGCGCGTTTATTTGAAAATCTTCAAACGTGAGCATTTCGGCAATCGCTTTGCCGTTTGCTTCATACATCGTATTTTCGCCCGCAACCGTCGCCGTAACATTCAAACCTTTCAACCGAATGTTGTCGGCGGCGAGTGCATCGGATTTAATATCGCCTTCGAGTTTATATTTCTCGCCTTCGCCCGTCAGGTGTCCGCTAAAATTTCCAACGCCGCGAATCGCCGTTCCGAGCGGGAAAACGTTTGAAGTCTGCGTTAAATCAACTGTCGAATCAATATTAAAATCGTATTGCAGCCGTTTCCAATCGGTCAATTTGCCGCTTAAACTCGATTCGCCGAGCGGCGTCGTTAATTTAAGCTCGGAAACTTCCGCACCGTAATTGTCGGCAATTCCTCTGGCGCGCACATCGATTTTTTCGACCGTGCTTTTTTCGTCGTAAACAAAAGTCGAATCGGTAGAAGTTACGTCAAACAGATAACGTTTCTGCTCGTCCGGCACGGCAGCGTTTTCCGGCTCTAAAAAGAAAAGAACATTGTGCGCGTCGCCTGAGAATTTATGCTGCGCGTCGCCGTAATGAACGATTCCGTCTTTCAGAGAAAATTTCGACGACGAATATTTGAAATTCACGCGCGAGCCGGCTTGGTCTTGGACGAGATTTAAATTTGAGAAATTCGATTTCCCGTTTTCGTCAAACTTCACCCACGCTTCGACGCCGTTAATATCCGTCGTATCAATGCTGATGTCGCGGCTCAGTTGCCACGCATAAAGATTCGTAACGGTTAAATTGAGGTCGGCTTGGCGGACGAAAAACAATTTATCGCCCGTCAGTTTGTCGTTGAAAGTCGCGTTTTTCAGTTCCAATCGCAGAGGCGCGACGCGCACTGTAAAAACATCGGCGCTAAAAACAATGCCGATGTCGTTCATTTTTGCGACAAACTGCGCTTTGATTTGATTGTCGAAATAACCCGTGCGGTAGAGAATAACGGTCGTAAATGAAAGCAAAATCAGAATCAAAGCCAGCAAGCCAAAGGATATGCCGAGCCTGCGGCGCGTGATAAATCCGTTTCGCGTTGCGGCTACAGGCGCGGCGTCTTCCGCCGTGTTTTCCTGCGGTTGAATCGCTTCGCTTTGTTCTTCGATTTTGTTTTCGTTTTCTTCCGACATAAAAACTTAAATGGAAAATGAAAAATGGAAAAAGGAAAATAAAGAAAATGGCAAATGGTTTGCAGCAAACGCTGACCGAGGAAAGTGTTTTACATTATACATTATAAAATTTTCATTTTCCATTTTTTGTTTGCCGTCTATAAAGGAACGGTTTCGACAATTTCCAAATCGAATGCTTCGATGGCGGCAATGCGCGGCGGATGATTCGTCAGCAGGCGGATTTTTCTGACGCCCAAATCATTGAGAATTTGCGCGCCGATGCCGTAATCACGAAAATTGCCGTAACCTGTTACGCGCCGCGCCGCTTGGAAATCCAGATTTTTTTCCTGCATCAATTTGTAGGTTTCAAGTTGATGAATTAAATCGAGATTTGCTTCGCGCTGCCTGAGATAAAGAATTACGCCGCGCTCCGCGTGGGAGATTTTCTTCAGCGAAGTTTGAATTGCTTGAGCGGCTTCGCCAATGCGCGAACCGAACATTGCAAATGTAACGTTCTCGGTTTGGACGCGCACTAAAACGGGTTCGGTTGTCCGCGAAAAATCGTCGCCCAATGTAAGAGCGACGTGCGTTTCGCCGTTCATAATATTTTCATAAACAAACGCGCGAAAATTTCCGTATTCAGTCGGCAGATTCGCTTCGACGACACAGCGCACGAGCGTTTCTTTTTGACTTCGATACCTGACCAAATCGGCGACCGATATTATTTTCAAGTCGTGTTTTTTTGCGAATTTTTCCAACTCCGGCATGCGCGCCATCGTGCCGTCTTCGTTCATTATCTCGCAGACGACGCCTGCCGGCTGGCAGCCCGCAATGCGCGCAATATCGACGCTCGCTTCGGTTTGCCCGACGCGAACGAGAACGCCGCCGCGTTTAGCGCGAAGCGGAAAAATATGTCCGGGACGCGCTAAATCCGAAGGTTTCGAGTTTGGGTCAACCGCCGTCAAAATTGTCCGCGCGCGGTCGGCGGCGGAAATTCCGGTCGTAACGCCCGTCCGCGCTTCGATGGAAATTGTAAACGCCGTTCCCATACTCGAAGTGTTTTCCGCAGTTTGCGGCGGCAGGTTAAGTTCGTCGCAGCGCTCTTCGGTCAAAGGCAGGCAAATAAGACCGCGCGCGTGAGTTATCATAAAATTGATAATCTCCGGCGTAATCTTTTCAGCCGCGCAAACAAGGTCGCCTTCGTTTTCGCGGTCTTCGTCGTCGACAATTATTATCATTTTGCCCGCCGCAATATCGCGGGCGGCTTCTTCAATCGTGCTTAAAGGCATTTAACGATTTTGGATTTCAGGGTTTTGGATTTTGGATTTGCGCTTTAAGGCAAATTTTTCAAAGACTTTGATTTTAGCGGAAATACAAATTTTTAGCGAACAAAATTTTCAATTGCGAATTACCGTTTACGAATTACGAACGCGGCAAACGAAATTTTCGATAAACGATTTACCATTTACCATTTACCATTTACCATTATTCCAATGTCTTTTGAACTGAAACTTGCCTGGCGATATTTTCGCGCGCGACGGCAAACTCTGGCGCGATTTACATCCGTCGCCGGCGTTGTCGGCATCGCGGCGGGCGTCGCAAGTTTGATAATCGCGCAATCGCTTGCTCGCGGTTTCGCAGACGAAATGCAAGATAAAATCCTCGCAAATACGTCGCATATCACAATAGTTTTAAAAGACGGAAACGAAATTTCCAACTGGCGCGACATTAAAGAAAATCTCAAAACGCTTGAAAACGTGCGGGAAGTTTTGCCGACAAGCTATGAAAACGCTTTGATTATAAGCGCCGACGCGACAAGCTACGCCGTTCTGAGAGTTCAAAGTCCGAAAGACGAAGACCCGAAACCGAATGCCGACGTTTCGCTTGGCGCGCGGCTCGCCGAAAAACTGAACTTGAAAACGGGCGACAAAGCAGAAATCCTCACGTTTGAAAATCAAGATTCGCCCAGACGGATTTTTCTTCGCGTCAAAGATATTTTTCAAACCGGACTTTACGAATATGATTCAACGTGGATTCGTATTTCGCCGCAAACTTCCGCGTATCTTTCGGGGAAAAAAGAATTCACGCCGACGATTTTGAGCGTTTCGGTCAAGGATATTTACCGGGCAGACGAAACCGCCGAAAAGATTCGCGCGCGTTTTAGCGAAAACTTTAAGGTCGTAGATTGGCAGGAAGCGAATCAGCCGCTTTTCGCCGCGCTTTCTTTGGAAAGAAAATTTGCGCTCGCAATAATTTCGCTGATAATTTTCATCGCGGCTTTAAATATCACGACCACGCTCGCGCTTCTTGTTAATGAACGCCGGTTCGACATTGCGATTTTGCGAACGTGCGGCGCGCGCTCTGCGAGTTTGATTTTAATTTTCCTGCTCGAAGGTTTGTTCTTAGGTTTCTTGGGAATTTTCGCGGGCGTTTGTTTGGGTTTGCTCGCTTGCGCCGCCGGAAATTATTTTCGGATTGTCCGTTTGACGGCGGAAGTCTATTCGCTCAATTATATTCCGCTGCATCCGAGTTTACCTAATACTGTGCTAATAATTTTAATCGCTTTTGCGCTCTGTTTAGCGGCGACCATTTATCCGGCTTTTAAGGCAAGCCGTATCAAACCGCTTGAAAATTTGCGGGCGCAATAATTTCTGCAGCCGAATGATTAAATTTACTTGACCTTTCGGTTATTATTTATCAATTACGACTTCTATAAAAT
>JALYZF010000272.1 GCA_030948995.1 Acidobacteriota bacterium
CTTCACGATACCGCGAAAGCTGCGCGAAATCGTTATACCGCGACTGCAAACGGTCGGCGCGTTGTTTTTCCGCCTCATAAGTTCCGGGCGACGGCGATGGTGTCGGTGTCTGCGCGAAAATTGAAACGCCGCAAATTGCCGTCAAAAATAATAAAATAATTGATATTTTCATAATCGTTTCACCATTAATAAATTTGTTGCGAGTCAGAACCGCCTGCGGTAGCGGGTGGTTAAACGTAAATGACGAGGCATTTGATTCCTCAGCACAACCCGCCCGCTACCGCAGGCGGTTCTGACTTATGCAATCGTCAATGTTAATCGCGTAACCGAAGCGGGCACGAATTTATAAACCAATTTTCCGCCCGCGTTCAAAGCGACGTTTTCGTTGCGCGGCTCGAGCGCGTTCGGGTTTTCAAAACTGTTGCGGGCGTGAATGTCTTTGTCGGTCAAAATTCGCGCCGTTGCCGCCGTGATTTTCGCGCCGCCGATGTTGATTTCGGTTTCGCGTATGTTTTTTATGTCTGGATTGACCGCGGTTAGAGTGACGGTTTTGCCATTGATCGAAGCCGAACCGTTTAAGCCCCAAAACGCGGCGGGAACATCTTTTTGCTGGGCGTTGTCGCGGCGCGTGAACGAAACTTGCGGTGAAACGAATTCGGTGCGGACGGCGGTTGCGCCGGCGTGCGGCAGATACATTTCAAAAACGTGATAATTCGGTGTCACCGTAAATTTATTTTCGGCAGCCAAAAACAGCGAGTGAATCGTGTTGATAAGCTGCGCCGGATTCGCCATCGCCACTTTGTCCGAATGACGCTGAAAAGTGTCGAGATTGATGCCGGAAATCAGCGCGTCGCGCAGAGTTCCGGCGTAAGCATAGAGATATTCGGGCGGCAAATCTGCGTCCTGCTGATGCCACGCGCCCCATTCGTCAACGATCAATTTCACCTTGTGGTCGCGGTCAGTTTCGCCCATCACCGTCCAGTGATCTTTGATTAAAGACTCCATCCGGTCGGAACGCTGGAGCAAATCATACCATTCGTTTTCGGTAAATTCGTTGGCGATTCCTTTGCCCGTCGTGCCGGAATAATAGTGCAAAGCCCAGCCGTAAAGTTTGTTCAACTGTCCCGCGCCTTTCTCGGTTAATTTCGTGAAAAAACGCCGCGTCCAGCCCAAATCACCGCCGTTCGGACCCGAACCGACAAGCTGCAATTTCACGCCGTAAGTCGGCTGCCACGCCGTCCATTTGCGAAATTCTTCGGCGTATTCTTCGGGCAGAAAATCGCCGCCGCAGCCCCACGATTCGTTGCCGATTCCCCAAAACTGCACGTTATACGGTTCGCGGCTGTTGTTCGCGGCGCGTTGGCTCGAAAGCGTCGTCAAACCGGCGGGCGCGTTGCAGTATTCGAGCCATTCGAGATAAGCGCGAACGTCCAAACTTCGCAGATTCGCCGCCAAATATGGTTTCGCGCCGACAAGTTTGCACAAATTCATAAATTCGTCAGTGCCGAACTGATTCGTTTCGTATTTCTGCGGTCCGCCTTCGACTTTTTGATAAGATTCGGGAGCTTTATATTTCGTATCAGCCCAAAAATTCACGCGCGTCGGACGTTTCGAGCGTTCGCCAATGCCGTCGCGCCAATCGTATTGATCTGCAAAACAGCCGCCCGGATAACGAATCACGCCCGGATTGATTTTCTTCAAATTATCAACTAAATCGGCGCGAATCCCTTTATAATTGCGGATTTTCGATTTTTCGCCGACCCAGATTCCGTCATACACGACCGCGCCGAGATGTTCGACGAAATGGCTGTAAAGATTCGGATTGACCGCGCCGATCGGTTCGTTGATTAAAATATCAACTCTCGATTCAAACCCCTGCGAAAAAGCAATTTTCGGCGCAATTAAAGCCGCCGCGCCCGCCGCCAAAGAAGTTTTCAGAAATTCTCGCCGCTCGATTTTCATAATTTTTGTTAGAAGAACCGCCCGCTACCGCAGACGGTTCTGACTTAGAAATTAAACTTATCAACATTCTCCTTGTTAAAAACAAACGGTTTGCCAAGCCGCACTTCATCACCGACGACTTCGATTTTGCCCAAGCGTCCGGCATCAATTTTCGCGTCGCCTTGTTTCAAAGTTCCGTTCACGAGCGCGTTTGAAGCGTAAACCGTCAAATATCCCAAATCGGTCGTGTTCCACAAAACGATGCTGTCCACGATGCCGTCTTTGATATACGGCTTGCACAAATTCGGCAAGGATAATCCGGTAACTTTGACATCGGTTCTGCCCGATTGTTTGATGGCTTCGGCGATGCCGGGAACGGCAGGTGCGGCGATTCCCATTACCAATTTCACAGTCGGATAAACCTTCAAAATGTTCTGCGTTTCCGAAAATGCGCGGTCGCGGTCGCCGTCCGACGGCTGAATCGCCACGAGTTTCATATCGGGATATTTTTCCGCCAGACGCTGCTTGATAAACTTAATCCATTCGTTCTGATTCGCCGCGCTTAAACTTGCCGTGACAATCGCAAAATCGCCTTTGCCACCCATAATTCGCGCCGCTTCATCGGTCAGAGTTTCACCGATGCCCTGCGGTGTCGCCTGATTGATAAAGAAATTTCGCGCGTCTTTTTCCGCGTCCGCGTCCCACGTTACGACTTTAATTCCTTTGTCTTTCGCCTTTCGCAAAACGGTCGAAATCGCCTCTTTGTTTTCGACCGAAACGGCAATCGTATCAACGTCGCGCGTAACCCACGCTTCGACGACTTCGTTCTGTTTCGCCGGATCGAGATCAGTCGGACCGTCCCACAAAAGTTCCGCGCCGAGTTCTTTCGCCGCTTCTTCCGCGCCCGTTTTGCACGAAATAAAATACGGATCGCCCTTCGCTTTCGGCATCATCGCAATCACCGTTTTTTTGCCGCTTGCGGGCGCGTTCGCCGTTTGATTCTGCGCGTTTGCCGCTGAATTGACCGGCGCGTTTGTGTCCCGAATCGAACGCACGAGCACCCAATTTGTTCCCGCGACAATCAGCGCGGCGAGCAAAATAACCGCGCTCAAAACTCCAATTTGTGAATTTCTCACTTCTTCATCCTCCGTAAATTCCCGACGCGGTTTCGCCGCCGTCTGACGCGAAATGCGGTCGAGCAAAATCGTCACAATCAATAAAACGCCCGTCAAAATTCCGGCAAGTTCTGCCGGCTGTCCGCTCAGGCGCAACCCGTTCTGCAAAACGACGATGGCGAACAGCCCTAAAACCGTTCCCAAAATTGTGCCGCGCCCGCCGAAAATTGACGCGCCACCAAGCACGACGGCGGTAATCGCCATCAATTCGTAACCCGTTCCGGCATCCGATTTCGCCTGACCGAGATGCGCGACGTAAATAATCGCCGCCAAACTCGACATCAAACCCGACAAAATATAAACAACATTCAAACTGCGCCGCACCCGAATCCCGGCGTGCCGCGCGCCTTCCGGCGAAAACCCGATGGCATACAAACTGCGCCCAAAAGCCGTTCTTTGCAGCATCCAGTAAATGCCGACAATTGCTGCAATTAAAATAAAAAGCTGCGCCGGAATCACGCCGAAAACGTAGCCTTGCCCCAAAAACAAAAACTCCGGCGGAAAGCCCGAATAATTTTCGATGCCGCGCGTCAAACCTTCCGCCATGCCGCGAAACAGCGAAAAAGTTCCCAAGGTAACAATCAGCGGCGGAAACCGTAACTTCGTGATAATCAAAGCATTAAGTGTGCCGCCCAACACACCGACAATCAGCGTCAAAAAAATCGCCAGCGGCAGCGGCAAATGCGCGTCGCGCCACAACGCGCCCATCACGACCCCCGAAAGTCCCATCATCGAACCGACCGACAAATCAATCCCGCCCGTAATAATAATCGGTGTCATCACCAGCGCGAGCAGACCGATTTCGACTGCCAGCCGCGTAATTTCAAACCCATTTCCGGCAGTCAGAAAATTGTTCCCGATGACGCTGAACAAAATGATCTCGACGAGCAGAACGACGAGCAAAACCCATTCGTTATTCGGAAAAACCCGCGCCAGCCAAGGCTGTTCGGTGCGTAAACTAGGTTGTCGAATCGCTTCCTGCATTATTTTTTGCCGCGAACAAACACGAAAATTTACGAAAAATATAAAGAAATTTTAGTCACAGATTTTCACAGATTGACACGGATTAAAGACAGATATATCAAAAGAAATAACTTTAAAATCTTTCTTATCCGGTCTTAAAAATCTGTGTGTATCTGTGTCCATTTGTGGTTAAATATTTCTTCTCTTTTTTTCTCTTATTTTGTGTCCTTTTCGTGTTTGTTCGTGGCTAATTCAGTTCCCCTTTCTTTTCAAACCGCGCCAGAACGACATCTGAAACGAGTGCCGCCAAGATAATCAAACCTTGAATAGCCTTTTCCCAAAACGGATTGATGCCCAAAAAAGTCAGAGCCGTGCCGATTGTCCCCAACAGCGCGACACCGATTAACGTGCCGACGAGTGTGCCGCGTCCGCCCGTGATCGCCGCGCCGCCGACGACGACCGCCGCGATTGCTTTTAATTCCAACCCTGTTCCCGCGTTTGACGGAATTGAGTTGAACCTGACCGCATTGAGCAACGCCGCCAAACCAACCAACGCGCCCATCACAACGAACACGCCGAACACGACGTTGTTCGGTCTGATGCCCGCCAGCCGCGCCGCTTCCGCGTCCGAGCCGACCGCGTAAATCGCGCGTCCTAAATTCAAATTTCGCAAAATCCACGCGAAACAGGCGAAAATCACGAGCGGAATGATGACGATTAAAATCTGTCCGGTCGTTTGTCCGAGACCGAACCACTGAAAAATTTTCGGCAGATTCTGCACCCACGCGCCCTGCGTCGTCCACCGCAAACCGTCGCGCCACGCGACCATCATCGCCAAAGTTACGATAATCGAAGGGAGTTTAAACCAACCGATCAAAACGCCGTTGACCGCGCCCATCAAACCGCCGACGGCGAGCAGCGCGAGAAATAAAACGGGCATCGGCATTCCGGTTTTCGCCAAGTATCCGGCGGCGACGCTCGACACCGCAAACTGCGAACCGACCGAAATATCAATCTCACCGATCAAAATCACGAGCGTCATCCCAATCGCCACGAGCAAAATCGGCGCATTATTGACAACCAAATCGCCCAAATTTCCCGCCTCAAAAAAAGCAGGCGCGACGATTCCGACCACCAACAGCAAAACCGCGTAAGCGATTGCCGTAGAAATTTCTCTTTTGTAACGATTGAAATTCATTTAATTTTTGCCACGAACAAACACGAAAATTCACGAAAATAAAACCATTTTTTAACCGCCGATGGACGCAATTAAAAGTCAATACAAATTATCCTGAAAATCCTGTTCCTCCTGTTAAAAATCTGCATTAATCCGCGTTTATCGGCAGTTGAATATTTCTTCACTTAATTCGTGTTCGTTCGTGTTTGTTTGTGGCTAATGTTTCCCATTTGTGTGACCGAGCGCGAGTGCCAGAACTTCCTGCTGCGTCGCTTCGCCGCGATCTAAAATTTTGACGATTGTGCCGCCGCACATGACGGCGATGCGATCCGACATTCCCAAAACTTCGGGCAGTTCCGACGAAATCATCAAAATCGCCACGCCTTGTTCAGCGAGTTCGGTCATCAGTTGATGGATTTCCGACTTCGCGCCGACATCAATCCCTTGCGTCGGTTCGTCTAAAATTAAAACTTCGGGCTTCGTAATCAACCAGCGACTGAGCGCGACTTTTTGCTGATTGCCGCCGGAAAGCGTCGAAACCGCGTTAAAAATAGCGTTCGTTTTCACGCCCAAACGCCGCGTGTATTCCGCCGCCAATTCGCGTTCGCGTTTGAAATCCATTCCGCCGACGCTCGACAGAATTTTCAACGACGCGAGCGTAATATTCGACGAAATCGGCAAATCCAGAATTACGCCGTGTTTGCGCCGGTCTTCCGGCAGATAGGCGATTTTATGTCGAATCGCATCTCGCGGATGCGCGTTGTGAATTGGTTTTCCGTCCAATAAAATCTCGCCCGCGTCCGCTTCGTCCAAACCGAAAACGACCCGCGCAAATTCCGTGCGTCCTGCACCGACGAGTCCGGCGATGCCGACGATTTCTCCGGCGCGAACGGTCAGATTGATATTCTTGACACCGGCTTTGCGATAGCCGAGATTTTTCAGTTCCAAAACCGTTTCGCCCAATTTAACTTCTTTTTTCGGAAACACTTGCGACAGTTCGCGCCCAACCATTAGTTTAATTAACTCGTCACGGGAAATCGTCGCCATTTCGCGCGTTTCAATCGTTTCACCGTCGCGCAAAACCGTTACGCGGTCGGCGATTTGCGACAATTCCTCCAAACGGTGCGAGATGTAAATCATTCCCACGCCGCGATTTTTCAGTTCTCGAATCACGCGAAAAAGATTGTTCGCGTCTTCTTCGCTCAGGGAAGCAGTCGGCTCATCCAAAATCAAAATTTTCGCGTTCGCGCCGAGTGCGCGGGCGATTTCGACAAGCTGCTGCTGCGGCATCGAAAGACTTCCGGCTTCCGCGTCCGCGTCAATTTTCGCGCCGACTTCAGCGAGTAATTCCTGTGCGCGTTTTTTCCGAGATTTCCAATCAACGATACCGAAAATCCCTTTTTTCTCCTTTCCGAGCGCAATATTTTCGGCAACCGAAAGTTCGGGAAACAGCGCAGGCTGCTGATAAATCGCCGCCACGCCCAAAGATTTCGCATACGTCGGCGAATTTTCCGAAACCCTTTTTCCGCAAATCTCAAACACGCCCGAATCCGCTTTAACCGCGCCCGTCAAAATCTTGATAAACGTAGATTTCCCCGCGCCGTTTTCCCCGATCAGTGCGTGAACTTCGCCGCCACGCAGTTCAAATGAAGCGGTTTTCAACGCCTTCACACCAGCGTAAGATTTCGTCACATCTTCGGCTTTTAAGAGAATATCCATTTTATTTTTGCCGCGAACAAACACGAAAATTCACAAAAAATATAAAGAAATCTTAGCCGTAGAAAGACACTGATAAAAGACAGATAAATCAAAAGAAATGATTTGAAAATCTTTCTTGCCCTGTTTTAAAAATCTATGTTTATCCGTGTCCATCTGTGGCTAAATATTCTTCTCTTTTCGTTGCTAAATCACATTTCATCAATCAAAATCACAAACAATTCCGCCGGACCATGAACGCCGATTGCCAGCGTCAATTCAATGTCAGAAGTGCGCGACGGTCCGGTGATAAAAGTTATCGTGCGGCTCAAATCTTTTTCTAGCATTGTTAATGTTTCGCCCAATGTTTGCCGAATGTTTTTCGCTTTCAAAACGCAAACGTGAATTGGCGGCACGAGCGAAGTTAAACGATTAAATTCCCTTTCCGACTCCAAAACGAGCGTTCCGGTTTCGGCGATTCCAAACTGTGCGCCCGTGATTCCCAAATCGCATTCAAACAATTCAGACGCGGCGGCGTTGACCGAAATTTCATTTTCAACTTTGAGCGAATTGACAATTTCGCCGATTAAATTTGCATCAGACGCGGCGATTTTCCGCACGTTTGATTCGTCAATTATCTTTTGAATTTCGGCGACTGCTTCATTTTTATGTTTTACAATCGTAACTTTTCCGCCGACGGCTTCGAGATTTTCACGAAAATTTTCGATTAAATTTTTCCCATCCGATTCAAATTCAACAACCGGCACATTTTCGACAAAAGAATCTTCTGCAAGCAGCGAAGCAATTTTCTGCCGATGAATTTGATGCGCTTCGTGGACCGCATCAAACGGCAAACTCGCCGTCAAATTTTGACGAATCGCGTCGAAAATCGCTGATTTTGCTTCACTTGCCATTTTGGTTATTGCCCGCGAAACACATTAAATTCAAGAAGTTTAAGATTTTTTTAACCGCGGATAGACGCAGATTAACGGTGATAAAATCAATAAAAAATACCCTGAAAATCCTGTCCATCCTGTTAAAAAATCTGCGTCTATCCGCGTCCATCTGCGGTTAATTATTTATTTGCGCTTGTTCGCGGCTAATTCTTCTTTCCAAATGTCCCGAAAAGATTTCGCTGCAATCGTCGGCGCGTCTCGAAATTCCGTCCAATTCCCCAGAGGCGGCGCGAGTTTTCCCATCAAGCCGGAAACTTTGCCGATTTTGCCGTTTTTCGCCAGAAACTTCTGGAAAAATCTGGCGGTTTTCGTTCCCAACTTGTAAATTCCGGCGTTTGACCAAGCCAGAGAGTAAACGCCGAACGCGAAACGCTCGGCAAATTTTCCTTTGATCGGAATGTCGGTCTGCTTACCGTTCGCCGCGCCGTCGGTAATTTCGGCGCGTAAATGAAGCAGTAATTCGGGAATATCAATTTTCACCGGACAGACTTCGCGGCACGCCCCGCACAAACTCGACGCGAACGGCAATTGTCTAGTCGTTTCAATTCCCAAAAGCTGCGGCGTAATCACCGCGCCAATCGGACCCGGATAAACCGCGCCGTAAGCGTGTCCGCCGACCGCGCCATAGACCGGACAGGCATTCAAACACGCGCCGCAGCGAATACACGCCAGCGATTGCCGCGTAACCGGATGTGCTAACATTTTCGAGCGTCCGTTGTCCATCAAAACGATGTGAACTTCCTCAGGTCCTTCATCGTCCGAATTTCGTTTCATTCCCGTAATCAAAGATTGGTAAGTCGTCAAACGCTGTCCCGTTCCCGAACGCGGCAGAAGTTTCAGAAAAACGTCCAAATCGGTAAATTTCGGAATGATTTTCTCGATTCCCATTAGGGCGATATGCGTTTTCGGAACGCTCGTCGTCAGCCGCGCGTTGCCTTCGTTTTCAAGAATTAAAATCGTTCCAGTTTCCGCCACGCCAAAATTTACGCCGCTGATTCCAATTTCGGCTTCGGCGAATTTTGACCGCAAAATTTCCCGCGCCGTCCGAGTCAAAACCGCGACATCATCGGTTTTTTCCATTCCGACTTTTTCAACGAACAAATCGGCGATCTGTCGTTTCGTTTTGTGAATCGCTGGAA
>JALYZF010000277.1 GCA_030948995.1 Acidobacteriota bacterium
CTGTTGAACCGGTCATATTCATCGTTCCTGCGAAAATGCCGCCGCCGCTTCCGAAGCTGCTGTTATCGCTAATGGTCGAGTTAACGATGTTCAGCGTTCCTGATTCTTGGAAAATGCCGCCGCCGGCATTCGCAACATTGCCGGTAACGGTCATATTAGTCAGAGTCAATGTGCCGTTACACTCAATGCCGCCGCCAGGGATTGCGGGTCTGCCGCCCGTGACGGTCATTCCGCTTAGATTGACCGTGATGGGTCCGGGCGCATTACTAATAAAAACGCCGCTAGCATTGTTGCCGTCAATAATCACGCCGCCCACGCCTGTAACGGTTAAATTTTTGTTGATGAGTAACTCGGTGCCGTTCAACCGAATCAAGCGCGGCGTCATAAATAAACCGGAGTCAAATGTTACCGTATCGCCTGGAGCCGCTGCCGCAATCGCTCCGCGCAAGCTGCAATCATTCGGCGCAGAGGTGCAAGCCGTCAAAGCCGCGTTGTCGGTAGTGTTGTCAACAATCAAAGTCGCGCCCATTGCGGCGCTCGCCGTCAGGCACAGCAATAAACACGCCAATAAGCCGATTCGATTTGTTAAATTTTTTATTCTTTGCATCATTTTTCTCTCCTTGATTCGCTAGGCATTTTCTTGCGAATGGTAAAACCTATCAACGTTCGACAATATGCCTTTGACCATTAGTATCCGAGTTTTAACTCCAGCCCTTTGCTGTCAGCATGGCTGCGCTTTGCGCGGAGTAATTCAAAATACGTCATCGTTTTTAAGTTCTCTTTAACCTTGTATTTATCATCTTGCTTTACCTTATAACCGGCATCATTTCGCTTACGGCAGTTGATTTATTCGACCTTAATGTTTTGAAAAGATGTAAATGTAGATTATTTTTGAATCCGAAACATTGACTTGTCCGCCCCGGGGTTTTTGAAGCCTAATAATTCTTCATATTCAAGCCGCTCTTGAGGATGAAGAAAGGCATATCTCACAACCGAATAAGCTATACCCATTGCACCGGAAAAACTTCCGAGGCATTCAGCTATTTTCAATTGGGAGTAAGCAAGCGAGTAGTTTTCGAGTATTTCAAACTTGACTCTGAGATGCCCCATGCCAGTTTGTCTTCCTATTATAAAAAAATTAACCGTTTTGCCAGCCAATAATAGTAAATGCGGGTCGTCCTTTATTGTGAATGGTTCTGCTGAAAGGAGCGGCAGTTCATTTGTTGTTCTGCAATTCGGAATTGCAAAGAACTGCAACCCATGGAGCGTTTCCAGCCCAATAATGGATTCCCCACTTATTAATCCATTCATTTGTTCGTTCATTCCCGGAATAAAAAAAGACAATCTAGCCATATATCACACTCCTTTTCCTGCCGATGCCGGCAAGTTAAATATTCACCGACTTACTTTTATGCTCGCGCCCGAAATTAAACGGGAACTCAAAACCGAAACACTCATTAACTTTCAACCAATGTCTAAACACTTGTTGCAAGAAAGAGAATAATTTCAAAACTAATCGAATCTTCCGCGAACCAGATAAATTATTCCCAAACCGATTAGCATAAATACAATCGGCGTTAAAATTGCCGTAAAAAAATAGATAATGTTTATAATATCTATCAAAAAGCGTTTCCAAAGCGGTGCGGAAACAACGTGCCACACGGCATCATCTTCACTGTAATTACTATCTAGGTAATAATAAGGTCTCACCGTTTTTGTAATTTCAACGCCAAACAAATCCGCCATCTTTTTTCTAAACCGGAGATTGATTTTGCCTAACATCAATATCCAAAAAGTCGGACACAAAATCGCAAAAAGAATCGCAAGAATAAGTATTGACGGATGAACGCCGAGTATTTTTGTATTTTCAATAAAGAAAATCATTGCAATATTAAAAAACAAGACTTTCAGAATGTTCAAAGTAACCGCACCATCCGACAGAGTGTCTTGGCACGCTTAATATATTGGCAAACCAATTAATGTATTCTGACTGTTGGTCGTTAAGTCCATGACCGGAATTAGTAAGGCGATGAAAGCAGCAGCAAAAGGCTATTTTTGTTAAGCCGTGAGTGCGATAGATTGGCGATCCCGTTGCGACATCATGTAAGTTAAATGAAAGGCTCAAGGGTCTGATATAGTTTTCCAATTCATACCGCATTGGAATAACGTTCATAATATCAAAACCCATAAGCATAATAGCGCTGGGCTGTTCACCGTTCATTTGCAGCCGGATAAAATTAGAAACACTATCAACAATTCGATAAGCATTATCCTGAGGACGATAAAGCGTGTGACCATTGGCTAGAACACCCGAAACAGGCAATGCTTTAGCGTTGCCAGAAATTAATCGCCGTAAATTCGGACGATTTCCGGGTATTAAAAACAGATCGTAACTCATAATTTTTTCTCCTAATTTAATTTAATAAACGATTTGTATTTCGTTTTTTGAAACTGGATTACTATTGTGCCGTCTCCAGCTATTTGTGCCGATGACTGAACAATCATTTACAACTTGTTTCTAAAAACGATTTAGCCGAGTCGAGCGCCATTTTGCAGCTTGATTGCAAACTGGCTTTGCCTTGCTCGGTCGAAGCAGCTTGTTTCCAAGCCGTGCGGTTTTGCTCAAGACTCTGCCGGTAAACCGACTTCATCGCATCTGGCATATTCGGTTTGTTCAAGCACGTTTCGACTTTGGTCAGATACTCGTCGCACGCTGCCACGCCCGTTTCGATATGTGCGGTAGAAGTGCTAGCCGAGTTTGTTTCAGCCGGTTTAATGCTTGTCGGATTTGAAACCGTTTGGTTGGCAGTGTTTGTCTGCTCGCTTGCTTTGCTGCAACCTGCAAGTGCAAACCCGACAACTAAAATTAAAGCTAAAGTCAATTTTTTCATTTTTTTATCTCCAAGTTTTTCTCTACTTAATCGTCTGCTTTTACCCGACTGATTTTTATCAATCGTTTGCAGTCGTAACCCAGAACCTTTTCGTTAATTTAATTCAACGCCAACTTTTCATTTGATTACTCCATCATTGTCGGCGACGAAAACTATGTCGTCGATTTCTTCAAGAATTGTGCGAATTTGCGTCGCTTGGCTGAAATGGAAACGCTTGGCGGAAACATTGAATATGTAAGTTTCGCCTGCCGGAACATCATTGAATCGAAAATAACCGAACGCGCCGGAAAGAACCGTTCGCGCTTCGCCGTCTGCGCCCGTGATTGTTATGCGAACATTTCTAATTCCGCGCCCGCTTTCCGTCGTTACTCGTCCGCTGACCGTAACGGCAGCAGCAGTCGGCGTAAATTGATTGGGATTCCAGAAACCGGCGTAAACGGAAAAGGCGGAGTTTGTCGCCACCTGTCCGGCGATTGATTGTCCGGCAGTTCCGTCAACCGCAAACTGCCCGCCGTTTGCATTTTGAATTCCGCCGCCTGCGACGACGGATTGCTGCAAGGCGAATTGTCCGCCGCTTGCAATTTGTGCCTGAGCGATGCTTATTGACACGACCAGAGAAAAGAAAAGAATCGTTAAAGTTAAAGCCGCTTTGTTTTTCATTTTATTTTCGCGCATCCTACTTCACCTCTTTGCAAACGTCGGCTTGCGGGTTTTGCGTGCAGACAATTTTCTTCAAACCGTCAATCAAAAATTGCTGCTGTTGTAGTTGTTTCTGCTGCTGTTCGATTTGAGTTTGTTGTTCTTTGAAAGCGTTGACGAAAGCAACAGACAAGCGGTCGTATTTGACGCCTTCGACTTCGCCTTTCGCGTTGTAGGTAACGAATAACGGATTGATGCGGGCGACGTCTTCCGCGCCGAAGCCGACATCTTTCATCCCGCCCGCTTTCCAATCAAAGCTAATCGGCTTGAGTTGGTTGATTAAGTTTAAGCCGAAGGAAAACGGCGCGATGTTCGTCTTGTAGCGCAAAGAAGACGAGCAGCTGGAAATCTCGTTGTTGGCGTTGCGGCATAAATGGTCAACGCCAGCCGCGCCGAGTCCGAAGATTCGCACGTTGTCCAAGCCGTTGCTGCGTCCTAAAACGATTGTGTTGCTGGTGGAAACGACGGCATCTGCACCGATGGCGGTGGCATGGTCGAGATTGGTTAAGCCAAACTCAGCAGCGTTGCCGATAGCGGTGTTATTGCTGCCCGTCGTGTTGCCTCGTCCCGCATTAAAGCCGACAAACGAGTTGGTGTTGCCCGTCGTGTTGGTGAAGCCCGCCTGTACGCCGACAAACGAGTTGCCGTTACCCGTCGTGTTGATTGGTCCCGCAGTCGCGCCGACAAACGAGTTGAAGAAGCCTGTCGTGTTGACTCGTCCCGCCTCCTCGCCGAGAAACGAATTGCTGCCGCCCGTTGTGTTGTTTAGTCCCGCGCTATCGCCGACAAACGAGTTAAAGCTGCCCGTCGTGTCGGCTTGTCCCGCGTTCGTGCCGAAAAACGAGTTGCTGCCGCCCGTCGGGTTCGCTGCTCCGGCGTTGAAGCCTGCAAACAGATTGGCTATTCCGCCAACGCTCAACACCCGATTGCCGCCGATGTTGTATTGCGTCGTCGCATCAAAGATGTTCGCTTTGCCCGTGCCGTCAATATTGAAGTTTGCGCCCGTCTGCGGCGTCGTCTGATTCTGGATGAAACTGCCGCTTGCGCCTGCGCCGGTTGTGGCAATTGTCAGCGTGTTGCCTGTCGGCGTTATCGTTACGTTCGAGCCTGCCGCGAGCGTAACATCGCCGTTCAAACCGTTCAAAGTTCTGACCACTTGTCCGGTTACGAATTGATTGGCATCAACGCCGCCGAGTTTGTTTGAATTCAAAGCCGTAATCGCGTATGGCGCGCTCGTGATGCGCTGGCGCGGCGCAAGCGTCGTGTAGCTGGCGTCCGCAGGCTTTTTAACTCTGATTTCCAGATAACGGTCTGCGCCCGTCGCAAAGGGTGCAGAAGTGAAATCAAGCTGAACGGTGAACACGCCGTTTGAAACGTTTACGCCCGTCACTGTTTGGGTTGCGCCTTGCTGCGTGCCGCCCGTAGGAGCGTCATACAAAGCAAACTGGAAATCGTAAGCGCCGTTTGCCGTCGCCGAAGTGTCGGTCAATCGCCCTTGATATGTGAATGCAGTCGTCTGCGCCAAAGTCGGCAGAGCGACGGCGCAAAAGAGCAGAAATAGCCAGCCGATTCTTTTGAAAACGATGATTGATAAATGTTCATTTGTGTTCGAGCGCATAATTTTCTCCATTAGTTTTCTGTCGTTAGATTTTTACTTGCCGAATCCGCTTACGGAATTAACCTTCCACTGCCTTTCCATAATTAGCCGCCGATTGTCGCGCTTGGCGAACGTTTACTTCAACGGATTCAGTATCATCTCTTGCATAATTTCGACTGAGACGACATCGCGCATTTGGTCGCGCAGCTCGTTCATTTTTGTTTGCGCTTCCACCGAGCCGTAATGTTTGAGATTAATGGCGTCGAACTTTTTTGACCTGTCGTCATTGAAGTCGAGAGCCTCGCCATAATTTCTAAACGATATTCCCAAGGCGATGTCCCAATCATTTGCTCCGTCGCTCGTCGGCTTGGAAAAATATTTGTAGTCCAAAATCAAACCCTGTCGTTTTTCTTCGTCGAGAACCGGCTTGACGTGTTCCTGCAAATACTTAAGAAAGTCGGAACGTTTGCCGACTCTGGTTTTAAGGTGAGAGACGCGCCACACCGGACCTTCAGTAAACGGTCGGTCTTGGGTTTGCGCCTGCACGCCCGAAGCGCAAAGACAGAGAAGTAACGCGATTGCCAAAAACGTAGTTGTTAAAATGTGTTTCATAATTTTTCTCCTTTTGAATTTAATTTCACACCGGAAATTTTCGTCGTCCGAAATTGTTTACGCTGTCAGATTTTGCTTTAACCGAATAATAAATTCGTTTATAATGCGGCTGATTTCAACTTAATCGTTTTGCAACGAACGATTTCAGCGACGTTTTGTTTTTCGACAGCGAAATTAAACTTTTTTGCTCTGCCGAGTCCTCAAAACTCGCTCAAATTTTTCTCAAAGTTTTCTCAAAGCGGTTAAATGGCTGGCAAATATGAAGTTCTACGAGTTTGAAGATTTTCGGATTGACTTAGGCGAGCGCGTGCTTTACCGCGACGGCTCGCCGGTTTCGCTCACGCCGAAAGTTTTTGACGTGCTTTTAGCTCTCGCCGCAAGACAAGGGCGCGTCGTTTCAAAAGAGAATTTGATGGAAGAAATCTGGCGAGATGCCACGGTCGAAGAAAGCAATTTGACGCAAAACATCTTCACGCTGCGGCGCGCGCTCGGCGAAAAAGCTGGCGGGCAGAAATTTATCGAAACCGTTTCGCGGCGCGGTTATCGCTTCCTGCCGGAAGTCCGAATTGTCGAGTTGGCAGATGAATCGTCGGAGAAAATTGAAAGTCGAGAGGAGTTTGAAGGCGATGAGGCGATTCAAACGTCGCAAGTTTCGTCGTCGCCAAATGACGCCAAACAGCAAATCTTTGCGGTAACACCGCGTTCGCAAATTAGCAATCGTCCGGTTTTATTTTTCAGCCTTATTGCCTTAATTGTCGTAACTTCGCTTGGTTTCGCGCTGCGCTACGAGTGGCGTGAAAATGCGCTGGCTTCAAACTCAAAAGAAACCAAACTGCGGCGCTTGACCGACAACGGCAACCTGTCAGGCGCGGCGATTTCGCCAGACGGCAATTTGCTGGCTTATGTTGAAGTCGAAGGCAAAAATAATTCTATCCGGCTCAAAAATATTCAGACCGAAAGCGAAGTCGTCGTCGTGCCGCCTTCGGAAAGTCCGCTTGCTTCGCCGAGTTTTTCGCCCGACGGAAATTTTATTTATTACAGCTATATTGCGCTTAATACAAACGCGAAAGTTTTTCAAATTCCGGTTTTCGGCGGCGAGTCGCGTCAAATCGCCGCCGATTTGTGGGGCAATTTCTCGGTTTCGCTCGACGGCAAACAAATCGCTTTTCCGCGCGAAAACCGCGTGGCGAAAAAAACTTACATAGTCATTGCCGCAACGGATGGAAGCGGTGAGCGAATCGTCGCCACGCGCGAGCATCATGAATTTTTCGAGCTTTGGGGACCCGCGCCCGCTTGGTCGCCGGACGGCGAACATTTGACGGTTGATGCGAAAGGCTTCGGCGAAGATAAAAGTCATTTAATTGAAATCAATTTGCAAACTGGCGCGGAACGCGAACTCAAAACGCAAATCGCTTGGCGTTACATCGAGCGATTAGCT
>JALYZF010000292.1 GCA_030948995.1 Acidobacteriota bacterium
CTAATGCTCAGCCGACAAATGTTACTCAATGCACGGATGACAACAAAGGTTTCTTTCATCGAGTAGCAGGCGTTGTTTTGACAGATTTGAAAGGATTGTTAGTAGGCGATGCACCTACAGCAGAAACAAATTGCACAAACAATACGCTGTATGGACTTCTTGTTTCCGACTAAGCAAAAAATACAACTCCCGCAAAACAGTCTTGCTGAGAAATTAGCAGGGCTGTTTTTTTATTTTGTCGTTTGCATTTTGCGGAGCGGCGACAAACGCCTTAAATTTTCGATGGCTTTCGGCAAAACTTCCAACAAATAATCGACATCTTCGCTTGTATTATCTTTACCAAAGCTGAAACGGATTGCGCCGCGAGCGAGTTCGTCGCTGCGACCGAGCGCGCGAATGACGGGCGACGGTTCTAAACTGCCGGAAGAACAAGCCGAGCCGGTCGAGACGGCAACGCCTTGCAAATCCAAATTTATAAGCAAACCTTCGCCTTCAACGAATCGAAATGAAACGTTTGAAATCGAAGGCAGACGGTTTTCCGCGTTGCCGTTGAAAACAAAATCGGAAATGCTTTCACCGAGTTTGCTTTCTAATTTGTCGCGCAGAGTTTTCAGATATTTTGACGCTTCTGTCAAATTATTTTTCGCCAGCTCGCAAGCCTTTCCAAATGCAACAATAAGCGGGACGGATTCAGTTCCGCCGCGCCGCTCGCGTTCCTGATGACCACCGAAATTTTGTGCGTGAAGCCGAACGCCGCGCCGCACATACAGAGCGCCAACGCCTTTGGGCGCGTAAAGTTTATGTGCCGAGATTGAAAGCAAATCACAATTGATTTCTTCGACATCGATTTTTATTTTGCCGATTGCCTGCACAGCGTCGGTATGAAACCAAATTTTTTTGCCATTTTCTCTTTCCGCACGAACAAGTTTTCCGATTTCTTCGACGGGTTGAATCGTGCCGATTTCGTTGTTTGCCATCATTACGGAAATTAAAATTGTATCTTCTCGAAGCGCGTTTTTAACGTCTTCGATTTTGACAATGCCGTCTTCGTAAACGGGCAGATATGTAACTTCAAAGCCGCGTTTTTCCAAATCTTCGCAAACATTTTTTACGGCTGAATGTTCGATAGCCGAAGTTATAATATGCCGACCATATTTTTCATTGGCTTCGACAAGACCGCGAATCGCCAGATTATTTGCTTCCGTTCCGCCGGAAGTAAAAACAATTTCGTTTGGACGTGAATTGATGATTTCCGCGACTTGATGACGCGCTTTATCTACTGCCGAACGCGCTTCCTGACCAAAAAAATGAATGCTCGACGCATTGCCGAATTTCTCCGTCAAAAAGGGAAGCATCGCGTCTAAAACTTCGCGGTCAACCGGCGTCGTCGCGCTGTTGTCTAAATAAACTCTGCGAAACATAAATTCATTTTAGCGCACGGCGGGGAATTTTGTAATTTAATCGAAAAGAGAAACAACATTTGTTTTTAAGGCAAAGATGAAAATGTGGTATAAAGATATAAAATTACAAAACAATTACCGAGTGCGTTTGGCTTTGAGAATCAAACGTATTGCTTGATACGCACGCGATAAGATAAAGTAAAACTTAGCGTTGCCCAGCGGCATCAAAGCGTGCGGCATTATTTTTTCAAGGAATAAAAATATGGATTTTACAACCAAAGAATTATTAAAGCGTTATGCAAAATTAGCAATCGGGCAGCCGTTTGCGCCGATTTTGTTGAATATCCTTGTTACAAGCGTTTGCGATATGCGCTGCACGCATTGTTTTTTCACCGAGGAGCTAGACGACCGCCCGCGTAAAAAACTGCAAATGAAAACGGACGAAATCGAAAAGATTTCTGAAACTTTAGGCGGCAATCTCGGCGTTTTAATCCTTGCAGGCGGCGAGCCGTTCACGCGCAAGGATTTGCCGGAAATCTGCAACGCTTTTTATCGAAATAACAAACTCGATTCGGTTTATTTGATGTCGAACGGGCAGATTCACCCGCGAATCTTTCCCGATGTAACCAGAATTTTGCAGGAAAATCCAAATTTAAACGTTACGATTGCTTTGGGCATTGACGGAATGAAAGACGCGCACGAAAAAATCCGGCGCAAAGAAGGAAGCTGGGACAAAGCGATTCATACGGCGCGCACGCTCAAGGAAATGAAAAAAGAATTTCCTAATCTCGACGTGCAAACTTGCACGTGCGTAATGCGCTCGAACGAAGACACGATTTTTGATTGGTATGATTTTCTCAAATACGACTTGAAGCCGGATAAAGTCAATATCAATTACATTCGACCGCCGTCCGCCGACCCGACCGAATTGGATTTTGACCATAATCGCTACGCGCAGTTGTCGCAGATGATTCTTGATGACACAAAAAACGCAGCGATTAAAAATAATTACGGCGGCGACGCGGGCTTTTTCAAAGCGGCGATTGACCTTTATATGCACGACCTGATTGCTAAAACCAAAGAAACCGGCGAGCCGCAAATGACTTGTTACGCGGGAACGGCGGGCGCGGTTATTTTTGACGAAGGAACGATTTCATCGTGCGAAAATCTCGAAGCAGTCGGTAACTTGCGCGATTTTGATTGGAATTTTCAAGGCGCTTGGAATTCACCGGCGATGGTTGCGCGTCGTAAGAAAGCAAAATCGGGCTGCTTCTGCACGCACGAATCGAATTCTTATTATCCGTCGCTGCCGTTTAATCCGAAGCATTTGATTCAAATTAAGAAACTCGAACGACAGATGAAAAAGGCGAGCAAAGAAATGGGAAAACAGCAGCCGCAGGCTGAAGAAATGGCTGTCGAAGTTTAGTTTGTAACATTCGGGAGCGGCAGGGTTAAATTTAATGTTGACCTACAAAGCAATGTATAAATTTTTGGACGACGGAGTTCACGGCGAAGTTCTAGATTTTCCGGGTGCGATAACGTGCGGAAAAGATTTAATCGAAGCGCGCCGGCTTCTGGCAAGCGCGTTAGTTGATATGGCGGAAACGACTTTGCTCGCAGGCGAATCATTGCCCGTGCCAAATCCGTTAATCACGGATAAAGAATCGGATTTAGAAGAACCGATTCATTTAATTCTAAATGCTTCATCGCAAATAAAAATCGTTCCCGAATTTTCTTATGAAGCGGCGTGATTTAATCAGGCATCTTGAGGTAAACGGTTGCAGGTTGTTGCGTGAAGGCGGAAATCATTCTATTTGGGAAAATAAGAAAAATAAAAAGCGTTCTGCAATTCCGCGACACAAAGAAATTGTCGAATTTACAGCGATAAAAATTTGCAATCAGTTGGAGATTTCAAAACCTTAAATGCCGCAAACAAACGCACCGAAAATTCTCATTATTTCTTCCGACACCGGCGGCGGACATCGTTCGGCGGCGCAGGCTTTGGTCGAAGGCGTGCAGAAATTTTGGAAAGCCGAATCGGTTGCCGTGCGAGTCATCAAAGCCGTCGAGGAATCGCATCATATCACGGGAAAACTCGTTAATGTTTATAATTGGATTCTGCGAAACCGGCAGCATTGGATGAAATATGTTTATTGGACGATGAACCGCTTTCGACCGGAAACGCGCAATTTTATTCTCAATCGCTGTATCGGTTTCTGCACCGAGCAGTTTGAAAAATGGTGTCCGCATATTGTCGTCAGCGTTCACCCGTTGACGCAGCATATTTTTGCCAGAATCTTAAAAGAGCTTAATTTAGCCGAACAAATTCCACTTGTTACGGTCGTTACAGACCCGTGTTACGGATTTTGGAAAGGCTGGGCGTGCAACGATGTTTCGCTTTATCTGGTTGCCAACGAGGACGCGCAAAGACAATTGATTGATTACGGAATCGCGCCGGAGAAAATTAAAATATCAGGAATGCCAATAAATCCGAAATTTCATGAGGTTGATGAAATCGACGCTCAAAAGGCGCGGCAGGCTTTCGGATTGGACGCTGAAAAGTTTACGGTTTTCGTTAATGCCGGTTGGATTGGCGGCGGCAATATTCCGCAGATTTTCCGCGAGCTTGTGCGCGGTGAATTAGACGTTCAAGCAATTTTTCTCGCCGGAAAAAACGAAGACTTGCGTCTCGAAGCCGAAGCGCTAGCGAAGACTGCAAAATTTCCCGTCAAAGTTATCGGTTACTCGGACGATATTGAAAAACTGATGCAGTCGGCAAATGTGATGATTTCAAAGCTCGGCGGCTTGACGACGTTTGAAGCTCTAGCCTGTCGCCTGCCGATTATTGCCGATGCGACCACGCCGCCGATGCCGCAGGAAGCAGGAACGGTGAATTTGATTGCCAAGCGCGGCGCGGGAATTCTGCTCAAAAGGGCGTCGGATATTGTGCCGACCATTCAAAGCCTGCTTAACAACTCAAAAAAATACAGAGAAATGAAAGCCGCAACAATCGATTTATCGAATCCAAACTCGACGAAATATATTATCGAAGAAATACTTGCGCTTCTTCCCGTCCACGCTCAATCTGCCAAAGAACCGATTAACGTTATTGCTTAAACTCTTTATTTCTAGTTTTTACTTTCCGCTATTTTGCCTTTTCATCACGAATTGCCTAAACTCTCTTTTTCACTCTTTTTGGAGAAAATAATTATTGTGAGTCTTTTATTGGAAGGAAAACGCGCCTTTGTTTCGGGTGGAACGCGCGGAATCGGAGCGGCAATCTGCGAAGTATTCGCGCGCGAAGGCGCGGACGTGGCTTTTAATTACAATTCGCGGGACGATTTGGCTGAGCAGGTAAAGGCGAAAATCGAATCATACGGCAGGCGCGCTCTCGCTTACAAAGTTTCCGTTACAGACCGCGTGGGAATGAAGCGTATTGCGCGCGAGATTTACGACGCTTGGGGCGCGATAAATGTTTTGGTTAATAACGCCGCCGTAAACAAACCGGATAATTTTGCAACGACGACCGACAGGAGTTGGGATTGGGTTGTAGATACAAACGTCGGCAGCCTTTTTGCCGTTACAAAGCCTTTTTATAAACAAATGATTCGTCAGCGCGGCGGCTCGATTTTAAATATCACGTCGGTCGGCGCAATCCGCAGCTTGCCGACATCTGTTCATTACGCGACATCGAAAGCCGCGATGATTGGTTTTACAAAATGTCTTTCGCGCGAAGCCTCAAACTTCGGCATCACCGTCAACGCCATCGCCGCCGGAATCTTCGATACTGATTTGGGCAACACTTTGCCCGAACGCCTTTTGCAAATGCACGATTTCTGGGTTTCAAAAGGAAGACTCGGAAAGCCTGCCGAACTCGCCGAATTCGCCGCTTTTATGACGAGCGACCGCAACAGCTTTATGAACGGCGAAATCGTCATCGTTGACGGCGGTGCAGTGACTTAAAAGTTAAAGTTAATTTGTTTTAATTTAAAAGCCCAATTGAAAAACCTATTGGGCTTTTAGTAGTTCCAACGTAAAGGAATATTTCTATTTATTTGCTTTCCATTCGGCAATGCGTTTTTCTAGTTGGGTTGTGTCAGCCTTCGGATTCGCGGCTTTGGCAACTATAATCGCTCGCTCGGCGTTGGCGATAGCTTCGGCTTTATTGCCTGTTTCCGCTTGCAGGTAAGCCTTCAAACCTAGCGCATTGGCGGTTTCTTTTGTTTTCAACGATTGGTCAAGCCAGCCAATCGCTTCCGCGTAATTCGCCGTCATTTTCTGCGAATAAATATAATTTGCCGCCGTGACGGGCGTTCGTGAATCGTCGGCTTTTAAATTCTTTAACTGTGTGCGAATGTCGCCGATAACTCTGGCGCTGACATCGCCGACATCAATGGTAAATGGAACGCGCAGCTTTTCCCAGCGAATTACAAAATCGGCGGTCGTCGCTTTAATGTTTTCCAAGCCGAGCGACATTGTTTCCTGAGATTCGGCGACCGTTTGCGGTTTTGCCTTTATACGAAGCTGGTCGTTTTCCTGTTTGTAAGAAAAACTGCCCCACGAATCGTTGGTTTTGCTGAAAATTATCGTCCACTCGTCTTTGCCCGGAATCGTATGCAAACCGTATTTTCCGGCAGGCAGCGTTTGCCCGTTAACGCGCAAATCGTGGTTTGTTTCAAACGTCGTGTTCTCGTTTGCACCCGTGCGCCAGACCTGACCGTTCGGAACGAGACACGGATAAGTAGTCTCGCCAGTCGGCACAAGATCGTTTGTTTGGCATCCCCAAATCACGCGCCCTTTTGTGTTCGGGCGATGATAAACAAAAGCGATGCGCGTGTCGCCGACTATTTGCGCGACTTCAGCACGTTGCGAATCACGCGGCAAGTTAAGTTGCCCGAATGCGTTCGCGCAAAAAAGCAGCATTAAAATTCCCACCAGATAAATTGATTTTTTCATAACTTTTACTCCAAATAATTTATTTATTACCTTTATTTTCCAGTTTCTCTTTCGCCTTTGCGACAAATCGCTTAATCATTCCCGAAACTTCCCACTGCATTCCTTTGCTGACGCGCGATTCACCCGCCAGACCTGCCAGAAGGTGAAGCTCACGCGCATTGTTGCGGCGAAGTTCGACCGTTTGCGTAAATTGAACAAGCGTCGCGTTCGCGCTTTTTTCAATAAAATCCGCCGCGTAGCGCAGAAAGTTTTGTTTTTCTCCCGCTTTTGGAATCCATTCGATGCGTTCGTCCGTGTTTTCCGCAAGTTCAAGGTTAAAAGATTGCCGCATCGCGCCGACAATCGGAATTTCGGCGCGAATCGTCCAACGCATCGTGCCGTCGGCGTTTTCGTGAATGCCTTCGACGTTCGGCATTAGCTCGCCAAAATTTTTAATGTCGGAGAAAAACTGCCGAACCTTTTCAATCGGCATTTCGACTTCAAATTTATCGCTGCTCGCAGCGTGAATCGTGAACATTGTTTTAGCGCTAAACGGTAAGTGGCAAGTGAAAGGCAAGTTTGATTTTAATTGAAAATTGAATTAAACAAACGTACTACTTGCCACTATTTCAAAAAGTTCCGTTAAATAAAATCGAATTAAAAAACGGTCGCGTTGCCGTGCGGAAAATTCCGCGAAAAAACGGTTCTTCGGCGAATAAAACGACGTGACCTGCGCCGGTCGGCTCGTCAATAACGTAAGCCGTGCCTTTTAATAATTTTTCCGTGTTGCCTTCCCAGACAAAGCCGGAAATCGTTAAAGGATTTTTCGGCTTCTGCTCAAAAAGCAGTGCGTTCGTGCCATCTTTCGACAAACGGAAAAAATAGCCTGAAGCAAGTAGAACCGGCAGACTGTCGTCTTCTAAACCGTAAGTTAAATAAGTCGTTCTATCAACGGTTGCGCGCACGATTGCGCCCGGAATCGCTTCAGGCACTCGTCCGGCGTTTGCCGAAGGCGATGCAATCGGCGGAAGCGCCGGCGGCGCGCCGTCTTCTTTGTCGGATTTTAATTCCTGCGACGGATTCGGTTCAGGCTCGCTCGACTGACGTTTGTTTTTATTTTTTTCGGGCGAAGGCGTTGGTTTCGGTTTTTCCTCGGATTCTTTGCGTTTGTCAGCGTTTTCATCATCATTAGTTTTGCCTTTTTCTTCGTCTTCTTCACTCCCGACAAGTTTAGCCGAAGTCAGCCCGACATCTTTCAAAGCGGCGAAAACCGACGCGCCTTTGACCGTAATTAAAGTTCCGCCGCCGGAAATCCATTGCTTGAGAGATGAAACTCCGCCCGCGCCCAAAGCGCCGAAATATCGCCCTGCCGCGCCATCGGGCATAATCAAAACCGTGTAATTTTTTAGCGCGCCATTTTTGATATTGTTAATCGTCAACGGCGTAAAATCCACACCGTAACGGTCGAGCGTCCACCAAATCGAGCCGTAACTCGTCTGGTCAACGGCTTCGTCCGCGACCATTGCGATTTTCGGCGTTTGCAGAGAGACGACGTTTTCGCTTCCGACATTTGTGTCGCCTTCGTCCGTGTAGCCTGAATTTACGGCTGTTACCTGAACTCCAAGCGATGAAGCCAGACGCGAGACAGCTTCGTGAACGGTTTCGGGATTACGCGACACGCGCACGACGAATGTTCCGCGCGTATAATTTCTGCCGCCAGCCGTTAAAGTTTTCGTAGCGACGGCGACGCGGAAGCCTTCCTTTAACAATCGCAGCGCCAGCGCGCCCGCGCCGTCCGATTGATAGGGAATTATGTAGGCGATATTTGCTCGTCCCGAAACCGCGCCGCGTTTTGCCTGTTCGAGATATTCGTTTGTTACAACGGTTGCATTTACAACGGGAGTGTCTTCCGTCCAAAAAGCATCAACGCCGAAAGCGAGCGGCAGATTCCAAGCCGTGATGTCGTAAAAACCATAATCTTCTTTTTGCGCCGAAGTGCCGCGCCGTTCGTTGCGGTGAAATCGCGCCATATTATCGGTGACAAACGCTTTATCCTGCGGCGTTTCCTGTTCGAGAAGAGCTTTGACGATTCTTTTTTGCGGCTGATTTAAATCAATTATGTAAGAGCCGGCTGGAAATGTTTGGGAAACTTTCGGCGCGTCCTTCTGCGCGTAGCTATGTGCGTTTGCAGACGAAAACGGAGCATTGGCGACTTTTACTTCGACGCGCGCGCGCTGCAAAACGTCAATCAATTCAGCCGTTTTAACCGTGTCTTTTTCCGGCGAAATTATAATGCGTTTTAGTTTTTCGCGTCCGGTTTCTTCAATCGCGTTACGCCGAAAATCGTAAAAATCCTGAAGCCGCCCAGCGCGGTTTTTTGCTAGCGTTTCAAGTGTTGTCAAAGATGCGACATAGTGTTTCGCAATCGCCGAGCGCAAGGTTACAATAGTTCCGTCATCGCGCGTCCAGCGCAAACCCTTGAAGCCGCCGCCATCGGTTTCATACGTCATACCGATTGCGCCGTTCAAACTGGGAAACGAATCCCAGTAACCCGGATAAAATAAATCATAAATATCGCGGACGTAATAATCCCAATGATTTTGGTCGAAAGCTGCGGCGTTTGCGCGCCCGAATGTATCGAGCCATTTGTTCGTTGCAGGTTGCGGCAGATTCGGATTTATCGGCAAAGCGGCGGGCGGAAAAAAGAACTGCGAAGGCTGCCCGTGATGGTCAACGACAACCTGCGGATTCCATTCAAAAAACGCGCGCTGCATATTCTGTGTTTCCTTTTGCGTGGCGGCGATATTGTCGCGGTTCAGATCAAAACGAAAATGATTCAATCTGCCGTAAACGCTCCAAGGTTCGCGGTGTTCAAGCGCGTTGCGGTCGGCGTTTCCCGTTGCGACAGAGTTATACCAAGTTACAAATCGCTCGTGTCCGTCGGGATTCTCGCCCGGAATAATAAGCGTTACAGTGTTCTCCAAAATATCCAAAGTCTGCGGTTCGTTCGACGCGGCAAGCTGGTAAACAATCTGTATCATCGCTTCAAATGACGCCGATTCGTTGCCGTGAATCGTATAAGCCATCCACGCAATCGCCGGATTCGTCTGCGCGATTTGATTGGCTTCGGTCGGAGAAAGTTTTCTCGAATCGGTCAAACGAGCGTTGTTCGATTTTATCTCGTCAAGCCGCGCAATATTTTCCGGCGATGAAATTGCAATTATATGCTGCATTCTGTGTTCGTTCGTCTCGCCGATGTCGAAAATTTTTACGCGGTCGGGCGCAGCTTTGGCAATCGCGCTGATGACTTGTTCCATCTGCGCGTAATTGGTGTGAAAATCGCCGACATCAAAACGCAGAATACTTTGCGGTCGCGGAACTTCCGCTCGATATGCGCCGCGCGTGTAGAAATCGAATTTTTCTTCACGCTGCGAAAAAGCAATTTGGACAAACACGGCGCAGAGTAACGCAACAAACAAAACACTTTTAAGTTTCATTAATAAATTTTCCGATTTACGAGATTAAAATTTGCAGAACTTGTTTTAGATATTAAACTGTTAATGTATAAACGCACAAAGACAATGAAAGGTTTTCAAGAAAAAATTTGCCCGCAGTGTCACTATCCGAAAATGAAATCTTGGGAAGAGCTTACCTCCGAACAAAAATTTCTCGCCGAACGTTTGCCGCAAAGTGCGGAGTTTCCCCTCGAAAAAAGAAAAAAGCACCGCTTTTGCGAGCGATGCTGGTTTGAAGAAATCGAACGGGAAATTGATACAGCTTAATTCGCCATCACGGTTTTTGCTTCGTCCGCATATGTTGTCAGTTCCGTTCCGGCTTTTATTTTGGCGACGTTTCCGTGTCGCAACAAGCCGAGTGGTCCGAAAAGAACGGTTAAAGCAACAGTTGAACCGGTGTTGTTGCTGCCGTCACCACTTTTTGCCGCGCGTAATTTGAGTTTTTGACCGTCAACTGTTTGCGTTGATTCAACACGCACGCTCAACGTCCCGCCTTTGCCCATCATTCCGTTTTTCTTTGCGGCAGATACCGTTCCTTTTGCAATTGTATCTTTAGCAATAACGACTTTACCGTTAACCTTCACATCTTCGACGACTTTGAAAGTCAACGGGTCGCCTTCGGTAAGTTTATTGCCGTTAAGTTCCTCGGTAGTTTTTACTTTTATTTCCGTTCCGTCGGGAATGATAATACTGGTTGCATTATCGCTTCCTGTATTTGTTGCCACGCTTGCGTTGCCGCTAGCCGTAACTTCCATTCCCGAAGCCTTTTGAACCATTGCCATAACCACAGCATCGGATATGCCTGATTTTTTTAAGGATTGTAAAGCGGTGGCGGATGTGTCAAAAGACGCATTAGACGATTTAATTTTCGTAATGATAATCGAATCGGAAAGACCGGCATTAAGCATTTCGATAATTGACTCGTTGTTTAATGTTTCCCGTTGTTTGGCAACCGCGGCGGCAGTCTGCGCTAGAGCGCTGTTTGCCAGTAAAACAAAACAAAAAACGCCTTGCAGCAATAAAAAGCTCATAGACAAAGATAAGAATCTTTTCATTTTTTAATTCTCCAGAAAGTTAATTTTTAAGTTTTTTGATTTTAGAAAAATCGCGTAGTAATTGTTCTAAAAAGATGAGCGATATTAACCTGTTTTTTCTATTCTTGCAAGAAATACTCCATTTATAAAACTTTGACGAGTTCTTTTGAAATATGCCGCGCCAGATTTTCCGCCAGAGAACCCCACGATGTTGTCTCGCCCGCCGCGATAACCGTTCCGCTTTTGCCGTCATAGACGCGGAAAACGTAGCGGTGCGTGATAATCGAGAGCGGCACGAAACCGATTTCGATATACAAGTCGGCGTCCTGCTTATAGCGCACGATGTTCAAATCTAACTGTCGCCATTCCTTGCGTTTTAATAATTCCTTTTCTAAAGCCTGCCGTGACGGATTGAGCGAGGATTTTGTAATCGCAACGGTTTTCGCCGCGCGCAATGCTTCTTTCGGTTCGATAACAACGTGCGCGTCAGCTTTGCTTTCGACCGAAGGCGTTTGGCTTTCAGAATACGCAGGCGCAGGCTGCGCCGTTTGATTATTTATTTCAACCGTTAAATTACCCGCGTTCGCTGCTTGGCTTTTGTTTGCCGCCGCAGTTTTATCCGCGTTCGTTGTCTTTGCGTCCAACATCAGCGCAATAACTTCGTCGGCGACTCCGGCTTTTTTCAGTTCAATCAAAGCCTGCGTTGTCGTGTCGTATCTGCCGCCGGACTCTTTGATTTTGCGAACGATTAAATCACGGCTTAAACCGGCTTTAGTCATCAAAATTATTTCGCTGTTAGTTAAAGTTTCGGCTTGCGCGAAAACGCTGGCGGTCAAACAAATTGAAATAAAAACTAAAGTTAAAACGGATTTCATAAAACCTGCCTTATAATTAAAATAAATTAGATTTTAGCGGCGAAGTTTTATTTGATTAAAACCGATTGTGAGACTTTCTTTAACTGTCACACTTCACTTTCGAGAATGTTCTCGAATGAAGCGCGGATTTCGAGGCGATGAACGGTCAGATTTTCGATTAATTCTTGTGTCGAACTTAAATTCATTCGCTGCGCGATGATTTGCAGAATCGCTTGATTTCCAACGGGTAGGCGCGTCGAACGTCCGACGGTCAAGCGCAAATTGTGGTCGAGTTTGCTCAGAAATTCATAGCCGCGCGCGAAGTTTTGAAAGTCTTCTTCTGCAAGAGAGTTGTTTTCGCGCAATTTTTCGAGCATAAAAACAGTCGAGCGATTTTCCGGTTTGTCGGGAAAATTGTCTCGCAATTGCAGAAAACGCATCGCAAAATAAACGTCGAGCATTCCGCCCGCGCCGAACTTTATATCGATTTCCTTGGTTTTATTACTGCCTGATTTTTCCTGTTCCAATCTTTCGCGAACGCGCCGCGTTTCACTTTTTAATTCGGCAATGTCGGCTTTGATTGCATTTTGATGAATAATTTTTCGCGCGTTCGTTTCAACCGTCGAAGCTAAATCCAAATCTCCGGCAACGGCACGCAGTTTTATATACGCAAGCCATTCCCAGATTGCTGCGCGAGTTTCCAAGTAATTTAGAAACGCACTTTTGCCCGAACAAGTCGCGCCGTTTTTGCCATCGGGACGCAGGCGCAAATCGACGCGGTAAAGATGTCCGTCGCGCGTCAAACTCGAAAGCGTCGTTACAAAAATTTCGGCTACTCGACTGTAAAACTCGGTTGGTGTTTGGTTTTTAACCGGCAAAGATTTTTCCTCGTCATAAATTAAAATCAAATCCAAATCCGAGTTGTAATCCATTCCGCCGCCGCCGAGTTTTCCCAAGCCGAGAATGGCAAAGGGAAAATCTGCAATTTCAATTTGGAAGCGTCGTCCGAGTTCACGTTTTGTAATAAAAATTGCGGCTTCAACAGCTGCTTCGGCAAGTCTTGTCTGCGCTCGTTTAGCTTCCTGAAGAGCAATTTTCTTAAAAACGTCGAAGGCGACGATTTCCAATAAAAAGCGCGACCAAGTTTTTCGCAAGCCGGATAATTCTCCGGCAAAATCACTTGTCTTGTTTATTTCCGCCAAGAAAATTTGTTTATAATCCGGCTCGCTAAAATCTTTTTCTGTGTCCGGCAAGACTTTAATTAAATTAGGATTAGTCGCCAGCAATTCGGAAAAATGCGGCGAGATTTCGGCAAGCCGTTTGAGCGCGCCCGAAGTTTTTTCATTTAAATTAATTTCAGCGGATTTTTCCGGCGTGTAGGAAAATTGCGACGAAAAAGATTTCTCAAAAAATTGTTCGGTTTCGTCGGCAAGGCTTTTTGTTTGCCGACGATTGACGACGTTTTCGGCTTTACTAAAAAGACGCGTGAAAATACTGTTGACGTTTTCCGAATGTTTTTTCAGAGTCAGATTAAAACTCTCGACATTATCGAGATTCATTCGGCGGGCGAGAAGCAGCCGTTTATCTTCCGCTTCGGGAACGATATGCGTTTGAAGTCCGTTTTCCATTTGCAGGCGATGTTCGGCGCAGCGCAGAAAATTGTATGCTTCCGAAAGGGCGGTCAAATCCGTTTCGCTTAATAAACGCCGGTCGGCGAGACGCGCCAAACTTATCAAGGTGTGCGGCGCGCGCAGCCATTCGTCGCTTCCGGCAAAAGCGATTTGCAAAGCCTGCGCGACGAATTCAATTTCGCGAATTCCGCCTCGTCCCAATTTGACGTTAAAACCTTTGCCGGAAGTTTTTTCAAGATTGATCTTCTCTTTCGATAAGCGAACGTTTTCCAGCGCGTTTTCGACCGTTTCATCGACGGAGAAAACGTTCTCTTTAACGGCTTGAAAAAACTTTTGATAAATTTTCACATCGCCCGTACTCGCCCGCGAACGAATTAAAACCTGACGTTCCCAAGCCTGCGCCGATGTTCGGTAGTAATTTACCGCTTCGTTTAAAGATATTGCGAGTGTCCCGACGCGCCCATGCGGTCGCAGACGCAAATCCACGCGATACGCTGCTCCTTCGCCAGCCTGACCGCCGACGAGCTTTGTAATAGATTCGGCGAGTTTGACGAAATACTCTCGGTTTGTAAGCGCGCGTTGCATACCTCGACCCGAAGTTGCGCCGTCGCCGGAATATAGAAAAAGCAAATCGATGTCAGATGCGTAATTAAGTTCACGCGAACCGAGTTTACCGAGCGCGACAATGCAAAAATGCGCTTGTTTTGTCTTTTCCTTTTCGTCAATTTCAAGCGGTGCGCCGTAGCGATTATCCAGCGCCTGTCGGGCAATTCGCAAGCCATATTCGAGAACGGCATCAGCCAGATTTGAAATTTCTTCCGTTATTTCGGCAATCGTTCCAAGCCCGCGAATATCGCGCAGGTAAATCCTTAAAAGCTCGCGGCGGCGAAAACGAGCCAGCAAAATGTTTGTTTCAATACCGGAATTTGTCAGTGCAAAACGCGCCAGCGATTCAAGAAGCTCGTCTTTGCCGCGAACTTTTGCAGAAATTCGCTGGCGGTCGAGCCACGAAATATACTGCGGATTTTGTAGGATTGTAATCGCAAGCAGCGGACTGTAACCGGCGAGCGTTAGCATATCCGAGAGCAAACCTTCGTTTTTAGAGAGCTTTTTTGCTTCGGAAGGAAAATTTTCCGAAAGCTGAAAGAAAAATCGGCGCGCCCCGTCCGCGTCAGGCAGATTTTTAACCAAGGCTTCTATTTTTTCGGGCAAAGGCATCAGATAATCGACAATTTAAGAATCGGCATTATCAATTATCAATTATCAATTATCAATTATCAATTATCGCGTTTTGACTTTAAAAAAGTTTCGTTCTAATTTTCCAATTGAACCGTTTTCAAGCAAAAATTTAATTTACCAAACGAGGAGAAAAATATGAGTAAAGCAGAATCTGCCGACTTGATTTTAAAACTGTATGATTTGCGCCGCGAAGCTACGATGCGCGAGGCGCGAAAGTGGATGGTTTCATTTTTTCCCGAAAGCGCGCAGGACATACTGCAGGCGGTAATGAATCCCGAAACTTCCGGCTATTACCGAATGGTCGTTTCCTATTGGGATATGGCTGCGAGTTTCGTCAATCACGGCGCGATTGACGAGGAAATGTTTGTCGAATCGCAGGGCGAGTATTTTATGGTGTTTTCAAAAATCGAACCGTTTCTGGCGGAAATGCGCGAGACGACGGGTTATCCGAATATGCTCTCGAATCTCGAAACGCTCGTGATGCGCCAGCCGGACGCGAAAGAAAGACTTGTCAAATCGCGTGAATCAATGAAACGCTGGAGGGAAGCCAGCGCGAAAACAGCTTAAATAGTGGTTAGTGGTAAGTGGTGAACGGTAAGTGAAAGAAAATTCCTCAACTCACCACTGAGCACTCACCGTTCACCACTTATGAAAATCACGTCTGCCGAATTCGTAAAAAGCGCGTTTAATGAAAGTCATTGGACGACCGATGGTTTGCCGGAAATTGCTTTTCTCGGTCGCTCGAATGTTGGAAAATCAAGCCTGCTGAATTCGCTTCTTCAGCGAAAGGGTTTGGCGCGCACGTCAAACACGCCCGGAAGAACGCAGAGCATAAATTATTTTCTCGTCAACGAAGCGTTTTATTTTGTCGATTTGCCCGGTTACGGTTACGCCAAAGTTTCCAAGGCGATACGCGCCGATTGGGGCAAAATGGCGGAAGAATATCTTGCCAAAAGGCGCGAGCTTGTGCTATCAATACATCTGGTAGATTCCAGACACGACCCGACCCAACTTGACCGGCAGCTTCACGAATGGCTTGTTTTTCACCGGAAAAATCACGCCGTCATCGCCACTAAATCCGATAAACTTTCCGCTAATAAACTACAGAAAAGTTTGCGGGAAATAGAAACGGCTTTGCCGGAAAGCCCCGTAATTGCTTACTCATCGACAACAGGGCGCGGAAAAGACGACGTTTGGCGCGTGATTGAAAACGGACTGGATAAAAAAATTGAAGAATAAAGTTGATTTATTTTGCTCAATAGAGTAATAATTAAATATTCCCAAAGAAAACTCAGGGTTTTTGAAAAGCTATCGAGCTTAAATTCAATTTCATCCACGACGGGAAATCCATACAAACTTTTTCCAAGAGTTTATCGCATCAAAGCATTTTAATAAGGTTTAATTCGTGCCTTTCGTTTGATTCTAAATTCTCGGAACATACCCCAAATAAACGGATAAAACAATGGCAATCAAAACAACGCAGACAAAGACAAGAAAAATAAACAGAGCTGAAGATAACGGCTCGGAAGATATGCAGGAAGAAACGCAAGAAGAATCACGTGAAGAAACACAGGAAACATCTTCCGATTCCGGTGCTTCTGAACCGCCGCCGGCAAGACGCGAAGACGGTGACGGCAGTCGCAGCGGAGACAGCAGCACCAATAGCGGTGGCAATAATAACCGTCACACTCCCGACGTTGCCGCCACTTTAGATTTAGCGGAACTAAAAGACAAATCCATTTCCGAGTTGACGCATATCGCCAAAGAAATGGGCGTCGAAGGCGCGAGCGGAATGCGGAAACAGGAATTGATTTTTAAAGTTCTCGCCGCGCAGACCGAGAAAAGCGGTTTGATATTCTCGGAAGGCGTTCTAGAAACTCTGCCAGATGGTTTCGGATTTCTGCGCGCGCCCGAATACAACTATCTGCCGGGTCCCGACGATATTTACGTTTCACCTTCGCAAATCCGCAAGTTTGATTTGCGGACGGGCGATACCGTTTCCGGTCAGATTCGCCCGCCGAAAGAAGGCGAGCGATATTTTGCGCTTATCAAGGTCGAAGCAATCAATTTCGAGCAGCCGGAACACTCGCGCGAAAAAGTTTTCTTTGACAACCTAACGCCGCTTTACCCGGACGAACAGCTTAAAATGGAAACGCCCGACCCCGAAAACGTTTCGGCGCGCGTTATAGATTTAGTTACTCCGATCGGCAAAGGTCAGCGCGCGCTTATCGTCGCACCGCCGCGCACCGGCAAAACGATGCTGCTGCAAACCATTGCCAATTCGATTACGGTCAATCATCCCGAAGTTACGTTGATTGTTCTCTTGATTGACGAGCGACCGGAAGAAGTTACAGATATGCAGCGCTCGGTCAAAGGCGAAGTCATCTCTTCGACGTTTGACGAACCGCCGACGCGACACGTTCAAGTCGCTGATATGGTTATCGAAAAAGCCAAACGCCTTGTAGAACACAAACGCGACGTAGTTATTTTATTAGATTCGATAACGAGACTCGCGCGCGCTCATAATGCGGTCGTTCCGCCAAGCGGAAAGATTCTCTCCGGCGGTATTGATTCAAATGCTTTGCAAAGACCGAAACGATTTTTCGGCGCGGCGCGCAATATCGAAGAAGGCGGAAGCCTAACGATTATCGCCACGGCTTTGATTGATACAGGCTCGCGTATGGACGACGTTATCTTTGAAGAATTTAAAGGAACAGGCAACAGTGAAATTCATTTAGACAGACGCTTGAGCGAAAAACGCTTGTTCCCCGCGATAGATTTACAGCGTTCGGGAACGCGCAAAGAGGAACTCTTAATCAACAAAGAAGACCTCAACCGCATCTGGGTTATGCGCCGCGTTCTGAATCCGCTCTCGCCCGTCGAACAAATGGAAGTCGTGCTGGAAAGACTTGGCAAGACGAAAGCCAATTCGGAATTTCTCGCTTCGATGCAAAGCTAATTCAACTTAAAACTAAAAAAGGATGGTGGAAAATGTTTATAAACATTTTCCACCATCCTTTTTCTATATTCCAATTACTTTAACGAGATTCCAATTGGAAAACGTGCAAGAAAACTTCTAAAAATATATAAAAGCGAGTAAAATCTACGTTTTATTCAAAACTCAATTTTGATCGTATATTTGCTCTTGTTCCTCACTAAGTTTTGCCATTACTTTCATCAAAAGCAGAGGTATTTTTCTTTTGAGAGGAATTTACACCTGTTTTGTTTTTTCTGTAAGCCTTAAAATATCTTTCTTTAGCTACAAATTTTATATACATTGGTTTATTCCTGATTATAAATAGCTAGCCAATTTTTTATTGCATAAAGCATAAAATTTTGATAAGTTTCAAAATTAATTTGTTGATGTTGTTATCTATCTATGTCTAATACATTAATAAAACAGAAAACGCCTGAAGAGGCTCGCTCTTTTTTTTCTATTTTAGGTATAGATACATCTGTGCTTAGTGATGAGCAAGTCAAAAAGAATTTACTTGTCATAACTGAAAATTTATCAAATCCTTCAGAAGTTGAAAAAAACAAAGACAAAGAAACTTCAATTGATTTAGCCTACAAAGTGGCAATTGATTATTTTGAAAGCTCAATTAAAAGATTTGATGCAATTGATTCTAAAATTCAAACTTTGTTCACGTTTGCAATAGGTGTTTTCGCTATTGCACCTACCTTAATTAAATCTAATGTGAACACCAAACTAAATACAACATTTTGGATAGGTATGGGATTATTAGTCCTTTCTGGTTTAATAAGTATTATTGCTCGCTTATATGGTAAATTAAATATTCTTAATCCACGTATAATTTTTGAAAAAACTTTGGACTTGAACACCAATGATTTCAAAAAATCAGTTATCAATACTGCTGCCAAGGCATATGATAATAACTCACAAGTAATTGAGACTAAACATAATCTAAATGTAACTTCCATGATGGTTTTCGGTGTTGCTCTGTTGTTTCTTGTTTATTGGCTCGTGGTCTTTGCAGTATAACTACCCGTCCTTAAACTTTGAAATTCTAGTTTTACCTGTTAGGTCATAAATTTCGTTGTCTTTACAATCATCTTCACCCGCATCGGTGCTTGTTTCCGTTGCTCCGGTATTATTCTCTACAACACCACTTGATTTGGTCGAACCTGTTAAACCTGAAGTTTCACCGTCTTTATGAGCATTACCTGTAGTAACTTCATCGTCACTGGTTTCAACGTCCTCATCTAAATAAACGGATTCCGAGTCTGAGTATTCATTTTCACACTCAGCATTTTCTAATAAGTCATCATCATTTACCACAATGTCGCCTTCGCTGTGCGGGTAATCACTCATAGTAGGCTCTCCAATGATATATTTATTTTTTTTTCGCTCTTGTTGTTCCACTTAAATCCAAAATTTTAGAATTTTCACTAGCTTTAGATTTGTCAGTAGTGCCACTCTTTTTGCTTCCTGTTGAACTACCTTTTGAACCTTTATTGAAAGAAGCCCTTGACTTACTACCTGGGCTGGTTTTCTTTTTACCATGCGCTTGTGTTAGAGCTGAACCAGAAACTGATTTAACAGCTTTTGAAGACTTTTTATCTTTAAGTAATTTCGACGCTTTACTTGCAACTTTTTCGGATGTCTTTTCATTTTTAGCCATTATATTTCATTCCAATTTGATTATTGCTTGTCAACCTCTTTGTAGTTTTTATTTCAATCGTTTTATTCTTCTACTGTTTATAGACGTATAACTAAAGAGAAAACAGCGTGTAAGATTTGAAAGCGAATGAGCCTTTATTTTTACTCTCAATTGTTTTTCAAGTCAAGAAAGTTTTATTGTTGGTTATTCAATTGAACATTTGTTACTAGTTCGATTATGCAGACGTAATCGGCGGCTTTTGAAGCGGTTGAGAAATAAAATAATCGAGAAATAGACGAATAACCGAAGTGTTGTTAGAATCTCAATGGATTAAACGACATCTCAAGTAAAAGAGGAAATATATTTTGCGTGTAGCCGTTTTGGCTGCGGAAGCAGTTCCATATTCAAAGACGGGCGGTTTGGGCGACGTTGCGGGCGCGCTGCCGAAAGCCTTAAAACAAATCGGCGTCGATTCGGTTTTGATAACGCCTTGTTATTTGCAGACGAAGGGCGAATACCTTTGGTCGGTCGCGTTTGACGATTTGATGTTTAGCTGGCGGGGGCTTCCCCGACGGCTGAAAGTTTTCTACTCGGAAGCGAACGGCTCGCCGACGTTTTTGATTGACTCGCCGGAGTATTTTCATCGTTCTTCAATTTATGGTTTTCGGGAAGATTACGAGCGTTTCGCTTTTTTTAATCACGCCGCACTCCGTTTATTGGAAAGAATCGGCGCGCCGCCCGACATTGTTCATTTGAACGATTGGCATTGCGGTTTTGCGGCGGTTGAGATTGCTTCGCGGCGTAAATGGGACGATTACTGGAGAGGCGCGCGGACGGTTTTTTCGATTCACAATCTCGCGTATCAAGGCGTTTTCGATGCCGACGAACTTTGGAAATTAGGCTTCGGCAGTGAATCGGAGCGCAATGCGTTTATGGCGAACGGCGCGGCTTCGGCTTTGAAAGCAGGGCTTTGGGCGTCCGATATGCTCTCGACCGTCTCAAAGCGATATTCTTACGAGATTCAAACGGCGGAAAACGGTTACGGGCTTGATTGGCTGCTTCGTCAGCGCGCAAGTCGTTTAATTGGAATTACCAACGGCGTTGATTATGACGTTTGGAATCCCGAAACCGACACGGATTTGCCCGCGCATTTTAATGCACAGAATTTGAGCGGAAAACTCGAATGCAAGCGCGCGCTTCTTGATAGATTCTTTTTGCCCGCGAATTTGGAAAAGCCTGTTTTTGGCATTGTCACGCGGCTAACTTCTCAGAAAGGTTTTGAGCTGATTCAACAAGTTATCGGTGAAGTTCTGGCAACGGGCGCTTCGTTCGTCGCGCTCGGCTCCGGCGATTCGTCTTACGAAGATTTCTTGCAGAAATTGAGAGATTACGCGCCCGCGCAAGTCGGCGTTTACAAAGGTTACAACGAAAATCTGGCGCACTTAATAGAAGCAGGTTCGGATATGTTTCTGATGCCGTCGCGCTTTGAGCCGTGTGGTTTAAATCAAATGTATTCCTTGCGCTACGGCACGATTCCCGTCGTTCGCGCCGTCGGCGGGCTTGACGATACGGTTGAAAATTTCGACCGCGTGAACAATTCTGGAAACGGTTTCAAGTTTGAAGAGTTTCGCGCCGATAAATTTCTCGAAAAGATTTACGAAGCCTTATTTGCTTTTTACGAAAAAGACACTTGGCGCAAAATCCAAACAAACGCGATGGCGGTTGATAATTCATGGCAAAATGCGGCGCGCAATTATGTGCAGCTTTACCAAATGACGAAACAGTAAATCGTGAATCGTAAATCGCGCCTTCTTTATATTTACGATTCGCGCATTCACTAATGAAATGTTTAGCTTTCAAATCGAAGACGACCTAAAACTTGTTTTGCCGACCGAGCGCGACGCCGAAGAGATTTACCGAGTTGTGCGTGAGAATTTGGAAGAATTGAAACTCTGGATGCCTTGGGCAACGGACGATTATTCGCTCGAATCGGCGCGCGTTTATACGCGGGGAAACTTGAGCGAATTTGCCACGACGGGAAGTTTCAGTGCAAGCGTCGTGTATCAAGAAAAAATTGTCGGCGCAATCGGATTTCATCATCTCGACATGACTAATAAATCGGCGCATCTCGGTTATTGGCTCGCAAAAGCAGCGCAGGGAAAGGGCTTGATGACAAAATGCAATCGCGTTTTAATCGATTATTTGTTTGACGAAATGCAATTAAATCGCGTACAAATCAACTGCAATGTCGAAAACATAAAAAGCCGTGCCATTCCGGAACGTCTCGGCTTTAAACTTGAAGGAATTCATCAGCAAGCCAAATTTGAAAACAATCGTTTTACGGATTGGGCAATTTACGCGATGCTTGCGGAAGAATGGGGAAAATAGTGGTAAGTGGTAAACGATAAGTGAAAGACAAGTTTATTTTCAATTGCAGTTTGAAATTAACGAACATACCACTTACCGTTTACCACTTACCGTCTACCACTAATTATGATTATTGTAATTATCGGCGCGCAATGGGGCGACGAAGGAAAGGGAAAAGTTGTTGATTTATTAGCCGACCGTTTTGATATTGTCGCGCGTTATCAAGGCGGACATAATGCCGGGCATTCGGTTTATGTCGGCGAAAAGGCATTCGTTTTGCGGCTTCTGCCGTCGGGAATTATTCACGAAGACAAAACCTGCGTTCTCGGCAACGGAATGGTGATTGACCCGAAAGCATTTTTCGAGGAAGTTGACCAGATGACTAAGCAGGGAATTTCCGTGACGCCCGAACGCCTGAAAGTATCTTCCAGAGCGCATTTAATAATGCCGTATCACCGCGCGCTTGACCACACTTCGGAAGAACGACTCGGCAATGAAAAAATCGGCACAACTTTACGTGGCATCGGTCCGGCATACGAAGATAAAGCCGGACGGCGCGGCATTCGCGTGTCGGACGCGCTCTCGCCGGAAGTTTTGAAAATGCGAATCGAGCGCAATTTGGAAGAAGCTAATCGTATTATTGTTCTTTATGGACAAGCACCGCTTTACGCCGACGAAATTTATAATGAAATCTCTCCGCTCGTCGAGCGCCTGCGCCCGTTCGTCTGCGAGACTACGCATTTTCTATCGGAAGCCAAAAAGGAAAATAAAAAAATTCTGCTCGAAGGCGCGCAGGCGACTCTGCTCGACGTTGACCACGGAACTTATCCGTATGTTACATCTTCAAACCCGACGGCAGGCGGCGCGTCGGTCGGCGCGGGAATTCCGCCGCATCATATAACGGGCGTTCTGGGAATCGTCCGCACGTATATGACGCGCGTCGGCGAAGGTCCATTTCCGACCGAAATGCTCGATGAGGAAGAAGCGATGGCGAACTTAATCAGGCAGCGCGGAAACGAATACGGCTCGGTTACAAAACGCCCGCGACGCTGCGGCTGGTTCGACGCCGTAGCGACAAAATATGCGGCTGAGCTTAACGGTTTCAATTCGCTCGCGCTGACGAAACTCGACGTTCTCGACGCTCTGGAAGAAATAAAAGTCTGTGTCGGTTATGAAATCGACGGAAAAAGAATCGAAACCTTTCCCGCCGTCTCGCAGGATTTGCAGAAAATACAACCGATTTACGAAACTCTGGAAGGCTGGAAATCGGAAACTTTGGGCACAACGAAAATTGAAGATTTGCCTTTGAGGGCGCGCGCCTACGTTGATTTTCTTTCAAAAGCAATCGGTGTTGAAATCGGCTTAATTTCAACCGGACCCGAACGCGACCAAACGATTATTCTGCAAAATTCGGTAATGGAAAATTGGTTTACTTCATAAAGAAAAAGTTTTTATTCACTTGTTTGACGGATAAAATACATTTCAAACAAGATTTGCAAACTCGTATTTCGTTGTGTAATATAAATGTTTCGTCAAACGGCTTAAGTCTTGTTTTGACGTGCGTGGTCCGATAGCTCAGTCGGTAGAGCAAATGGCTTTTAACCATTGGGTCGAAGGTTCGAGTCCTTCTCGGATCACCAATTAAATATAAGAAAAAAGGCGACTTAATTAAGTCGCCTTTTTTCTGTTTTGGCTTAACTACCAATTTAACTACCAATTTCAACTTTATTTTTTGCGGAAATGATTTTTTCTTTTTGCTCTTATTCTCGGTTTTAGCTCAGTCATTTGCTTTACCGAAACAAAATTTAATCGGGAGCCGTCTTTAGAAAGTGGGATTAGATTACCGTCTAGAACTCTGCGGCGCAAAGTTTCCGGCGAGATGCCTGCCGCTTCACAGGCGTCTTTTTGCTGAGCGATAATTAGAGAGACGAGAAACTCAACCCACGAATGAAGCTCGTTAACCTTTATCATAAGGTCGTGTGAAATACCTTGGCTCTCAAGAAGACAACTTTCTATTTCTTTACGTATAAGATCGTCAAAACTCATCGATTTACCCTGTCAACAACAAGAAATTAAATTTGATGTTTCCAACCTTTTGCAGTAAATCACATTTGAATCAAGGGCTTTCGATTTGTGATTCAATTGTGATTGCTAAACACCTACCTTGATAAAGACGCAGTGTCAATCAATTGTGGTGCAACCTACGTGCCAACAATTTTTAACGAAAACAGAATAAAACATCAGTTTATCGCTATAAGTAAGATGCTGGGGCGTTCTCAGCGTGCATTTTTGCACGCTGAGAACAAAGTTGCGTGCAAAAATGCACGCTGAAAACGAAATGACGTGCAAAAATGCACGCGCTTCAACTCAAGCCGTTGTTAAATTTAAAAATCTATTAAAGATTAATGACAGTCTTTTTATAATGAAAAACACTTTATAAAAGTAGGAAATGCCGATTTGATTTAGACAATATAGGTCTTTTATGCTGTGGCACAGCATTTGAAGAGCACGGTTAGAAATCAACGCCTTGTACGTGTTGAAACATAAATCTGGAGAGAACAATAAAAAACGGATTATAACCTAAGCTCAATAATTCATAGGTCATGCTTGGTGGAAACCTGATAACTCTCGTTTATTCACCCGAGCTAATGACAATTAATAAGCCATAAAACTTAGTAAAGTTTCTAAAAAAAGGAAACTAAAGCTTTATAAAACACAAGGAAAATAAATTAAGAAAACAAATAAAATACAGAATATGTGAGCACTTTTCTCGACTCGAATTTGATTTGAACAATTCTTTATTTTTCAAAACTCGCAGACTATTCTGTCTCCAGCTTGTCAATAAGAAGCAACAAAGACGAAAACAATTATGATGGGAAGTAGGATTTTAATAGATGAAATTTGCAAGCATAATAACTACAAGGCGCGCATTCTTGTCGTTCTGGCAACTCTGTTGGAATCGCGTCCGACGGACAATTGATACGTCTCTGCAACACGCTGTCGCAGTATGACAATTACAAATTATATTTCGCTGACAGTCTCGAGGAAAAATATCGCGAAACCCTAAAAGAAGCCGAGCAAATGCGCTCGACCGAAGGATATCTCGGACGCGAAAAAGATGTTCAGCTTCCGAAATATATGGGCGGCGGGCTGACCAACGTCTGGTATTTAATGGCAAAAGGCGTGGCGGCGGCGCGGGTTTTAGACGAATACTTCGTCCGTTTCGCCTGTGTGGGAATGCCGTGCGGCACGAAAAAAGACCGCATCCCGCACGAACTAGCCGTCACGGAAAGTTTTCTAAAACTCCATATAAAACAAATCATCTGCGATTTTATTCCCGAGCGTGAGTTGAAAAGTCGTCTGATGAAACGCCGTCACGAACTGCGTCGTCAGGGTATAAATCCGAACTGGCACAAGGAAACAATGGGCGAAGAGACGGGAGATTTTCGCGCCGTTCTACTCTCTAAAGATAATTCTAAAACACCAAGATTTGAAATCGAAGGCGAGGCGGCAATCAATTACCGCCGCGCGCAAATCGAAGCCAAGCCGGACGGAATGGTCTGGTTTGTCACTTCGAATGTTCAAAAGGAAATGGTCATCGCCACCAAAAAAAACAATTTGCAGGCGGTCTGGATATTGGAAAACGTATGCGCGCCGCTAGCTCCTCAGATGCCGAAAGTAAGAACCGTGAAAAGAAAAAGCGCGGGCGAAAATCGAAATAACCTCGAAAGTAAACTTCACAATTATCTACGGATGCGAAATGAAATCTACACGGGACGCGCACTCGCTTGCATTCTAAAGGAAGACTTGGGAAACGTCAGTCGTGTGTTGCAGCGGTTAACCGGGTCGGGGAAAATCATCGCCGAAGAAGCAAAATTGACACCGGCGCGGCTTCGCGGACGACCTAATAAATTGTTCTGGCACGTCAAAAACCACGAGGAAATAAACCACAGCAGAGCGGCAAGAATCAAAGCAATTGTCGTATCAGAAGTAATTTCCTTCTTTTCCGAAGGCAATTATATATTCAAAGGCTACTCGGATTCATCCCGCCGAGCGGAGTTTTTGCCGCGCGATGCGACCAAATTCGCACCCGTTAGCG
>JALYZF010000298.1 GCA_030948995.1 Acidobacteriota bacterium
AGCTAAATCAATGTATTTTAGATTTGCTAATGCTGTTACTAAGATGGATGGCAACATATCTCAAAAAGAGCAAATTGCTTTATCAACCTTTAAAGAACTTCTGTTTAGCTTTCATCTGGAAGATGAAACAATAGAGCAAGAAAGTAATCAGATAATTAATGGTGAAAATACATACTCAAACAAAACCGATACTGAACCAAGAAATCTTGATGACCTTTCAGTTGAGCTTAACTCACTTGTCGGATTAGACAGAGTTAAAAACGATGTTGCCCAACTTGTAAATTTTCTTAAAGTTCAGCAAATGCGCGAGGCAAAAGGAATGGCGGTTCAACCGCTTTCACGGCATCTTGTTTTTTATGGAAATCCGGGAACGGGTAAAACGACTGTTGCGCGGCTTCTTTCTCAAATCTATAAATCTCTCGGAATTTTAAGCAAAGGTCATCTTGTCGAAACTGACCGTGCAGGTCTTGTTGCCGGTTACATTGGGCAAACGGCTTTGAAAGTTCGAGAAGTTGTCAATGAAGCGGTTGGCGGCGTTTTATTTATTGACGAAGCATACACGCTTAGCACGGGCGGCGACAATGATTTCGGGCGCGAAGCGATAGACACGCTTTTGAAAATGATGGAAGACAATCGAGATGATTTAATTGTTGTTGTTGCAGGTTATACTGACAAAATGAGCGCGTTTCTGCAAAGCAATCCGGGCTTGCGCTCACGCTTCAATAAATATCTTGAGTTTGAAGATTACACGCCGGAACAATTAGTAGAGATTTTTGAGTTATTCTGCACAAACGGCGGTTACAAATTAGCTTTATCAACACACGATGACTTAATAAGATTGTTTTCTGTTTTATACGAAACGCGAGATGATACTTTCGGTAACGGAAGACTTGCAAGAAATTTGTATGAAATGACAATTAATAATCAAGCAAACAGAATCGTTATGCTTCCAAATGTTGATGACGACATACTTTCGTCAATCGAAGAAACAGATATTCCGGGAATGGCGGATTTACAAAGTGTCAGATAACCTTTTCGCGTGATTAAATCGTTCAAAGATTCCGAAAACCGAGAGTATCTACAATCTCATCTAAAGTTTTGAAATCAATTTGTCATATTCGGCGTGTGAGCCAATCCAAAACCAAATCATCGTTTCCTCTTGCTTTACGCCGATAGCTCGCCAGCCGATGCCGACGCGCACGGAGAAAATTGGTTTTGTCGAGTGAATTTGCTTGAATTGAAGGCTTGGGTGAAAAGGGTTTTCCTGCCACAATCTGTAAGATTCGCGCGCCTTTCGCTGAATTTGGGCAGGCAGATTTTCAAACGCCTTCCAGAATTTTTCGTTGGCGTGAGATTTCAGAAAACTTCTTCGAGCGGTTTGGTTTTGCCGTTTTGAAAATCGGCGGCGGCTTCGTCCGCAAGGCGCGAAAGTTCGTCTTGCGAGTCGGCAAAACTATCGTCCCATTCGGCTTCGGCGTTGATGTCTTCAAGCAGCCTCTCGGCAATCATATTTTGCATCGCCAAAGGTAATCTCGATGCTTCTGTAAATGCTTTTTTCAATAATTCAGTCATAGCTCGATTTTACACAAGAAACAGTTTCACCTCAACAATTAAAATTAGCAACGACTTTGTTTCGATTAGCCGTAAATGATAATTTACGGCGTATTTTATTTCAATTGAATTAATGAGTTTGGTTTATCTTCGACTCAATCCGACGGTCGGGAACGAGCCACATCAGCGCGACGAAGACGTAAAGCGCGTCGGAAATCCATTGATTGATGAAAGCTAAGATTATTGCCGCGATATAGATTAGCGGCGAAATTTTTCCCTTCAAATCGTTGCCGATGGCAATTTCCAGCTTTGAATGTTCTCCCTGCTCGGCGACAATTAAGGTTTGGAGAATATAGTAAGCAATTGAAGCGGCAAGCAGAACCGCGCCGTAAATGGCAGTCGGCAGCGGCTCGAAATGATTTTCGCCCATCCAGCCTGTAACGAACGGAACTAGAGAGAGCCAGAACAAAAGATGCAGATTCGCCCATAGGATTTTGCCGTTGATTGTGCGCGTGGCTTGCAGCATATGATGATGATTGTTCCAGTAAATTCCGAGATAGACGAAACTTAAAACGTAAGTTACGAACACGGGCAGAATCGGGCGCAGCGATTCCAAATCCGCGCCGTGCGGAATTTTCAATTCCAAGACCATAATCGTAATTAAAATTGCGATAACGCCGTCGCTGAATGCTTCGAGTCGTCCTTTATTCATTAGCCTTTTTGAGCTCCCGAAAAACAAAATCTAAAAGCTGTAATCTCTCGATACTAATTTATTTTTGTGATTTCTTAAAATATTGTTTTTCGGGAGCCTCAAGAAATTAAGACATCTCACGGCAGCGATTCAAAATCGAACTTTTCAAACGGTTGAAAATTCGGGCATAATTGATTTGGGAGCATTTGTTATGAAAAAGATATTTTTCAGGGAAATTCGTTTCGGTTTGTCGCTGCTCTTGCTGTCGCTTTTTGTCGTCGAACCGCTTGCGGCGGCAACTGACGTTAATCGGAAAAAGACTCTGAGCAGTGACCAGCGCGTCGAGCAAGTTCTCGCGCGTCTGACCTTTGGCGCGCGTCCCGAAGATTTTGAGCGCGTTAAAAAAATCGGCGTTAAGGCTTATATAGAGCAGCAGCTTAATCCCGATATGATTGACGATTCCGCGCTTGCCAAAAGGCTTGAAAAACTTCCGACGCTGATGCTCGCCGCGCCGTCGCTTGCCGAACAATACAATCCGCCGAAACCGCCGCCCACGCCGATGCCGACTCCAATTCTGACGCCCACGCCGACTCCGTTGCCGATGCAAATGAGCGCTCCGGCAACGGATATGGCGACGAATGCCGAAATGGTAAAACCGAATGCGGGCGAAACTCCGAAACCAGTCGTCAGCGCACCCACGCCGAAGCCGACTCCGGCGACGAAAAATCCGCAGCAAGTAGTTACCGAATTGCAGCGCGCCAAACTGCTTCGCGCCGTTTACAGCGAGCGGCAGTTAAATGAAGTGCTGGTCGATTTCTGGGAAAATCATTTCAACATTTACTCGCAAAAAGACGCCGACAGGTGGCTTTTGACCGGGTTTGACCGCGACGCGATTCGACCGTTTGTAATGGGAAGATTCCGCGATTTGCTCGGCGCGACGGCGCATTCGCCCGCGATGCTTTTTTATCTCGACAATTGGCAGTCGAGCGTTGTGCGAAAATATCCGGCGACGAAAGACAAACCCGAACGAACAAGCGGCGGCATCAACGAAAATTACGCGCGCGAATTAATGGAACTTCACACATTGGGCGTCGGCGGCGGTTACACGCAGAAAGACGTGCAGGAAGTCGCGCGTTGTTTTACCGGCTGGACGATTCGCAAGCCGAACGAGGAAGGCGTTTTTATTTTTAATCCGCAGGCGCACGACAATGGCGAGAAAACAGTTCTGGGTCAAAAGATTGCGGCTGGTGGCGGCATTGCCGATGCCGAACGGGTTCTGGACATTCTGGCGAAACATCCTTCAACCGCGCATTTTATTGCCGCGAAACTTGCCCGACGTTTCTTGGGCGACAATCCGCCGGAAGCGGTTGTCGGTCAAGCGGCGCAAGCCTTTTTGAAAACCGACGGTTCAATCCGTGAAACCGTGCGAAGCATTATCACCTCGCCCGCTTTTTTGAGTCCGGCGATGTATCAAACGAAAGTTAAATCGCCGTTTGAATATGCCGCAGCGTCGTTGCGTATAACGGGCGCGGAAACAGACGCGAATCGTCCGATTCTCGATTGGATTTCCAAAATGGGACAACCGATTTTCGGTCACGTCACGCCCGAAGGTTATCCTGAAAAAAGCAGCGAATGGTTGTCGGCGGGAAGTCTTCTGGAGCGATTTAATTTTGTAACCGCGCTCGTGCAAAACAAAATTAAAGGCACGGTTTTTGACCCGAAACGATTCTTACAATTTACTGATTTTGACAATCCAGCCGAAATTACTACACACTTGATACGAAGCGTTTTGCACAATGAAGTCTCGGCGCGCTCGAAAGCCGCGCTTGATAAAGTCGCCGGTGAAGCCGTTTTAAAATTAAACGCCGACAAATCTGCTTCGGTTTCTGCAAACCAAAATTCAAATCTTTTCTTAGATACAAAGGCTTCGCCGACGAAAGCAGATGCGGCTAATAAATCGCCCGATTATGTTACGGAGTTAGTAACGCTGACGCTCGGCTCGCCTGAGTTTCAGCGCAAATAATCGCTTTATGAACAACGGAAATCAGACCTAATTTTAGGAAAAGGTTGGAGAAAACAAGGCAAGTTAAATTCATTTTAAATGAAAATATTGCCTTGTCCGTAAAACTTTGCAAAGATAAAAAACCGCGCGAGAGTGATTTATTCATTCTCGTTTTTTGTTTATAATCAACCTCTTTATGAAAACTACGCAGACATCTTATCCGCGCAGCAAGATTAAAATTCTGCTGCTTGAAAACATCTCGGACTCGGCAATCGAAGAATTAAAGGCGAGCGGATATGCGGAAATAAAACGAGTTTCCGGCGCATTGAGCGAAGCGGATTTAATTCGGGAAATCAAAGGCGTTCACATTTTGGGCATCAGGTCGAAGACGCAGTTGACTGAGAGGATTCTCGAAAAAGCCGATAAATTACTTGCCGTCGGCGCTTTCTGCATCGGCGTTAATCAGATTGATTTGAAAAGCGCGACCGAAAAGGGCATCGCCGTTTTCAATGCGCCTTATTCAAACACGCGCTCGGTCGCCGAACTCGTTATCGGTTTATGCGTGATGCTGATTCGCCGAATCGCCGACAAAAACATCGCCGCGCATCGCGGCGTTTGGCTGAAAGATGCGGCGGGCGCGTTTGAGTTGCGCGGGAAAACTCTGGGAATCATCGGTTACGGCAATATCGGCTCGCAGGTTTCCGTGATGGCGGAAGCGCTCGGTTTGAATGTCATTTATTACGACGTTTTGACCAAACTTCCGCACGGAAACGCCAAGCAGATTCGGGATTTGAAAGAATTATTAAAACAGTCGAATATTGTAACGCTGCACGTCCCGTCGGACGCGACGACGCACAATTTGATAAATAACAAAACGCTTTCCGCAATGCAAAAAGGAAGCATTTTGATTAACTATAGTCGCGGCGATGTGGTTGATTTGGACGCCCTGAAAAAGTTTATCGAAAACGGCGCGATTTCCGGCGCGGCGATTGACGTTTTTCCCGAAGAACCCGAAAAAAACGGCGACGCTTTTCAAACGATTTTGCAAAATCTGCCGAACGTGATTTTAACGCCGCACGTCGGCGGCTCGACCGAAGAAGCGCAGGCGAATATCGGCTTGGACGTAACGGCGAAGTTGATAAATTATCTCGAACTCGGAACTTCCAACGGCTCGCATACCGTTCCCGAATTAAACTTGCCGCCGCAAGTCGGAACGCACCGCATTTTGCACATTCACGAAAACGTTCCCGGCGTTTTGGGCGAAATAAACTCGAAATTATTTGAAAAAGGAATTAATATTTTAGGTCAATATTTGAAAACCAACGACCGAATCGGTTACGTGATTTTGGACATTGACACGGCATTGTCAAAGGAAGCGTTTGAAATTTTGAAGAAAGTTCGCGGAACGATAAAAACACGAATGATTTATTAAAGATAAATTTTTAGAAAGTATGAAAGTTTTCATTTTGCTATCAACTATTTTTCTTTTCGCCGCCATTGCCGAAGCGCAATGGCAAAAGCAAACGGTCAATACAAAAGCGAGTTTGCGCGGGCTGTCGGTCGTCAATGAAAAAATTATCTGGGCGAGCGGAACGGGCGGAACTTTCCTTAGAACGATTGACGGCGGAAAGAATTGGAAAGTCGGCAAAGTTCCAGACGCGGAAAAACTCGATTTCCGCGATGTCGAAGCGTTTGATGCAAATACGGCATATCTTTTAAGTATAGGAAATGGTGAAACGTCGCGTATTTATAAAACGGTTGACGGCGGCACAACTTGGAAATTGCAATTTAAAAACGATAATCCAAATGTTTTTCTCGATGCATTCGCATTTTGGGATAAGACGCACGGAATTGCAATGTCAGACCCTGTAGGCGGGAAATATCTTCTTCTTGAAACTACTGATGGCGAAACATGGAAATTTTTAGACAACACGCAAATGCCGAATGCCAAAGACGGGGAAGCCGCCTTTGCAGCGAGTGGAACTTGCTTGATTACGCAAGGCAAAAACAACGTCTTTCTCGTAACGGGCGGAAACGAAGCGCGTGTTTTTCGCTCAAATAATCGGGGGCTGAGTTGGACGATTTCACAAACGCCAATCGTAAAAGGGACGGCGGGAAGCGGAATTTTCTCGATTGCGATGATTGATGAAAAAACTGGCGTTGTCGTTGGCGGAAATTATGAAAAGCCGAATGAGATAACAAACAATTTTGCTTTTACGAAAGACGGGGGCAAAACGTGGGAATCAAATAAGGGCTTAAACGGCTACCGTTCCAGCGTGGCTATTATTTCAAAATCTATTCTAATTGCCGTTGGTTCAAGCGGCTCGGATGTTTCTTTTGACGGCGGAAATAGATGGAAAAGTTTTGGCAAGGAAAATCTTAATTCGGTGCAAGCAAAAGGCACAACGGTTTGGGCTGTCGGCGCTGACGGATTAGTTGCTAAAACAACTCTGTCCATTAAATGGTAAAAAGTGCGGCAATCAGTATCTTATGCAATTTCTCGGTTTTCATCGTAGAATTTTTCTGGGGTTTTTACAAACCTTGGCGGAATCGTTGAGTATTTTTTGAAAAAGAAAATTATCTACTAATTACACAGCCGAACACGAATTATTTTGGCTTTTGTTCGTGATATTCGTGTAACTCGTAGCAAAGACCAAAATGTCTGCAAAAACAAACTTGAAAAAATTAAACCAACCGCTTTCCTGCCAGAGAGAAACTTCCCTCTCCGCAGAGCAGCTTTTGGAAATGTATCGCTTTTTGAAGCTGACCAGAATGTTTGACGAGAAAACGGTTCTTTTAAAACGTCAGGCAAAGCTCACGGGCGGCGTTTTCACAAGTCTCGGACAGGAAGCGACGGCGGTCGGAACGGCTTTTGCTTTGGAGAAACAAGATTTTATCGCGCCGTTGATACGCGACATCGGCGCGGTTTTTGTTAAAGGAATCAGCCCGCGCACAATCTTCGCGCAATATCTCGGCAAAACAAACGCGCCGTCGCGCGCGACCGACGTGCAGTTTCATTTTGCCGATTTGGAGAAAGGTTTTATAGGTCCGATTTCTCACTTGGGCGATATGATTCCCGTGATGACAGGCATACTGCTTGCGGCGCGAATGAAAAAGGAAAATCTCGTCGCCGTCGCGTATATCGGCGAAGGTGCAAGTTCCACAGGCGCTTTTCACGAAGGCGTCAATTTTGCCGCCGTTCAAAAATTGCCGCTCATTACGATTATTGAAAACAACGGTTACGCTTATTCGACGCCAACCGCAATGCAATGCGCTGCCGCGCATTTTGTCGATAAAGCCGCTGGATACGGAATTCTCGGATTGCAAGTTGACGGCAATGATATTGTCGCCTGTTACGAGACGATGAAGCGCGCTGTCGAACATGCGCGAAATGGAAACGGCGCGGTTTTAATCGAAGCGATGACATATCGCCGCAAAGGACACGCCGAACACGACAATCAATCTTATGTTCCGGCGGGCGAGATAGATTTTTGGGCAAACAACAACGACCCCGTTGACCGTTACGAAAGATTTTTGATTATCGAAAAAATTGCTACGGCGGAAAAATTGAGCGAAATCGCCGCCGAGATTGAAACGTATTTGCAAGCCGAACTCGAAGCTGCCGATGCCGCACCGTTTCCCGCGCCCGAAACAGCGGCTTTTGACGTTTTCGATAATCGAATTGTGCCGCCCGCGTTTAAGAAAAGAATTTTGGAAAAATAACGGAGGAAGATTATGGATTTAAACGGACAAAACGAATTGGACGATTTAGTTCCAGACCGCGCCGAACTCGAAGCCGAAGAGATGTTCGCGCAAGCCGACCGTCTTTTAAACGACGGTATTGTGATGGAAGCGGTCGAAAAATTGACGCAAATTGTAAAGCGCAATCCGCGTTTCGGCAAAGCCTATAATCATCTCGGCTGGGTTTATGAAACAAAATATAAAAATGTAGCGCGCGCCGAACAGTACTATAAGGCTGCCATCGAATACGCGCCCAGCTATAATGCCGCTTATTTGAATTACAGCTATCTTCTCTCGAATCAGGGACGCTTCGACGAATTAAAAGCGCATCTCGACCGTGTTTCGACGCTTCCCGGTATTGCCAAAGACACAATTGCCAATGAATACGCGATAATGTCGGAAATGCAGGGAAACATCGACGCGGCGATGGATTATTATCGTCAAGCGGCAATTGTAACGCTCGATATTGCAAAACTCGATAAATACAAGGAAAGCATCGAACGCTGCCAAAAGAAATTGGAGATTCTGCATCCGTCGGGCAGTTTTTAAATCGCTTGCGAATAGAATTTTCACAAATCGCCAACAACCAATATGCAACCAAGTTTTACCAGCGTTCCGTTTAAGATTGATGACAATTTCACGCAAATTTCGGGCATCGGGAAATTCAGCGCGGCGGGCATCGTTCTGGAATACGAAGGGAAAATCTTCGGCATCATCAAAAGCGGCGTCAAAGAATCGCGCATCGCGCTCGACGAGATTTTAGACGTAAAATTCAAAAAAGGATTTTTAAAGCGCGGCGCGCGTATTGAAATTCGCCTGAAAAGTTTTACAAAACTCAGCGAAGTGCCGAACAAAGACGGCAAAATTATCTTAAAGCTGGCACACGACGATTTCGCGCGTGGCGAAGAAGCCGTTTTGAATTTGCAAAAAGATTTGCGCGAACATCAAGAAACATTGCATCCACAGCGCACGCCCGTCAGCAGTTTGTTTGACAACAGTGAAGACGAGACAAAAGATTTAGACGACAAATAATTTATTTTTGAAATGGCAGCAATTAAACAAGCAGAAAAAGGCGTAACTTTAATCGAAGCAATTCGGCAAGGCATCTGGGAAGAAATGCAACGCGACGAGTCGGTTTTCGTTATTGGTGAAGATGTCGGCGCATACGGCGGCGCGTTTAAGTTGACCGAAGGTTTTAGCGACGAATTTGGTAAGGAACGAATGATTGACACGCCGATTTCGGAGGCGGCGATTGTCGGCGCGGCGTGCGGTGCGGCGTTGATGGGAATGAAGCCGGTCGCCGAATTTCAGTTTATAGATTTTATTTCGTGCGGCTTCGATATGCTGACGAATTACGCGGCGAAATCGCGTTATCGCGGCTGCGGTGGAATCCAAGCCGTCTTTCGCGGTCCGTGCGGTTCGGGCGTGCGCGGCGGACCGTTTCATTCTTTGAATGCCGAATCTTTTTTCCTGAACACGGCAGGATTGAAAATGGTCGAGCCTTCGACGGCTTACGACGCCAAAGGTTTAATCAAAGCGGCAATCCGCGACCCCGACCCGGTTTTATTTTTTGAACATAAAAAACTTTATCGCTTGCCGCGCCTGCGCGAAGAATTGCCCGAAGAAGATTATACGGTCGAAATCGGCAAAGCGCGAATTGCGCGTGAAGGCAAAGATTTGTCAATCATCACATTTGGCGCGCAGGTTTTGAACGCGCTCGACGCGGCGGCAGAATTGGAAAAATCCGATGGTTTGCAAGTTGAAGTTATAGATTTACGCTCGCTCGCGCCGTTAGACAAAGAAGCGATTCTGAATACAGTTAAAAAAACAAACCGCGCTCTCGTTCTGCACGAAGCGTCTTTGACGGGCGGCATCGGCGGCGAGATTGCGGCAATCATCGCCGAAGAAGCGTTTGAATGGCTCGACGCGCCTGTAATCAGATTAGCTTCGATTGACGCGCCTGTGCCGTTCGCGCCGCAAATGGAAGATTATTACCTTCCGAGCCTGAAAGAAATTATTGAAGCCGCGCGCAAACTTGCATTATATTAATAAAAAAACTTTCCGAGAATGGTTACAATTTTTTTGGAGGTGTTTTATGCCGGATAAAAATTTTGGGCGAAAAAATTCCTTGCGGATTTTTTATTTTCTAGTCGTTCTGCTTTTTGTTCCGAAAGTCGCGGTTTTCGCGCAAAGCGTCGTCGAACTCGATTACAATTTCAGATTCGGCTCGCAAGGCTGGACGGCGGATTTTGCCGATTATTCGCCTGCCAGTAACGCCAACGGATTTTACGAATTATACGCCGGAGTTCGCTTTATGCCGCGCAAGCTGACGCGACTGCCGCAGCGCGGATTTTATATTCAAGGAAACAATCATTCGGACGATTTATTTATGTTTCTCAAGCGCCGTCTGACCTCCGCCGACGGAATCCTTGCCGGTCGCGCTTACCGGCTCGAATATGCTATAACGCTCGCCTCGGACGCGCCGAGCAATTGTTTCGGAATCGGCGGTTCGGTAGCGGAAGGCGTAACCCTAAAAGTCGGGGCGAGTCCGATTGAGCCGCTTCCCGTTTCACAATCGAACGGCTATTTGATTATGAACGTTGATAAGGGTAATCAGGCGCAAGGCGGCGCGGCGGCTTCGGCGGCTGGCAATATAGCCAACGGAATTCCCTGCTCGAAAGCCGCTCCGTATTACCCTTTCGCTCTGCTTGAACGCTCTGGCACGCACACTGCCAACGTTTCGGTAGGCGCGAACGGAGAATTGTGGCTTCTGGTCGGCACTGATTCGGGTTTTGAAGGTTTGACGCGGCTTTATTACCAAAGCATTCGAGTTCTACTCGTGCCTGTTTAGATTTTCTTGACTCAACGTGATTGCATTTTTGTGCAACTATTAAAAAATTTCCGACGTAGGTTTTCCATATTATCGAAGCCGCACGAAAACTTGCTTCATATTAATTTCAGTCATAAACTCTTGTGTAAATTTTAAGGAGACAAAAATATGCCAAAGTATGTAATTGAACGCGAACTTCCCGGCGCTGGAAGTTTATCAAAAGACCAACTGCAAGGTGTTTCGCAAACATCCTGTAATGTTTTAAGCGAATTAGGACCGGAAATCGAATGGCTGCACAGCTATGTAACGGACGATAAAATCTATTGTATTTATAATGCCCCAAACGAAGAGATGATTCTCGAACACGCGACGCGCGGCGGTTTTCCCGCTAATAAGATTTCCGAAGTCAAAAATATTATTGACCCGACAACAGCAAAAAGCTAAATAATATAACGCAAAACGCTTCTAATTTTGCTCTGCACAGATAAGATTATTTTCTGCCGCAAGTTTCTGATATTGTCGAAGATGCGCGTGTCTTGCGGGTTATTAAATTATGAAAAATTTATTGATGTTCATTATTTGTGTTTTTGTTTTTTTAGTAACGACTATCTTTGCTCAAACTAAAAAATCCGTTGTCTCTAAAACCGTTTCAGCGCAATCAAAAAAGAAAACTAAAAAGAAAACAAAATTTATCTGTCAATTGCCCGCGTCGGTTACCGTTCTCGATTTGAGCAAATCGGAAATTTTTGTCTCTCATCCTTCAAACTCGTCCTCAGACGAATCTCAAAAAGTTGAAGTTTCAACCGTTGCTACTGACGACGGCACGTTAACATATATCTATACTGTTTCAGGCGGAAAAATTATCGGAAGCGGCGCAAATGTAGTGTGGGATTTGTCGAATGTAAAACCCGGAACATATATCATTACATCGGCAGTTGACGATGGACGCGGCGTTTGGGGAACGACAAAAACAAAAGAAATCAAAGTTGTCGAATGCTCCGACTGTAAATAATTAAAAAGGCTGAAAGAAATTGTTTCTTTCAGCCTTCGCATTTTTCTAAATTATCGAGCCGTAATTCGCGGGTCTTTTTTCGGTTTTATCTCGTATTCCTTAGGCGGTTCTGCGCCTAATAAATTCTTCACGAAATAATCCCAACGCCGTCGCATCATATAGAAACTCGCCGCGCCGTAGCCGTGATGCGCGTTTGGAATCAACAACAAATCGAAATCCTTGTTTGCCTTTATCAGCGCGTCGGCGACGAGCAGAGTATTTGACGGCGGCACGTTGTCGTCCATTGTGCCGTGCGCGAGCAGGAGTTTGCCTTTTAAGTTTTGGGCGAAGTTTTGGTTTGCCTGGTCGGTGTAATTTGATTTGCCGTCCGCGCCGCTGTCGGTCAATAAACCGATGTAGCGCTCGCCCCAATCGTCTTCGTAATTGCGGTTGTCGTGATTGCCCGATTCCGAGATGCCTACTTTGAAGAAGTCCGGGTAGCGAAACATCGCCGCCGCCGCCGCGAAACCGCCGCCCGAATGTCCCCAGATTCCGGCTTTATCAATATCAATATACGGATATTTTTGAGCAAGCTGTTTCATTCCGGCGATTTGGTCGAGCAAAGTATTATCCGCCATATTGCCGTAGCAGGCGTCGTGAAACGCTTTAGAGCGAAGCGGATTGCACGTTCCGTCAATTACGACGACGACGAAGCCGAGTTCGGCTAATGCCTGATTATCGCCGCGAGACGCCGCGAACGAACGACTGCCGACCGCGCCGCCCTGCGGTCCGGGATAAATATAATTGATAATCGGATATTTTTTCTTCGTGTCGAGATTTGTCGGCGTAAACATTAAGCCGTATAAATCGGTCGTGTTATCACGCGCTTTGACGACAATCGGCGTCGGCGGTTTCCAGCCCGTCGCCTTCAGGCGCGATATGTCGGTTTTTTCTAAAGTCGCCACAAGTTTGCCCGTCATATCGCGCAGAACCGAGACGGGCGGCGTGTTCGGCGTCGAATAATTATCAACGAAAGTTCTACCGTCGGGCGATACGGTAACATCGTGATTGGCGTTTTCGGGCGTTAATAATTTAAGATTTTTCCCGTCAAAATCAACGCCGTAAAAATGTCCGAAATACGGGTCGTTTCCCTTTTCGCGCCCGCCCGCGGTGAAATACACGCGGCGGTTTCTCTCGTCAACTTTTAAGATTTCCCAGACTGCAAAGTCGCCGGTCGTGATTTGGTTTTTCAATCGTCCGGTCGTTAAATCATATAGATAAAGATGCCCCCAGCCGCTGCGCTCGGTGAACCAGACAAACTCGTTCGACGCGGGCAGAAAACGCCAGTTGACCGAGCGCGTGCCGGACTCAAACTGCGTCGGGCTGGTTTCTTCATAAACTTCACGAATCGCTCCCGTAGCGGCATCGGCGACGCGCAAATTTGCTCGTTTGTGGTCGCGCGTGCTTGAAACAAACGCCAATTGTTTCGCGTCCGCGCTCCACTCGACATCCGTATAATCGCCGCTGCACGAAACGTCGTCGCAAATCGTCGTGCGATGCTCGTCCGGCGGCATTTGAAAGCGCACCACTTTCGGCGAATCAACTTCGATGATGACACGCTGAATCATCGTGATAGTTTTATCGCCCGGCAGCGGATATTTCCACGCTTCGAGGTGCGGCGCGCCGACGTTTGTCGAAACCAGATACATATCGCTGACGCCGCGCTGGTCTTGCTGAAACGTGGCGATTTTTTTAGAATCCGGCGACCACATCAAAATCGCTTTATCGCTGTGCGTCCAACCGGCGTTGTCGGTCGCGTAGCCGAAATCTTTCACGCCGTCAGTCGTCAACTGCGTTTCCTTGCCGCTCTCCAAATCACGCGCCCAGAGATTAAAATCTTTAATAAAAGCGGCGCGTTTGCCGTCGGGCGAAACAACTGCATTTGGATCTGCGTTTTGATTTGGCAACGACAAAGAATTGTCCACGCCGAGTGTTTTCAAGTCGGCGGCTGTCGTTCTCTTTCCGTCCGACGGATTAACTAAAACATACTCACTGCCCGTCACGGTTAGAACGCGATACCAAAATCTTCCGTCCGGCAAAAACGTCGGATGCGCGTTCAAACGGTCAACGAGCGGCGCGGTATTATAGCCGAGCATTTTTTCGGCGCGGGCGTAATCGGCGGCGGTAAAAACGCGACGCGCGTTGCTCGTTGTTTGCTGTGCGAAAACGGTAGATGCGGCGGCGAATAAAAAAACGGCAAAGTTAAATGATAGAAATTTGTTCATCGGTAAAAGTATTCTAATCTGTGCCGCCCGCAGAAAACAAATTGCCCGCGCCTCTAAATTATTTTTGAATTTTGTCGCCGCCCGAAATTTATTTGTGTTTTTAAACGGCTCTTTTGCTATCATCTCAAAAACAACTTCTTGACGATTACATTTGAACTTATGAAAAATTTTGAACAAAACTTTTATCGAAAACTCGTTTTAGCGCTGGCTTTAACTACGCTTTTCGCTTCGGCTATACTCGCGCAAAGCGCAATCAAACTCAACGTTGACGCAGCGGAAGCGGCGCGAAATATTCTGCACGTTCGTGAAACGATGCCGGTTAAGGCGGGCAAATTTACGCTCTTTTATCCAAAGTGGATTCCCGGCGAACACGCGCCGACCGGAACGCTCAACGATATGGTTAATTTGTTCATTACAGCAAACGGAAAGCAATTAGCGTGGCAGCGCGACGACGTTGAAATGTTTGCGTTTCATCTCACGATTCCGGCAAATGTGAAGCAAATTGAAATTGCTTTCGACGATGTTTCGCAGCCTGCGACGATTGCCAGCGCGCAGCTTTCGCGCATTAAATGGAATCGGCTTTTGTTGTATCCGCAAGGCATTTTGAGCGATAACATACAAGTTACGGGTTCATTAAAGCTGCCCGACGGTTGGAAATACGCAACAGCTTTGCCGATTGCTAAAGAGACGGCGAACGCGGTTGATTTTAAGGCGGTAAATTTGACGACGTTTATTGATTCGCCTGCCGTTGTTGGGAAAAATTTCAAGCGTGTTTTGCTTGGCGACAATGGTGGAGCAATGCACGAGATTGATATTTTTGCCGACACGCCCGAAGCATTGGAATACAAACCGGAAACGTTGGAAGGTTGGAAAAATCTGGTTAGAGAAATGAATCTGGCGTTCGGCGCGCATCATTACAATAGTTATAAATTTTTGCTGACTTTGAGCGATGTCGGCGGTTCGGAAGGTTTAGAGCATCACGAATCGAGCGAGGATGGAGTTGGATTGAAA
>JALYZF010000305.1 GCA_030948995.1 Acidobacteriota bacterium
ATGATTGACGCAGCGGAAAAACAAAACATCGAAATCGACCTGAAAAAACTTTCTCGACTTCTTCAAGTGCCAGTCGTCGGCATCAATGCCAAACTGAAAATAGGCATCGGTGAGCTTGCTGAAAGTATTCTACAAGCGGTTCAAAAAAACGAAACACCGCATCCGCGGTGGCTTCCCGAAACAATTTTGGACGAATCGGAAATTCACTTAAGTTTGTCAGATGATGCGAATGCCAACCGGCATATTTTTGCGCGTTACAATTTTATTTCCGATGTTTATCAGGAATCAGTCAAGCCGAAAGACGATTTGAAAGGCGGCGTTTCGGAAAAAATCGACCGCATTTTAACGCACAAGTTTTTCGGGTTAATAATTTTAATAGCAATTTTGCTGCTGGTTTTCCAGACGATTTTCTCATGGGCGAGTTTGCCAATGGATTTGCTGGAGAAAGGTTTTGGCGCGCTCGGAGATTTTATTCGGGCTAATATGTCCGAAGGAATTTTATCTGATTTGTTGGTTGACGGCATAATCGCCGGAGTCGGCGGCGTTCTGGTTTTTCTTCCGCAGATTTTATTGCTTTTTTTGTTTATCTCGATTTTAGAAGACACGGGTTATATGTCGCGCGCCGCGTTTCTGCTCGACAAATTGATGAGCCGCGTCGGGCTTCACGGCAAAGCGTTTCTGCCGCTGATGTCGAGTTTTGCCTGCGCGATTCCGGGCATTATGGCAACGCGGACGATTGAAAATCCGAAAGACCGTCTGGCGACGATTTTGATTGCGCCGTTTATGAGTTGCTCGGCTCGACTTCCGGTTTATACGCTGATGATTGCGACGTTTTTTGCCGGACAAACCATTTTCGGTTTCGTCTCGCTCGGCGCGGTTTTGATTTTAGCAATGTATGCGCTTGGAATAATCGTGGCGATTATCGTCGCTTTTATTTTAAAGCGGACAATCTTAAAATCGCCGCCGCCGCCTTTTGTAATGGAATTGCCGCCGTATCGTTTGCCGAATTTCCGAACGGTTTTTCAAAATATGTTTATTCGCGCCGGTCTTTTTCTGAAGCGCGCCGGAACGGTGATTTTAGCAATTTCAATTCTTCTCTGGGCGTTGACATATTTTCCACGAAGCGCGAAAGTTCAAAGTCAGGAACAAACTGTGACTTCAAACCAGCAAGCGGAAACCGTTCAAGAAGGCGCGCAAATACAACACAGCTACGCCGGAACGCTCGGACACACAATCGAGCCTGTGATTCGTCCGCTCGGATTTGATTGGAAAATCGGTGTTGCGCTGATTGCTTCGTTTGCGGCGCGCGAAGTTCTTGTCTCGACTTTGAGCATTATTTATAACGTCGGCAAAGATGCCGACGCGGAAAACGAAACGTTGATTCAAGCTGTCCGAGACGCAAAGCGCGATGATGGTTCGCCCGCTTGGACGCCTTTAACCGCGCTGACTTTAATGGTTTTCTTCGTCCTTGCGATGCAGTGTATGTCAACGGTCGCTGTCGTTCGTCGTGAAACAAATTCGTGGGCGTGGACGCTCTTTATGGTCGGCTATATGACGGGACTCGCGTATCTGGCGGCTTTTTTAACTTATCAGGGTGGGAAACTTTTAGGATTTTAAGAAAACCATTTTAGAGACGAAACCAGCTATTCGCAAAATGAAACCAAAAAGCTAAAGGCTCACGACTTTACTTTTAACTCTAGTGTAAATACTATACCTAAGTATATTATCAAAGAACTCTTAGATAAAACATATGTCACATACCATAAGGGACAAAAAAAAGTTGTTGGGTCGCGTGCGGCGCATACGCGGTCAAGCAGAAGCTATAGAGAAAGCACTTAACTTAGAACAAGATGCCTATACAATTCTGCAAACGATTGCCGCTTGTCGGGGTGCGATTAACGGGCTAATGGCTGAGGTTATCGAAGGACACATTCGCCTTCACATTATTGACCTGACTAAGAGACCAACCGCCGACCAAACGACTGCCGCTGAAGAACTGATTGACATCATTAAAAGTTACTTGAAATAACCGAAGTATAAAACGCTATGAGTAAAAGTAATCATAACCACGAAACCGAATCACTGCTTGAACACGGACATCCTCACGAAGAAGATGCGCCGAAACACGATGCGCACGGACACGACCACAGTAGCAGTGAACATGGACACACGCACGGCGTCATTGACCCGTCTATTGCTGCTACTGACAGAGGATTGTGGGCGGTCAAATGGTCTTTCATCGGACTTGGTATTACCACGCTTATACAAATTTTTATTTTCTACTTTTCAGGAAGTATCGCACTGCTTGCCGACGCAATTCATAATGTCGGCGATGCTTGCACCGCTTTACCACTCGGAATAGCTTTCATTTTAGGAAAGCGAAAACCAAGTAAGAGATTCACCTATGGGTTCGGGCGAGTCGAAGATTTAGCTGGTCTGTTTGTCGTGTTGACAATTCTCGCAAGCGCAATTTGGGCTGGTTACGAGTCAATCAATCGCTTCTTTCATCCGAAACCTGTTACGTATCTCTGGGCGGTTGTGATTGGCGGCATCGTCGGCTTTTTAGGAAACGAAGGCGTTGCCGTATTCCGAATAAAAGTTGGCAAGGAAATGGGCAGTGCAGCGCTCGTCGCGGATGGTTATCACGCCCGCACGGACGGCATCGCTAGCCTTGCGGTTATTTTAAGCGCAGTTGGGGTTTACTTGGGCTTTCCGCTCGCCGACCCGATTATCGGCATTATCATGACTCTTCTGATTTTAAAAATTGTTTGGGAATCAGCCGGTGCAGTTTTCACTCGCATTCTCGATGGTGTTGACCCAGATGTGCCGGATAAAATTAAGACCCAAGCGAAACAGACGAAAGGAGTGGAAGATGTCAGCGAGGTGCGAGTGCGATGGCTCGGTCACCGCATGCACGCCGAACTGAATGTCGCCGTCGCGCAGAATCTTTCAGTCGAACAAGGACACGACATTGCAAGTCGCGTGCGCCACGAGTTGCTCCATAACCTGCAATTTCTTTCTAATGCGACAATCCACGTTGACCCGGCGAATGCTTCGGGCGAAGCGCATCATCACATTGAAAAACACGCGCACGGCAGCGAACTTGTACATTCACATCAATGAGAATACTAAAACATAAGGTATATATAGATAAAATATGGGACACGAACACAATCACGCACCGGCGGATTACGGACGTGCGTTTGCTATCGGCGTAATTTTTAATTTGGGTTTTGTTGTCCTTGAAGTCATTTACGGAAGACTGTCTAATTCGCTGGCTCTTATCGCCGATGCCGGACATAATTTGAGTGACGTGCTTGGTTTGGCTCTGGCTTGGGGAGCGATGATTCTCGCCCGCCGGAGTCCGACAGCCGAACGCACTTACGGTTTCAGGCGTTCTTCGATTCTAGCTGCTCTCGTCAATGCATCGGTGCTTCTGATTAGCGTCGGTGCAATCGCTTGGGAAGCAATCGGGCGGCTTAGAAATCCAAGCTCCGTTCAAGAAACAACGGTTATTTGGGTTGCCGCTGTCGGCATTTTGATAAATGGCGGAACGGCTTTGTTGTTTATGTCGGGGCGCAAAGGTGATTTGAACATTCGCGGCGCGTTTGTCCACTTGGCTTCCGATGCCGTAATTACTTTAGGTGTCGTTTTAGCGGGAGTTGTGATGCTTTACACGGGTTGGGTTTGGCTCGACCCGATTGTCAGTTTGGTAATTGTGCTTTTGATTACATACGGAACTTGGGGCTTGCTTCGTAATTCGGTTAATTTAGCACTCGACGCTGTGCCGGAA
>JALYZF010000290.1 GCA_030948995.1 Acidobacteriota bacterium
GCACAGGAAGCACGAAGCTGGGGAATTCTGCGCCCATCGGACGCAATTTCGATGAACGGCGACCGACTGATTGCCGACGCGAAACAGGAAGTTTTAAATCTCGCCGCTTCCGGCTATGTTCAACCCATCGAACGAACCGACATTTTAGCTCTCGGCGAATCCGGTCAATCGGCAATCAAACTCGCCATTCACCAGATGAAACGCGGCGGTTTCATCTCCGAACACGACGCGCTAGTCGGCACGAAGCTCGCCAATATTTTATGCGGCGGCAATTTGAACCACCAAACTTTTGTCAGCGAACAATACTTACTTGATTTGGAACGCGAAGCCTTTTTAAGTTTGTGCGGAACGCGCAAAACGCAGGAGAGAATCGGCGCTATGCTCAAAACCGGCAAGACTTTGAGAAATTAAATTTGAGGCGGCAAAAATGGATAATGAACTGAACAAACTGGTTTTAGAACTCGAACAAACGGTTGAAGAAGCAAAAACAACTTTCGGCAATTTTTCGCCCGAGCAAATCAACTGGAAACCGGGCGCAGACAGTTGGAGTGTCGGGCAGTGTTTCGAGCATTTGATAAAAACCGACGAGTTGTTTTTCGATGAACTAGATAAAATTGCCGCCGGAAATCGCAGAAATTCAATGCTTGAAAATTATTCGCCGCTTTCGGGGTTTTTGGGAAATCTGCTGATTAAATCTTTGCAAAAAGATTCGAGAAAATTTAAAGTGCCGTCGCCGAAAATCGTTCCGCCGAGCGAGATTGACCCAAATATTATCGAGCTTTTCGCCGCGCATCAAGCAGAATTAATTGAAAAAATAAAACGCACCGAAACGGCGGATTGGCAAAAGATAAAAATAACTTCGCCGTTTATGAAATTGATGACATATCGACTTGCAGACGGTTTTCGCATTGTCGTCGAACACGAACGGCGGCACGTCCGGCAGGCAAAAAGAGTTTTACAACAAAGGGATTTTCCAAAATAAATAAATGACAAATTTTACGCTGGAGAGAGCGTTTATTTTCGATATGGACGGAACGCTCGTCGATAATATGCGGTTTCACGCCGAAGCGTGGCAGAAGATGCTGGCAGAAAATGATTTAATCGTTGACACTCACGACTTTTTAGTCAAAACAGCGGGCAAAACAAACCGTGAGATTATTCCGAATTTTTTCGAGAACGCCAGCGAAGAAAGATTGCTCGAAGTCGGGCAGCGCAAGGAAACTATTTATCGCGAACTATTTTTGCCTGAACGACGTGCGATTGCCGGCGCAATTGAATTTTTAACCGAAGCACAAAATCTGGGCGTGAAAATGGCGGTTGCGACCGCCGCGCCGATTGCGAATATGGAATTTATTCTCGACGGGTTAGATTTGCGAAAGTTTTTTACGGCGGTAACGACTGCCGCCGATGTTTCCAACGGCAAGCCGAATCCCGAAGTCTTCATAAAATCAGCGGAGAAATTGGGCGTTGAGCCGAAAAATTGTATTGTTTTTGAAGACGCGATAAACGGTTTTGAAGCTGCGTATCGAGCCGGAATGAAATCAATCGGAATTGCAACCGTAAATTCGATTGAAGATATTTTAAATCTCGGTTCGGTCGTCGAAGCTCACATAAACTTCAGCAGCTTAAAACCGTCGGAACTGATTGAAAAATATTTGCCGTTTGAAAATTATGCCTGATGAAAAACCACGCTGCGGCTGGGCGAAAAACGATTTAATGATTCGGTATCACGATACGGAATGGGGCATTCCCGTCCACGACGACCGAAAGTTGTTTGAATTTCTGATTTTGGAAGGCGCGCAGGCTGGTTTGAGTTGGGACACAGTTTTAAGAAAACGCGAAAATTACCGTTTGGCTTTTGATGATTTCGACGCGGAAAAAATCGCGCGTTACGACGAGAAGAAATGCGCCGAATTTTTGCAAAACGGAGGCATCATTCGCAACCGTTTGAAAATCGCTTCGACCGTTCAAAATGCGAAAAGCTATTTGAAAATTAAAGAAGAATTCGGCTCGTTTGACGCTTACATCTGGCGATTTATCGAAGGTAAAACCGTAATCAATAATTGGAAAGATTTACGGGAAGTTCCTGCGAGAACCTTAATTTCCGATTGGATAAGCCGCGATTTAAAACGGCGCGATTTTAATTTTGTCGGTTCGACCATCTTGTATGCATTTATGCAGGCTTGCGGTTTGGTGTATGAC
>JALYZF010000015.1 GCA_030948995.1 Acidobacteriota bacterium
TCCGTGAAACGCGATTTTTCTCTTTCTTCGGCGCGATACGCATTGACGATTGTATGATTGACGAGTGCTTCCTGCGCCGTATCTGTGAGAAGTTTGTTGCCTTCAAAAGATTCTTCAGAAAGTTTGCGAAGCGATTTGCTGAATTTCGTCGTCAGCAATCCGATAATCGGCGTGATGATTATCGCGCCCAACATCAGACGCCAATTGAAATAAAACGCTGCGCTTAGAAAAGCGACGAGCATTACGCTTTCGCGCAAAACATCGCGCACGTTCGAGGAAACAGCCAACTCAATTGCTGCCGCGCTTGCCACGAGACGAGAGACGAGAAAATTCGTGCGGTGTTTTTGAAAGAAAATTGCCGACTGACCCAAAAGATGCGCGTAAAGTTCCTGCCGCAACTGCAAAACGGCTGATTGACCGATTTTCGCCATCAGATACGCGGAAAAATATTCGGAAATGCCGCCCAAAATTCTGAAACTTAGCAGCAGAACGGAAATCGTCGCCCACGCCGCATACCAATTGTTTTCGGGAATCAGTTTTTGCAGACCGTAAAGCGTGTTCGCGGTTTGTCCGGCATTAAAAGTTTGACTGAAAATCGGAACGACGAGCGCGCCGGTTGCCGTTTCAAACAGCGCGCCGAAAATCATTGCGATAAATGCCAAAACAAATGTCGAAAGATACGGGCGAAGATATTTTAGAAGCCTTTTAAAATCGTTCATTTCCGTGTAAGTTATTGAATATACTTCAATCAAGTATTGAATGTCCAAAACTACCGTGAATTTGATCCGTATGGTAAGATTTGCAACGCCGCTCCGCTCTGCGGCATCTTTTTTACTTGACAGCACGCTTCTTCGGAGAAATCAATGAAAATTCAAAAAGCAATACATATACTTTCGTTATCATTCCTTTTATTTTTTACTGTCGTCGTGAGTTTCGCGCAAGCGGACGTTTCACGCCAGACAACGGCGATTACTTATCCGCAAGATGAACTGGTTTACATTCAGTTTCGGGGCACGACGCGATTCCCGCGTATGAAAGGCGAGGCGAAAATCAAACGCACCGCTAAAAACGGAACTGAAATCAATTTGTCGGTGTCGAAAATGCCGCGCCCGTTTGAACTCGGCGCGGGTTACGCGACGTATGTTTTGTGGGCAATCTCGCCCGACGGTCAAGTCGATAATCTCGGCGAGATAAAACGGCGCGGATTTTTTGATTTCGATTCTAAAATGTCGGTTACCACGCCGCTCCAAACTTTCGCATTAATTATCACGGCTGAACCGCATTTTTTAGTCCGTCGTCCGAGCCAAACAATTATGCTGGAAAACTTAAATCCGTATGCGCCGAGCGGCAGAACTCTGGCGACGACGCGCGCGATTCAGTATTTCGGAAACTCTAGCGATTATTTTCGCGACGCGAGAACGCCGGAAATTGCCGAAGTCGATTACGCGAAAACGCCTTCGACAATTTTGCAGGCAAAACAAGCCGTAGCTTTGGCGAGATATGCCGGAGCGCAGCGCGACGCAACCGAAGAATTGCAGCAAGCCGAAGTTTTGCTGCAAAATGCCGACACTGCTTGGAAAGCCGGACGCGACGCAGAACAAGTCGATATTGCCGCGCGCCAAGCCATCAGCGCGGCGGTCAAAGCCGAAGATACAGCAGTTGTTCGCAAAGACGCGCGCGAAAAACGCAATGAGAAAACGCGCGCCGACGAGGAAATGCGTCAAACGGAAGAAAAAGTTACCGACGCGCAAAATGTAATCGCCGACTTGAAAACCGAACTTGCACGCGAAACCAGAAGCCGCGAGCTTGCCGAGCGCGACGCATTGAATTATTCAAATCAAGTTAAGGAATTGCGCGACGAATTAGGAAAACTGCGCGAAGAACTCGGCAAAACAAAAACCGAAGCCGAGGATATGAAATCGCGTCTGGCGAGTATGGAAAATCAAAATCAAGCGCTCGAACAACAGCGCGAAAAAGAACAACGCATAAATCGTTTACAAGCGAATGTTCCGGTTTTGATGGAATCGCTCAAAAAATTCGGCGCGGTCAAGCAGGACGGGCGCGGAATCGTTTTGACTCTGCCGGAAACTTACTGGGCTGGAGCGCGCGTGAGCAGTCTGGCGGTAAATGGCGAAACGAATCTAAATTCTTTGGGCGCCGTGCTGGCAAGTGCCGCCGATTATAAAATTACGGTCGAATCGCACACCGACGACAAAGGAACGCCCGAAGAATTGCAGACTTTGACGCAAGAACGCGCGCAGTTTCTCGCCGATAAAATTATGTCGCTCGGTGTGGCGCAAAACAGGCTCGAAGCTAAAGGTTATGGAGCTACGTCGCCAGTTTCTCCGAACACGACCAACGTTAGCCGCGCGAAAAATCGCCGCGTTCAAATAATCTTGACTCCGATGGAATAATTTCTAGGCTTGCAAAAATCTAATCTTCAAAAACCAAAATACGGTCGCGGATTCCTAACCCGACCGTATTTTCATTGCCGAAATAATCGACTTTCAAAAATTCGCACGGAACTTTCCTTGAAGTAGAGCGTGCAAAGTAGAAGTATTCTTTTGTCATCAGAATAAGGCAGATATGATAAAATTCTTTTGAGGAAAATTATGGCAAATGAGACTCCGAGTTTGAAAAGAAAAATAGTTCACGCCGGCGGTTGGACGGTAGCCAAACGCGTCGCCAAATCAATTCCGTATGTCGGAACGGCAATGGCAATCGGGCTGGTCGGTTACGACATCAAAAAAAAAGGCGTCGTCAAAGGCGTTTTAAATGCGGGAATCGACGCGATTCCTTTTGTCGGAACGGGCAAGAATATCGTCGAGTTTTTTACGGGCGACATTTTCCCGGACAAAGATTCGAGCGAGACGAGGAAATAAAATTATGAAAAGGGAAATCACAAAAATGAAAAAGTATTTTGCCGTTGCTGCAACCGTTTTATTTTGTTTGGGCATTACTTTTTCTGCTGCAAACGCGCAAACCTCAAAACGCAAAACAAGACGAGCATCTCGTCCCGCCGTCGCGCGCGCGCCCCTAATTTTGCCGCAAACCGAGCCGGAGATTGTCAGTCGTGCCGAAGATAATCAAAGCGAAAATCAAGTTGTTGTTCCGCTAGTTTCGCAAGATAACGCCAACGAAACGTATGAAGATAAAATAAATAAAATAAACACGGGCGTAAAAGATTTGAAGACGCGCGTCAAATCGCTGGAAACTACAAAAACAAGCGAATACGAGCAAAAGCAAAAACGTCTTTTGATGAATCTGGATATTTTAACGCGAGCCGAAACCCGCGCCGAATCTCTGCGGAAACAGCTTTTCGATATGATTGAAAAGGAAAGCACTATAAAGACGCGGCTCGACCAATTGGAGAACGATTCGCGCGCCGAGATGATTGACCGCTCGGTCGCCTTTTCAGGCTCGCTTCGACCGGAAGAACTTCGGGATTTGCGCCGGAAGAATATGGAAAGCGAAAAACAAAATCTGCAAAATCTTTTAACCGAAATTCAAAGCAGCCGCACGAATCTCGAAACAAACGTTCAGAAAGCCGACGCGCTTGTCGAAAAACTTCGTGTAGTTCTCGAAAAAGATATTGACGACGCTTTAACTGAACAGCCTAAATAACTTTTATTGTTTCGGTTTAACTTTTACGGGCGTCGCGGCTTTTTCTTTGACTTCCTTTTTAATGTTTTTTTCGCAATCTCTAACCGTTGCCATCACCGCCAAAGTTCGCAAATATCTATCGTTAAAACTTTCCGCCTGTATCAGCGCGCCTTGAAAATCAGCGCGGCTGATTTCGTAAAAGGTCTTATTCAAATCAAATCCCGGAACGTCATAGCTGGCAAAAAACGCAAATTTCTTGCCGACGATTTGTTGAGTCTGACTACTCGAAAACAAATCCGGGTTGCTCAGCGCGTTCGCCGTTTTAATTGCCGCTGCCAGCGCGTCTATGGCGTTGGAATGATTAATCTTTTCGTAAACGTTTGCCACGCCCATCAAAACCTGCGCCTTTTCGACCGAATCCGGCGCTTTTTGCGCCAATTGATAAACTTCAAGAAGCGTGTCGAGCGCTTCGTATTTTGCGTTCGGTTGATTTAATTTAGCTTCGGCGATGTCGAAATACAAAACCGCTCGATGTTCGATTTTAACGACTTTTTCCGCGTATTTTCGGGCGTCTTCAAAACGCTTGTCTTTTGCGGCGACTCTTGAGCGTTGAAAATAAAAATAATTTATAACACCGTCGCGCGCCTGTTCTTCCTGCATTTTATCGAGCCAGCTTTCCGCTGCTTTGAAGTCTTCTTCCTTTTTAGCGGCTGTTGCCAACTCGTAAATCAGATAATCATTTAATTTGCCGTCGGCGTCGGCTTTTTCAACGTCTTTTAATTTTTCGGCGAAGGATTTATTCCAATTTTCCCCCTGTTCGTTGCGTTTGTTGGCTGAATCCATAATCTCATTTGAAACGACGGAATTTGCCTGCAATTTGACTTGGGAAAACATTGGCATCAAATCAGGAAATTGCTGCATAACAACAGGTTCGAGTTCATTCAAAGCAATAACGGCAACGGCTGATTCGGGCGTGGAAGTTTGCAATGATTTGGTCGTATTTTCCGATGTAAGTTGCTGAATACGATTAAACAAGACAAGCAGGAATTGTCGTTTTAAGTTCTGATTCGGAGAAAAATTTGCCGGAATGCTTGTTCCGAGACTGTATTTCTCTAAGCCAAAAATTCTTTCTCGGCTGAATGGATAAGCCGACAGATAAAGCAGGCGATAAACTTCGGCGTTGGCGTAATTGGTCAGCAATTCAGTGTAAATCGAATCAGCAAGTGTCTGATTATTTCCAGCCATTTGATAAAGCATAAAATACCAAGCATTTGTCAGCGGATAACGCATTATGCGGCGGGCAAGTGATAGAGCTAATTCGGGATTGTCCTTGGCGACTTGGGCGGCAATTCCGAGAAGTTGCTGCGTTTCACGATTTTTGTCAAAGTCGTCGCGATTATCTTTGTCCTTATCTTCGTCAAATTCCTTTAAAATCGTTTCGGATAATTTTTTTGCCCATTGCGGGTCGCGTTTTGCGACGGCTTCGACAACCATAAAACGATAATCCGGTTTGTAATGAATTAAACCTTTGCCGGCGTCGATTTTCTCCAAACCTTTTTCGTGGTAGCGGTCTTGCGCGACTTGAAAGGCTTCGGCAAAATAACGGCGCGCCGCTTCTTCGTCGCTCGTCCACAGAAAATCGGCGACTTTGACTAGAACATTGGCGCGTTTGTCGGTTTCGTCAATTGTTTTGCTAAAATCGGCTTGCTCTTCAATAATTTGACGGGCAAGCATCGCATCGCATTGTTTAATCGGTTTTTTTGAAGTGGTTTGAGCAAACAAGTCGGCAGCCGAAAACCATAAACAAAAAGTTAGCAAAAGATGTAATCGTTTCATCGTTTTTTCTCCGCCGAGCGAATTGTTTCACGAAAATTAATATAACATTGTTACGTCTGTTTCTTATTGTCTTTATAGGAAAAAAAGTTTCGCCTTTTATTGCAAGAAAATTTATCCGGCGGCGTTCAAAATTTATCTAACAAAGCGCAAATTAACAAAAATCGCGCTGTAAAAGTTCAAAAAAGGAGAAAATTGATGAGATTTAAGAACGCGACAAGTTTTTTTTGTTTATTATTTATTAGTTTTTCAGCGACAATTTCGGCTAACGCGCAGGGCGTTGTTATTCCGATTGTTTGCGACGTTCGCCCGTGTCGCCCGATTCCGCGACCGCTTCCCGTTCCAAACGCTTTGCCCGTTAAATCAATTCAGCTTGATACAAAAATCAACGGGCAAGTCGCGACGACGCACGTCGAGCAAATTTTTCGCAACGACACGCCTTACACTTTGGAAGGAACTTACTTTTTTCCAATACCGGAGACGGCTTCGATTGTCGAGTTTGCCATTTGGGAAAACGGCAAAAAGCTAGTCGGCGAAGTTCGCTCGCGTGAAGAAGCGCGCAGAATTTACGACGAAATTGTTCGCCGTCAACGCGACCCCGGACTTCTTGAATACGCCGGAAAAGATTTGTTTCAGGCTTCGATTTTTCCGATTCCGCCGAATTCGGATAAAAAATTAGAGATAACTTATTCGCAAATTTTAAAAGCCGAATCTGGAACGGTTGCGTATCGTTATCCGCTCGGAACGGGCAGAAATCTTTGGAGAAATCCGCGCCCCGTTCCAATGGTTGAGGAAGATACTTCCGGCTACGGAAAGAAACCGATTAACAATCAAAAATTCGGCACGATTTCCGGCAAAATCGAAATTACCGGAAACGAAGCGTTACGAAATATTTATTCGCCTTCGCACAAAATCGAAGTATCGCGCAAAGGCGAGAAAAACGCGGTAGTTTCCTTTGAAACAAGCGGCAGCGACAGCGATTTTCAGCTTTTTTACGGGTTGTCGAACAACGATTTTGGAATGTCGCTTTTGACTTACCGCGAAGCAGGGAAAGACGGATATTTTTTGCTTCAGCTTTCGCCGAAAGATAATCTGACGGAAAAGGAATTGGCGGATAAAGATATTGTTTTTGTGCTTGATACTTCCGGCTCTATGGCGGAAGAAGGCAAAATGGAAAAAGCGCGCGCGGCTCTTCTTTTCGGCATTGGCAACTTACGCGAAGGCGACCGTTTTAACGTGATAAATTTTGCGGGCGAAGAACATTTAATGGAAAGCCGTATGATTTCTGCAAACTCGCAAGGCAAAAGACGCGGCGAGGAATTTGTTAAAAAACTCGCGCCGACGGGCGGCACGAATATAAACGACGCTTTGCGCGCCGCGCTTCGGCAGTTTGATGCTTCCGACCGACCGAAAATGCTTGTTTTTTTGACCGACGGTTTGCCGACGGTTGGCGAATCAAATGTTGAAAAAATCATCGCCAACGCCAAAAGCGAAAAAGTCGAAGGCTTGCGCCTTTTTACGTTCGGCGTCGGTTACGATGTCAATACGCGGCTGCTTGATAAATTGGCTTCGGAAAATTCCGGCGTCGCCGATTATGTCGAACCGAAGGAAGATTTGGAAGTGAAAGTTTCAAACTTTTTCACAAAAGTTAATTCGCCGGTTTTGACTGGTTTGGAAATGGATTTCGGCAATGTTGAAACGGATTTGCTTTATCCGCGTGAGCTTTCCGATATTTTCAAAGGCTCGCAATTGACTTTAATCGGGCGTTACAAAAATTCAAGCGAATTGGAAAAAATAACGCTTCGCCTTAAAGGAAAAACTGGAAAAGAAATTAGAACATTTGAATACAAAAATCTTGATTTCCCGATGCGCGCCGAAAGCAATAGTTTTCTACCAAGATTGTGGGCGACAAGGCGCGTCGGCTGGCTGGTCGAGCAGATTCGCTCGAACGGCGAAAACAAGGAACTGCGCGACGAAATTGTCGATTTGGGAACTCGTTACGGAATCGTAACGCCATACACTTCTTATCTGGCGACAGACGGAAGCGAGAGAACATTTGCCGATAGCTCTGCCAATTCGTCAATGCAAAATCTTCCGATAAACGGCAGAACAGTTATGAAAAGAGCCGCGCCAAAACCGACAATTTCGGCGGAAGCGGTAAGCGGACAAGGCGCGGTTAGAGCAAGTAAAGACGCACAATCGCAACAAGAAACTGTAACGGTTACTTCTGGAGAAGATGAAATTCTCAAAACCGGAACGGTCAAGAAAACGGGTGCGAAAACTTTTTACCTCGAAGCGGGCGTTTGGACGGATTCGGAATTTAAGGCTGAATCGAAAATGCCGGAAATAAAACTTCGATTTGCAAGCAATGAATTTTTTGATTTAATTAATAAAGAAAAAGATTTGGCGCAGTATTTCGCGCTCGGAGAACAAGTCGTCGTTGTTTGGAAAGGAAAGGTTTACCGGATTGTAAAATAAATTCCGGTTTTGAATTTGAACGTTTTTCAAATTTTTCTCAAAAGGTGACTTTTGGCGCAATAAAGATTATTTTATTCGTCAAACAGTCGCCTTTATTTTATTATTATTCTGAAATAAAAAATATTATGAAAAGAAAAGAAGTATTTGCATTGAAAAAAATAATTCTGCTCGTCTTTACGGCACTGCTGACGGCTCAGAACTTCTACGCACAAACAGGCTGGAGCGTAAACCGCGCAAAAGGTGCGGGCGATTTAGTAACGGTTTATTTTACATCGTCGAAGGACGGTTGGGCTGCCGGAGATAAAGGTTATCTGGCATATACAAAAGACGGCGGCGTAAGCTGGACGACGCAAAACTTGAACACCGACGAGAATATCAACGAAATTTATTTTCGCAACGACAACAACGGTTATCTGGTTGCCGGAAAAAAGATGTTCATTACCAAAGACGGCGGGCGCACTTGGCAGGAGATAAAGATTTACAAAACAGGCGATTTCAAAAATCTGACGCCTGAATTTTTGAGTATTCGCTTTCCAGATAAAAAGCTAGGTTTTGTAATTGGCTCGCTGCTTAATAAAAACGACGAAGTTGTCGATTCATTGGTAATGCGAACTAACGACGGCGGCGAAACTTGGTCGAGATCGACGATTTCACAAAAAGTCGAATTGTATCATCTTGATTTTGTAAACAGTTCCTACGGCTGGATTGTCGGCGACAAGGGAATGATTTTAATGACTTACGACGGCGGTTTAACCTGGATAAAACAAAAATCGGGAACGGATAAAGCGTTGTATAACGTCGATTTCAGAGATGAAAGCGAAGGCTACGCGGTTGGCGGAAAAGGCACGATTCTGAGAACGGAAGACGGCGGGCAAACTTGGGAAACGGTAAAAACGAATTTTCCCTCGACATTTCTGCGCGTAGATTTTGCCGACTCGAAAAACGGCTGGATTGTCGGTTACAACGGAACAATTCTTCGCTCGTCCGACAAAGGAAAAACTTGGGAAAAACAAACGAGCGATACAAAGGAAAATCTTTACGGCTTGTTTATGACCAAAAAATACGGCTGGACGGTCGGCGCGAACGGCGTGATTCTTAAATATCAAAAATAAATTTATTTCACATGAAAGCTAGTTCTCGGTCAAAAATCCACAAATTAAAAATTATTTCAAATAAAAATCGAAAGTTGTTAAATACGTCTTAACAATTTTCGATTTTTGTGATATTTTGTCATCAATAAATTTTACTTCTTTCCAGAAATACATCAAGGCTTTTTATATTAGATAAACTCATTGGAGGAAAAAAGATGGGCAAAACACCATTTAGGCTTTTGTTGTCGGTTTTTATTCTTTTGCTTTTTGCCGCCGCCGCATTCGCGCAGGGAACAACTTCGCGCGTAACCGGAACGGTAACCGATACGTCCGGCGCGGCAATCTCTGGCGCAACCGTTACATTGACGAATGAAGGAACGCAAACTTCGCTGACGACCGTAACCGGCGACAGCGGCGCATACGCTTTCGATTTAATTCAAGTCGGAAGTTACCAGGTTACGGTTGAAAAACAGGGCTTCAAAAAAACCGTATCGAATAAAAACACCGTCAATATCAATCAACCCGCGACGATAAATGTCGCGCTCGAAGTCGGCGATGTCGCAGCAACCGTAACAATCGAAAATACGGTAGAGCAGGTGCAGACAGGCAGTTCGGGAAATATCGGCTCGACGATTGAGCAAAGGACGGTCGAAGCTCTGCCGATTGTCGGCGTTCGCGGGCGCAATCCGCTCGATTTGCTGAATTTTCAACCGGGCGTAGTAAATAATTTCGGCGCGACTACGGGCGGTAATGTTCACGTCAACGGCTCGCGCGACCGCGCTTTTAACTTTACGCTCGACGGTATCGACATCAACGAATCAACCGCCGGCGGCTCGAATTTTACGCCGCTTCGTCCGAATCCCGATTCGATTCAGGAATTTCAAATCGTAACGACCAACGCGACGGCTGAACTCGGACGCAGCAGCGGCGCGCAGGTTACTTTTGTTACCCGCTCCGGCACAAATCGCTTGACGGGCAATGCGTTCGAGTATTACCAAACGCCGGAATTTAACGCCAACGAATATGGGAACAATCTGAACGGCAGACCGAAAAACCAATTCGTCCAGCACATTTTCGGCGGCAGCTTGGGCGGTCCGATTATCAAAAACCGACTTTTCTTTTTCACCAATCTGCAACTACTTCGCGCATATGACACGGCGCTTGTAACCCGCACTGTTTATACGCAAGCGGCGCGAAACGGATTCTTTCGTTACGTCGTCGGCGGACAAAATGCTCCAACCGGAACACAAACGCCGTCGATTGACGGCGGCGGAAATCCACTTTTCCCCAATTGCAGCGCGACCATAACTACGGCTTGCATCGCCACATATAATATCGCGTCGAATCCTTCCGGCGTTGGCATCGACCCGGCTTTAGCTAAAGCTATCAACGCGATGCCTCTGCCGAATAATTTCTCTGCCGGAGACGGTCTAAACACGGCTGGATTTAATTTCGGCTCGCCGCAGCACGAGCGGCAATACGATTTCGTTTCTCGTTTCGACTACAAGATAACGGGCAACAATTCGCTTTATGTCCGTTACGCGAAAGGCTCGCAAACCAGTTTGGGCGATTCGGGCAACAGCGGTCGTCCGGTTTTCCCTGATTCGCCGAATTTGGTAAATACATTTCGCACGCCGAAAAATCTGGCAATCAACGACCGCTGGTCGCCGACGGCAAATCTGACAAACGAATTTATTTTCGGCTACAGTCAATTCGGCTTCAAGTTCGCAACTGCCGAGCCTGATGCTT
>JALYZF010000017.1 GCA_030948995.1 Acidobacteriota bacterium
GAAACGCACGCATCCGGCGCAATCGAGCAATTTTCGCCTTTGCAAACGTCTTCGCCGTCCATCATCGCCAGAGAAATATCCAGATAGCGCGGAATTGTCGAAAGTTCAAACCAATGCCCTTTTGTAATATGCGCGCCTATTTTCTCGCCATTGGCGATTGCCGGATTATAAAAAGTTGGAACAATATCCGAATAAACTCCGCGCGGAATGTAATCAAAAACGCGCGGTTCGAGAATATGTATGCCGGTGAACATTAACGGATTTTGGATTTTGGATTTTGGATTTTGGATTTCACTCTGACCATCGACCGCTAACCGCTGACTACTGTTTTGAGGAAAATCACCGAAGCCGGTAACAAAATTATCTTCTGTTTCGACAACGGTAAATCTTTCGCAGCGCGCGTTTTCCTTTAAAACCATCGTAGCGATTGCGCCGGATTTCCGGTGCGCGGCGAGCGCTTCCGATATGTCGATGTCAGTGATGATTTTGCCGTTGACGATTAAAAAAGTTTCATTCTCAAGTAGATGCCGCGCGTTGTCGAGCGCGCCCGCCGTTCCCAAAATTTTCGGCTCTTCCAAAGTATAATGAATTTTCACGCCGTAATCAGCGCCGTCGCCGAGCGCTTTTTTAACCGATTCCGGCTGATGATGAAGATTGACGACGACATCCCGAAACCCGTAGCGGGCGACGTATTCGGCGACGTAACCGACAAGCGGCTTGCCGAGAAAAGGAATCGCCGGTTTTGTGCGGTCAATCGTTAATGGAAAAAGCCGCGTGCCGAAACCTGCGGCTAAAATCATAGCTTTCATATCGGAAAATACGGCACGCGGCAAATGAGAAATTCTACTGTGCCGGACTTGTCAAACCTTACCTTTTTTTAATCTCCAAATGCAAACTTGCTTTGACGGGTTTAACGGCTAAAATCTATAAAACAGATGCCGAATGCAACGAACGAAAAAACTTACGCGCTCGTTTCAAGTCCGCTCAATAAAAGGCTTGCGGGCAGAATCGAAATGAGTGGTTGCAAGGTGATTCAATTTCCGCCGATTGAAACTCAAAAAGTCGCTTTCGATAAAAAATCCGGTGTTCTTATAACTGAATGGCTGAATTTTGACTGGCTGATTTTTTTCGATGTTTTCGCCGTAGATTATTTTCTGCAAACGCTTGAAGAAAATCAAATGGATTTTTTCGAGCTTGACGAGTTCCGTGTCTGCGCGCTCGGCGAAGCAGTTGCCGACCGCCTGCGATTTGTTCAGCTTCACGCCGACGTTATTCCGCAATCGGTAGAAACGGGAGCAGTTTTCGACGCGCTTTCGGCTTACATCGGCGAGGATATGATAATGAGCAAAAGTTTTCTTCTTGTAAAAAAGCGTTCGCCGGAAAATGAAATAAATATAAGATTGTCTGAAAAAGGCGCAATCGTCGCGGAATTGGAAATTTACCGCGCGAGTTTTACAGAAACCGGCGAAAATGTTCGCTTAAAAACTCTGCTCAAAGGCGGCGCGATTGACGAGTTTGTTTTTTCTTCTACGGAAGAATTAATTGCTCTTAAAGAATTGCTGTCGCCGGATTTGCTCGCCGAAGTTTTATTTGAAACAGACGTTTCGGCAACCGACGATGTAACTTTTCAGTCATTGAAAGAATACAATTTGAAGCCGAAATATTTTTATCCAAAATAGTCCGAGTAATAAGTTGTCAAGCAAATTGATAGTGTCCTAATTTTTGTGTTGTTGAAAAATAATTGTTTTTTACGGTCTGATTGAATACGCCACCCGAAAAAACTATACTTAACAATTTGAATTGATGGATACACAGCTAATTATAACTTTCACGATTCTTGTTATTGCTCTTGTCTTGTTTTTGACAGACGCATTGCCTGCCGATTTAGTTGCGCTTCTCGTGGTAGTAGCGCTTGGTGTCAGCGGAGTATTAACTCCACAGGAAGCATTTTCCGGTTTCAGCCGTTCCGCAGTTATTACCATTATAGCGATTTTTGTTTTGGCGGAAGCACTGCAAAAAACGGGTGTAACTGAACAAGTTGGAAACATTTTATTGAAGGTCGGCGGTAAAAGTGAATTGCGGCTGGTCGCCGTTGTAATGATTGCAGGAGCGTTTCTATCCCTTTTTATGAATAACATTGCTGCGGCGGCAGTTCTACTTCCGGCAGCTTCGGGCGCAGCGAAAAAAGCGGGTGTTAATACGTCGCGTCTTTTGATGCCGCTTGCTTTCGGCACAATTTTGGGCGGAATGGCGACACTCCTTACGACTTCAAATATCGTTATCAATTCAATTCTTCACGACAATAATATCGAAGGTTTCAGTTTGACCGATTTTGCGCCCGTCGGCATTCCGATGGTAATTGCGGGAATTTTATACGTCGCATTGGTTGGGCGCAAATTTTTGCCGGGGGAGTCACTAATTGAAAGAACGCTCGCGCCTAATAAGGATGACCAAGACGATTTGATTACCGCGTATCATTTGGACGAAAATTTGTTTCGCGCTCGCGTTCCTGAAAATTCGTTTCTCATCAACAAACCGCTTTCCGAAAGCACTTTGCGCGAAGATTTCGGCGTCAGCGTCGTTGCCATCGAGCGCAAAAACAAAAAACTCTTCGCCCTTTCACCTGAAACTAAAATAAAAGACGGCGACACGCTTGTGCTTGAAGGTGACGAAAGCGATTTTCGGAAGCGGGATGTCAAACCATACATGGAATTGTTGCCCGCACCCGAATGGAGCGAGAGCGATTTGGAATCGCGTGCCGTCGAGGTCGTCGAAGCAATGCTCGCGCCGCGTTCGCGCTTGATTGGCGAAACTCTGCGCTCGGCTCATTTCCGCGAAAAATACGGGATGGCAGCGCTGGCAATCTGGCGTGGCGACGAGGAAATTATCGTGGATTTAGCCGACCTTCCGCTTGCTTTCGGAGACGCACTGCTGCTTCAGGGAACACGCGAAAAATTGGCGCTGCTGGCTGACGACCCGGAAATCATTTTGCTGATGTCGAGGGAAGAAACAGAAATCACCGTTCCCGACAAAGGACGCGCGGCATTAATGATTTTCGTCGCAACTATCGTTTTCGCGGTAATTCTACCGAATCTGACGGGAGCGATTATGCTCGGCGGCGCGCTGGCAATGATGCTGACAAGGATTTTAACGACCGAACAGGCATATTCTTCAATCGGCTGGAACAGTGTTTTTCTCGTTGCCGGAATGTTGCCGATGGGCATCGCGCTGACAAAAACTAATGCCGCCGCGCTGATGGCAAACGGAGTTGTCGCACTACTTGGCGGATACGGCGCGCTCGCTCTGCTCGCCGGGCTTTTTATTATTGCCGCTTTAATGACTCAAGCGGTCAACGGCGCGATTGTCGCGGCGGTCGTCGCGCCCGTTGCAATTCGCGTCGCACAGCAGGCGAATATCAATCCACGCTCTTTAGCAATGGGTGTTGCGCTTGCAACTTCGATGGCATTTATCACGCCGCTCGGTCATCCGGTTAATGTGCTGGTAATGAGTCCGGGCGGATACAGTTTCCGCGATTATTTGAAAGTCGGTTTGCCTCTTTCAATACTGCTATTTATCGTGGTGATGCTCGTTTTGCCCCTCTTTTGGTCGTTTTAACTTGCTTTTGAGAAACTATCCGAAATAAAAACATATAATCTTCATTTTTTAATTTATTCCGGCTTGGTTTCGGTAACCCATTTTTCAATGCCGTTCGCGTTAATGGCGTGGAGATTTCGCCGCGCTCCGGTAACGTAAATCGTTCCGTCAGCCCCTACGGACGGCGCGCCGATTGTTCCTAGACTTACTTGATATTGCCATAAAAGACGCCCGTCATTTCTGGCGAAAGCGTAAAGCACGCCATCTTTTCCAGCGAGGTATATAGCATCATCTCCAACTGCTATCGGCGAACCATTCGGCTCGGGCGAAGGCGCATCTTTGAACCATAAAAGCTGATTTGCTTCAAGCGCGAATAAAATGGTGTGTCCTGAACTAGCGCCGGTTTCTTCTGTTGCCAAACTGAACAATTTTCTGCCCGAACGTGCAAACAGCCGGTCAATGCGTATGTCGCCCGTTTGATTGTTTTGCCGTTTAGCTAAATCATCGTGAAGAGAATACTGCCAAAGCAATTTACCATCTTCCGATTGAAGCGCGTGAATTGTGCCGGTCGCATCAGCAAAATAAATCAAATCATCGGCGGCTGCATTCGGTGAAGCGGTGACAGACAAGTTACTTTTCTTGGTGTTAACGCATCCTGATGAACTTAAATAAAGTAAAAAAAGTATTCCGGCACTTATTCGGCAATATTTTAAGGAAATGATTTGCCGGTTAATGTTTTTAACTATACATTTGAGTTTTTCCATCTTCTGCTTATCTGGCTCTCGCTCTTATGAAATTTTACGATTTGAATTTTCGTCAGTCACATACAAATTTATTTCCAGCTTTTTACAATTTAACTATAAAACACAATGCCGGCAATTAGTAATACGGGGTTAAACAGCTTGAATTAAAATAAAAAGAGGCTGAATTCTCTCCAGCCTCTTTTCAAGTTATAGTTTATAAAATACTAATGAACATACCAGTTTTGAATAGGATAATCGTTTGCCATTCCCCATTCGACCGATTGAAAAGTCGAATTGCTCGACCTTAAAATATAATAATAATTTTGTGCCGGGTCGTCGTTCGGTCGCCAGACGGCTATATCGGTTTTTCCGTCGCCGTCATAATCGCCCGGCGTCGGGTAATCGG
>JALYZF010000038.1 GCA_030948995.1 Acidobacteriota bacterium
CTAATTGTCATCGTCGTAAATCCGCCGCGCAGTTTAATTATAAGCGGCACGTCTTTGTCAATATTTAATTATGGCGGCTATAGTTCAGTTGGTTAGAACGTTTGGTTGTGGTCCGAAAGGTCGTGGGTTCGAGCCCCACTAGCCGCCCCATTTATTCATCTTCACAAATCTTTTACCGAAAAACTTAGGTTAATTTTTCGCTTCTGATTTATAATCAAAATAGTAATCGGCAAAATTCCCCTTGTTAGTAAAATAATCAAAATCTTTTCTGTCTTTTTCGCGCGAAAGTTTGCACTGTCTTTGTAGAAGCGTTGCAAATTTTTCCGACAAGCCGAGTTTTCGTAGAGGTTTTATCAAATGTCGGGCAAAAAATTTCTTTGGTGTTTAGGAATAATTTTTCTGTTTTCGGCGCGGCTTGCGTCGGCGCAAAACTATGCGAGCGGCGAACTTCTCGTCAAATATAAAAACGGCACGGCATCGAAGGCGGCTTTTGACGCGAACGGAGAAATCGGGGCGCGCGTCGTCGAAGAATTTCCCGACTTGAAATGGCAAAGAGTAAAACTTCCCGCGAAAATGTCTTTGACTGAAGCAATTAAATTTTTTGAGACGAGTGCGGAAGTCGAAGCGGTGCAGCCGAATTTTTATTATCATCTTTTGAATACGCCGAACGACACTAGATTCTCAGAGCTTTACGGAATGCAGAAAATCTCCGCGCCCGCCGCTTGGGATTTAACGACGGGCAGCGCGGCAACTGTTGTCGCCAACATTGACACGGGCATCAAATATACGCACGAAGACCTTGCCGCCAATATGTGGCATAACGCGGGCGAGATTCCGAATAACGGCGTTGACGACGACGGCAACGGTTTTATAGACGATTATTACGGCTGGGATTTTTTCTATAACGACGCCGACCCGATGGACGAAAACGGACACGGCACGCACACGAGCGGAACAATCGGTGCGGCGGGCAATAATTCTCTGGGCGTTGCGGGCGTTAATTGGAACGTCCGCATTATGGCGATAAAAATTTATAATGCGAGCGGCAACGGCACGACTTCGGCAATGTTAATCAATGCTTACAATTACATTCGGATGATGAAAAATCGCGGCGTCAATATTCGCGTAACGAATAATTCATACGGTGGCTGCGACGAAGCCTGCGGTTATGACCAAGCGACGAAAGACGCGCTAGACGCTTTAGGAGAAGCCGGAGTTTTGGAAGTTTTCGCCGCCGGAAACAGCGGGCTGAACATCGAAACCATACCGTTTTATCCGGCAGGCTACACAAGTCCGAATATTTTATCGGTTGCTGCGTCAGACCAAAACGATAACCGCGCCTCGTTTTCAAATTATGGCGCGGGAAGCGTTGACCTTGCCGCGCCCGGCGTCGGAATTTTAAGCACGGTTATCGGCGGCGGTTATGGCGGCGGAAGCGGAACTTCGATGGCGACGCCGCACGTTGCCGGTTCAGCCGCGCTTTTGTCGTCTTATAATCCGAATCTGTCGCCCGCGTCTTTGAAAGCGACTTTGATGAACACGGTCGATACGCTTCCGCAGTGGAACGGCGTCGTCAAAACCGGCGGCAGATTAAACGTCGCCCGCGCGCTGCAAAATCAGACGGTTTGCAATTTCACTTTTGATAGAAGCGGTCAATTCGTCTTTCCTGAAGGCGGCGCTTTTAGTTTTACCGTAACCGCGCCGCAAAACTGCGATTATACGGCGACTAGCGATTCAAACTGGATTCAGATTACCGGCGGTGCGAGCGGAAGCGGAAACGGGACAATAACTTTCAACGTCGGTTATAATTCAAATCTGCCGCGCGGCGGGTCGATTACCGTCGGCGGGCAAAAATTTTCCGTTACGCAATCGGCAAATGAAATTTTCCCGCATCGCGGTTTTCTGGATTTTGACGGCGACGGACGAACGGACTTGGTGGCAATTCAAAAAACGTCTTCCGGTAATATGCTTTGGCATAATTATCTGACTACGCTCGGTTATTCGCCCGTCAACTTCGGGCTTTTCGACGATGACATTCCCGTTCCAGCACTTTACGACGCGGATTTGAAAAACGACATCGCCGTTTGGCGCAACTCGACCGGCGTGTTTTACGTTCTTCGCAGCGCGGACAATACTTTTCAAGCCGTTCAATTCGGCAAGGCTGGCGATAATCCGACGATTACGCAGGACTTTGACGGCGACGGCAAAGCCGATTTTGCTGTAACACGCAAGGAAAGCGGGAAACTCATCTGGTATATTCTCGGTACGACGAGCGGTTTTCGCGCTGTTCAATTCGGCAATGCTGAAGACATTCCGTTGCGCGGCGATTTTGACGGCGACGGGCGCGCCGATTTAGCCGTCTATCGTCCTTCGACAGGCGTTTGGTATTTGCAGAAAAGTCGCGACGGTTTTGCCGCCGTCGGGTTCGGCATTGCAACCGATAAAACAGTTCCGGCAGATTACGACGGCGACGGAAAAACCGACATTGCCGTTTGGCGCGCTTCAACCGGTGTTTGGTATTTTCTTAAAAGTTCCGACGGCGGTTATGGAGCAATACAATTCGGCGCGCCGAACGATTTACCGACGCCCGGCGATTATGACGGCGACGGCAGAACGGATTTTTCCGTTTGGCGACCGAACGCTTCGGCAAATGAATCGGGAACGTTTTACGTTTATTCGATTTTGTCCGGCTATTCGGCTTTCGGTTGGGGAAACACGACGATGAAAATTCCCGCCGCATCGATACAAAGCCCGTAACGGTTTAATTTTTCGGAAGTAAACAAACTTTTGCAAAAGTTACGGCGTCTAATGTTTCGCACGTCTGGAAAGTAATTCGTTATCCGTTTTTGAATTAATTGGAAATTAATAATGCAGAGATTCTCTTGCATTTGGCGAGTTTGAAGTAGTATATTTGACATTCTTAACCATTTGGCGTCCGCGACGCTTTCAAAATTCTCTAAAAGTTTTTAGGAAGGTTTATATTTAAATGAATAAAAATTTTATTGCCGGCGGCAAAGTTAGCATAGCTTTTGCGTGTTTATTACTTCTGGTTTCGACGGCTTTCGCGCAAGTCAGTTTGCGAACGGCGGTTGACACGGATAAAGACGGCAAAGCCGATTTTTCAATTTTCCGCCCGTCAAACGGCGTTTGGTATATTTTCAAGAGCGGTGGCGGTTTTACCTTTCAGCAATTCGGTGTTGCCAATACGGATTATCCGACCCCCGGCGACTATGACGGCGACGGCAAAGGCGATATTTCCGTTTGGCGCGACACGGACGGCATTTGGTATCGTCTGAACAGTTCGACGGGAGCATTTACCGGCGTTCAATTCGGCACGACCGGCGACGAACCGATTGCCAGAGATTACGACGGCGACGGAAAAACCGACATTGCGGTTGTTCGCCGCACCAACGGCGCGATGATTTGGTATATTTTGGGAAGCACAAAAGGTTTCTATACCACGCAATTTGGACTCTCAAGCGATTTCACGGCGCCGGGCGATTATGACGGCGACGGAAAATTCGATTTAGCCATCCAACGCGGCGGAGCAACAGCTACCGACCAAGCAAATTTTTATATTCTCAAAAGCTCGACCAATACTTTGCAGGTTGTATCGTGGGGCTTGAGCAACGATTTGGTTGTTCCGGGTGATTACGACGGCGACGGTAAAACTGACATTGCCGTTGTCCGCGAAGGCACGAAAGACACGGACAACCTTTACTGGTATATCTTAAAAAGCTCGGATGGCAAACTAATGTCGAGCGCTTTCGGATTGACGGGAAGCGATTTAACCGTTCAAAACGACTATGACGGCGACGGAAAAACCGATATTGCCGTCTGGCGCGACTCGACCGGAACTTTTTATTATCTGAGCAGCTTAACCGGAAACTTTTCGGGTGTTCAATGGGGAACGGCTAACGATTTCCCCGTTGCCGGATACGACACGCATTAATTTTTATTGCCGAATGGTTTTAGAGAAAAGGTTGAGGACTCCTGAGCGGTCTTCAACCTTTTTTGTTTATTCGTTTGTTCTGTAGTAATTTAGACGTATTCCGATGCTAAATCTTTCCGCCACAATTCGTGAAAATTTTCCGCAGAAAAAAATTGTAATCGTCGGCGATTTGGTAGCCGACCAATTTCTGCACGGCACGATTGCCCGCGTTTCGCGCGAAGCTCCAGTGTTTATTCTGCGCCATGACGAAACGGAAACTTTAGCGGGCGGCGCGGCAAACGCAGCGACGGGCGTCGCTTCGCTAGGCGGACTTGCAGTTTTAATCGGCGTTGCCGGTCAAGACGCGAACGGCAAAGTGCTGCTCGAAAAACTTGGCGATTCAAAAGTCGATTGCAGTTTAATCGTTACGTCGGAGAAAATCCAAACGACGACAAAAGTCCGCGTTCTCGCCGGTCAGCAATATGCGCCGCGCCAACAGGTCATTAGAATCGATTACGAAAATCAAACAATTATTGACGCAGAGACGCAAAGCCAAATCGAAAAAAACCTTGTCGCTGTAGCAGACGACGCCGATGCGATTATTATCTCCGATTACAACTACGGCGCAGCTAACGAATCAATCGTAAATTTGGCGGGCAAACTCGCGCGCGCTAAAAGTATTCCGCTGCTGGTTGATTCGCGTTTCAACTTAAAAAATTTTCGCGGCGCGACAACAGCAACTCCCAATCAGGAAGAAGTCGAACAAATCTTGGGCAAAGATTTTACCGAAGACGATTGCATCCGTTTGTGCCGCAATCTTGAATTTGATTCCTTGCTCGTTACGCGCGGAAACAAAGGAATGCTACTCGTCGAACGAGACAAAACTCCGTTGCGATTCGATGCCGTCGGCGCAAAAGAACCGCTCGATGTTACGGGCGCGGGCGACACGGTTATTGCCGCTTACGCGCTCGGTTTGGCTTCGGGTTTGAGTTTTGCCGATGCGGCGAAACTTGCAAATCACGCGGGCGGAATCGTCGTGATGAAAAAAGGAACGGCTTCGGTAACGGCGGAAGAATTGCTCGCATCCCTAGCGCAAAACGAACAGGCAAGCAAAACGCAAACAACTTTGTAAAAGCCTATGAACTCAGCAAATTCTTCAAACCCTTCCGCGCCGATTCTCGACAGAAATCGCCTTATCGCGCGAATAGCAATCGAACGTCGCAGAAATAAAAAAATCGTTCTGGCAAACGGTTGTTTCGACCTTTTCCACGTCGGGCATATTCGCTATTTGGCGGGCGCGAAAAATTTAGCGGATTGTTTGATTGTCGGCATCAACTCGGACGAGCAGGTTAGAAAATTAAAAGGCGAGAATCGCCCGTTTATGCCCGAACAAGAGAGAGCCGAAATTGTCGCCGCGTTGCGCTTTGTCGATTTTGTAACGATTTTCGGAGAGCCGACGGTCGAAGAATTGATTCGCGCCGTCCGCCCGGATTTTCACGCCAAAGGCACTGATTACACAATCGATTCCGTTCCTGAAAGAGAAATCGTTCGCGCTTTGGGCGGGCAAACAATGATTGTCGGCGACCCGAAAAATCATTCGTCAACGGAAATGATTGGAAAAGTTAACAGGTAGTTCACGGAGAGTTGCGGAAAGTTTTATGTGGAATTCTCGCACGAAAACCGACCTCATTATCGAAGTCTGGGAAAAGCTCGACTGTGAATCGGTGGGCGCGAAAGAAATTACTGCAATCGAGACGGCGGTGCGCGAGCAGTTTGGCGCGGGCGCGGTTGAATTGCCGTTGAAGCTAGCGCGAATATTGGCGGACGAAGGCGCGGAACTGCGGCACGCGGAACTGCTCGAACTCGATGTCCGTCGCCGCATGGAGTCGCCGTATGACGCGATGTTTCGCAATATCTTAAAATTTACAGATTTCAAACAAACTCTTGCCTCGATTCGCCAACTGGAAAATCTACGCCGGAAATTTCTCGCCGAAGGCGACCGTGAAGGCTTGCGCGCCGTCCGCGAAACCGCGCTCAAAGGCAAGCGCCGCGCCGCGATGATTAGCGGAAACGAAAAAGTCGCGCCGGAAAAGCGTGCCGAAAAGCTGGAAATCGCAGAATGGTTTACGCTCTGGCTGCAAAGTCCCGAAATTTTTGAAAACTGGATAATACTGCGGCAGAATTCGGCTGATTTTACCAAACGATTCGGTGAATTTTAGTTTAGTTAAAACTGTTTTCCCGCGCACGAATTAAGATTTGTTTTTCGCCTGATTCCCTACCATAATTTTTTAATACTAAAGTATTACCGCAAAAACCGAACTCGCCTATCGTCAAAGTTTCACTAAACTTTCATCTTAATAAACTTTTTCGCGGATTTTAACGGCTTTAATAATTTAACCTGAAAGGAATTTAACCGGAATGCAGACAGGCGATTGGGTTACGGGACAAGTAAAATTATCGATTGGCGGCGAGCCGCTCGAAATGCAAATGACCGTTCCGGCAAAACCCGTCAAGCCGCAAAGAATGCTGCCGATTTTCCAGCAAATGGCAAATTCATTTACGGAAATGGGCGAAACGGCTGTTAAAAATGCGGGCGCGAAAATTTCCTGTAAAAAAGGCTGCGGTGCTTGTTGTCGCCAACCCGTTCCCGTCGCTGAAATCGAAGCTCATCAGCTTGCCGAGCTTGTCGAAAATATGCCGGAGCCGCGCCGCAGTATTGTAAAGCAGCGTTTTGCTGATGCTTACCGACACTTTCAGAGCATCGGCTGGTTTGAACGGTTGGAAAACTGCGCGGAGCAAAAAGAGCTTGAAAGAACGGTTCTCAGATATTTTTACGAAGGAGTTCCCTGCCCGTTTCTGGAAAACGAATCCTGCTCGATTCACGAAGCGCGCCCGCTCGCCTGCCGTGAGTATCTGGTAACTACTCCGGCAAAAAATTGTTCAAAGCCTTCGGCAAAAAAAGTGCGCTTGATTCCGCTTCCGGTAAAAGCGGCGGCGACTTTGCGGCATGTCGGGCAGACGAAGCAACGCGGGAAAATAAATTTCGTGCCGCTCGTTCTCGCGCTCGAATGGGTTGAGAGAAACCCGGACGACTTTTTAGAAAAAACCGGCGAACAATGGATGGCGGATTTTTTCAGATATCTGACAAAAAGCGAAATTCCTCAAGAAAACGGCGGCGCGAAACGAGCCGTGTTGTAATTTATAAAAAATTTTGCTATTTACTATTTACACTTTTACTTAAAAAATCGCCTCCGCAAGGATTATGAGCAAATACCGGAAAATTGTCTGGAATGAAGGAATGCTTCTGACGCCGCATCATTTCCAGCAATGGGACAATTATTACGAAGAGCTTTTGAATTCGCGGGCGCGGACGTTTTTGCCGTTTGAATACGGCGTGATGGATTTGCAGATTAACCGCGAGGCGATTGCCAACGGAAATTTTCAGATCACCAATTGCCAAGCGGTTTTGCCTGACGGTTTGATGATAAACGTGCCTGACGCCGAAGCCGTTCCCGATATGCGTCCCGTCGGCAATCATTTTTCGCCCGAAGCGGAAAAACTCGGCGTGCATCTGGCAATACCGGCAAAAAAAATCGGCGAGGCGAATTTTCAATCGAACGGCGCGAAAGCTAACGGGAATCTGCGATTTCTGCAGGAAGGAGCGCTCGTTAAAGATGAAACAAGCGGCACGAACGAACAACCCTTAGCTTTGGCAAAAAGCAATCTTCGGATAATTTTTGACGACGAATTGCGTGACGGTTTTACGGCAATCAAAATCGCCGAACTCGCGCGCACGCCGACCGGACAACTAAGAATTTCCGATGAATTTATTCCGCCCGTTTTGCAAGTTTCAGCATCGCTTTGGTTGGTGAATATGCTGCGCGAGTTGGTCGAAATTTTGAATACGAAAAGCGGAAGTCTTGGTGAACAGAGACGCCAGAGAAACGCTTCTCTGGCGGATTTTACGACTTCGGAAGTGGCGATTTTCTGGCTGCTTCATACGATAAATTCGTCGATTCCGACAATCTCTCACTATTTTCGCTCGCCCTTGCTGCACCCGGAAAGACTTTATCTGGAAATGGCGCAACTTGTCGGAAAATTAATGACTTTTTCGACCGAATATTATCCGAAAGATATTGTAAAATACGAACACAATGATTTATATTTTACCTTCAGCAATCTTTCAGCACAGTTGCGCGAACTGCTCGAAACCGTAATTCCGAGCCGTTGCGTGCCGATTCCTTTAGAGAAAATGCGCGATACTTTATATGTCGGACGTATCGAAGATGCGCGGCTTTTGAAAGATGCAGGATTTTACTTGGCGGTTCGTTCGCCGATGCCTGAATCGAAATTGATAGACGGCGTTCCGCGCGTCGTTAAAATCGCTTCGCGCGACGTAATTGATTCGGTTATCGGCTCGGCTCTTCCGGGTGTTGTTCTAACCCACGCTAACCCGCCGCCAGCACCGATTCCTGCGCGCGTCGGTTTCCGCTATTTTATGCTCGACACAATCGGACCGTATTGGAACGGCATTAAAGGCTCGAAAGTCATCGCCGTTTACGTGCCGGACGAGATACCGGACGAAACTTTGGAAATGTATGCAGTCAAACCCTGAGAACGATTCAAAGTTTAAGGTTCAAGGTTCAAAGTTTCATTTTGCAACCTTGAACTTTGAACTTTGAACTTAATTTTATGAGCGAAAGAACAAATAAAAATGATTTAGTTGCTTTGGCGGGACCTGTTTTCGACCTTATTTTACGGGTAAAAGCCGGAATCGTTACGCCGTCGAACGAATTGCGCCCGCAGATTGCGGGAATGCTGATTGATTTTGAAAAACGCGCGGAGCGCTTTCGTTTTAATCATAAAATCGTTCAGGTTTCAAAATTCGCGCTCGCCGCATTTGTTGACGAAACCGTGCTGACGAACAATTTTCCGCTTAAAGACGAGTGGGAAAAAAATCCGCTTCAGCTTGAATACTTCGGCGAGCAGCTGGCGGGCAACAAGTTTTTCGACAAGCTCGACGGTATGCTCAAACAAATCGAACAGACGCAAGATGCGGTCGAAATTTACTACGTCTGTATGCTGTTGGGTTTCAAAGGCAGATACGCCATTTATGAAAAAGATAAACTTCTGGCGGAAATGCAGGCGACGGCAAACGCGCTCGTTAAGGTCGGAAAAATAAAAGCTGTCGAACTGTCTCCGCATTGGCTCGCCAACGACCAGCCGAAACCGCCCGAAAAGCGCGGAATGCCGACTTGGGCAAAAATTACCGCCGCGAGCGGTCTAGGTTTAGCGCTTATTATTTACCTTGTAATGTTTATAATGTCGTCAAAATTTCTGGACGATGCGATGCAGAAGTTGTTGATTTAATTTTTTCTTCTGATTTCAGTTAAAAAATTTACGATTCGTCCGGCATTTTTCTAAACAGTTTTGAAATTATGATGAATTCGTGGCAGGCAAACCAGCTAAAATATGCTTTCGGAATCGGCGGCTTTATGTCGTTTTACGGCGTTGTCGGATTGGCTGTCTTATTGCTTCCAGACAGTTGGGGTTACAGCTACAAACAAAAAATTGTCATCATCGCGCTGGTTCTGCTCACCTTGCCGCTTGCTTTAATCGGCGCGTATGTCGTTTCCCGCCGCGGTAAGAAAAAACAGGAGCAAGCAGAGGGCGGCGCGACACAAGCGGAAACATCGTCGGCAAACGGACAAGCGGCGCAGAAAATTGCTGCGCCGACGGGAAATTACGGCGATATGACGACAAGCGCGGAAGAAGTCGTCCAATTTCTTAAAACTTCAAATTTAGGCGAAGGCGGTAAAGACGCCGTTTATTCGCTGCCTTGGTATTTGGTTGCGGGAACGCCGAAAAGCGGAAAATCGTCGCTCGTTTTGAGTTCAAATCTTAATTTTCAAACCTTGCCGAGCCAGCGCCAATCCGAGCAAAATCTTGTCCGCTCAACCCAGAGCGTCGATTGGAGAGTGACGAGCGACGCCGTTTTTGTTGATACGGCTGGACGTTATCAAACAGACGGCGTTGACGCCGACGAATGGGCTTCGCTTTTGGAGACTATCAAAAAATATCGCTCGCGCCGTCCGCTCGACGGATTTTTGCTCAGCGTCAACGCCGAGAAAATTTTGCAGGCGGACGACGCGCAAATAGAGCAGATGGCAAAAGTTTTGCGCACGCGGCTCGACGATGCGATTGCGCGCACAAAAACTCGCTTTCCGGTTTATTTGATTTTTACGCACGCCGATGCGATTGAAGGTTTCCGCGATTCTTTTTCGACTTCCAAAAATGAAGGAAAAAATCTCGTCTGGGGCGCGACCATTCCGCTTGAGAAATCTGACAACGCGCAAACGCTTTTCGACGGCGAATACGAACTGCTGCAAGAATCGATAATGAAACGCCGATTGATGCGTCTGAGCGCGCCGTTTCCGCCGGTTCGCCAACTGAAAATTTTTAATTTCCCGCTTCATTTCGGCTCGGCTCGCCGTAAACTCGGCACGTTTGTTTCAACTCTTTTTCGCCCGAATCCGTTTAGCGAAAGTCCGTTTCTAAGAGGATTTTATTTTACTGCCGCGCCTTCGCAGGCAAAAGGCGGACAAGCAGCACAAACGGTCGGAAGTGCATTTTTTACCGAAAAACTTTTCCGCGACGTGGTTTTGCGCGACAAGGATTTAGTCAGAACTTTTCAGGAGCAAAGACAAAGACCGCCGATTTTAGGATGGCTTTTAACGGTTTTCGGTGCGTTTCTAACCTTTGTCCTGCTTGCACTTTGCGCCGTTTCGCTTTTCAAAAATAGGGCGCTGCTGGCGGAAGCCGTCAGTAAAGGCGACGCGGTTTTGACGATTGCACACGCCAACGCGGGTAGAAATCCGCTCGACAAAAAACCGGAAGAAGCCATAAAAGAACTCGACGCGACCGAAGATTTGCGCCAGACGATTAGTAAACTCGACGATTACGAGCGCGACGGCGCGCCGCTTCTGATGCGTTTCGGACTTTATTCGGGCAACAAAATTTATAAAGAAAAACTGCTTCCGATTTATTTCAGCGCCATCGAACAAAGGTTTAAAACTCCGGTGGTTACAAAGCTCGAAGGTGATTTGAAAAAATTTGCCGCCTCCCAGCCGGTCGGAAATCCGGCGCAATTGACCAAACCCGAAGAAGACAATTTAAGCAAGAATTACGATTTACTGAAAGCGTATCTGATGCTTTCGAAAGATTATAAAGACAAGGCGCAGGGAACATTTCTTGCTAACACATTGAAAGATTACTGGACGGCGAATTCAAAAATTCCAGCTGATATGCAATTGACGGCAGAGCAGCAGCTTGATTTTTGGACAAAACAAGTTGACCGCGAGCAGTTTCCGCGCGTAACTTTGGACAAAAATTTAGTCGAAGCGACGCGCAAAAATTTGAAGGCTTTTCCTCCCGTGCTTCGTTACTACAAACGGAAAACGACGGAGATTTCAAAAATCGTTGACGATAAAGTGGGCGTTACAACCGCTGATGCGATTTTGTCGCGCAACGGCGCGGACGCCACCTTTATCGAAAGCAGCGGCAACGGCGTTCCGGGCGCTTACACGCTTGAAGGTTACAAGCTGATGAAAGCCGCCATCAACGATTCGGACAAAGAATTGAGCGCCGACGATTGGGTAATGGGCGAGCAAGGCAAAAACGCCATCGCGCAAACAACCGACGCCGCGCGTTTGCAGCAAATTTATTTCGGCGACTACATCGATTATTGGCGCAATTTTGCTAAAGGCATCCGAGTTAAAAACTACACAAAAGACAATGCTAACGAAGCGTTGCAAACATTTTCGTCGGCAAATTCGCCGATAAAAGTTCTGGTCAATGAAATCGCGCGCAATACAAATTTCTCCGCTAAACCGAAATCCAACGGCTGGTGGGATTCGATTGTCGGCACGGTTACAGGTTTGTTCAGCAAACAGGTCAGCACCGATACGGGCGGCTCTTCGCCGGTCGAAAAGGAATTTCAGCCCGTCTTTAATTTTGTCGGAAGCGAGGGCAAACCGAATCCGCCGATTGACGCTTATCAAAATCAAATCAGCCGCGTTTCCAATAAGTTTACGGGCTTTTCGCCCGGTGATATAAACACGCTTTCGCAGGAATTATCAAAGGACAACAACCAAAGATTTCCCGAATTAAAAGACGCGACGACAAAAATCACAACGGCTTTAGCTCAAGTCGGAACGACGCCTTCAGGAGTGGAAGTTGCCGGTCTTTTGAGAAAACCGTTAGAGAATTTAAGCACTCTGCTCGGCACGGGCGCTCTAGCGCAGATTTCAAAAACTTGGACGGAACAAATTCTGCCGCAGGCACGCGAAATCGAAAAGGGATTTCCGTTTCAAGACGGTCAGACCGAAACCGATTTAACGAAACTTACGGCGTTTTTGAATCCGGTCAACGGAGCGTTGTCGAAATTTTATGACGAAAGTTTGAAAAAGGATTTTGAAGGAAATCCCGGACAGTTAAAAGTCAAAGACACCACTACAATTAAATACAGCGACGAATTTGTCGCTTACTTAAACAAAGCGTTTCTTTTGCGCGAAGCTCTATTCGGCAAAAACGCGACGCCGAATTACGAATACGAATTAAGACTGATGCCGGTTGCGGGCGCGCAGGTCGATGTTACCATCGACGGACAAAAAGTTACTTCCCAAGGCACTGCGTCGGGCAAGCTGAAATTCCCTGCTCCGGCAGCGACCGATACGGGCGTGTTTATTGAGGTCGCTTCGATCGGCGGCACGTCTTCGACTTCCGGCGCGACTGCTC
>JALYZF010000296.1 GCA_030948995.1 Acidobacteriota bacterium
AATATGCGTTTTTTTAACGGAAATTTTTGTGGAAAGAGTTTGAAGTTAAGAAATAATCCGATGACGCAGAGCTTTGCCGACGGCTTCGGATTTCGAGTTGACGTGGAGTTTTTCGTAAATGCTGCGGATATAATTGCGGACGGTGTTGATGCTGATGTGAAGCTGTTCGGCGGCGGCTTGATAGCTGAAGCCGTTTGCGAGGAGTTGTAGCAGGCGAACTTCCTGCGGCGTGAGCCGGTAATTTTCCTTATCGGGCGGAGCGATTTGGCGAAAGAGCGTGATAACTTGACGGGCGATTTCCGGCGACATCGGCGCGCCCCCTTCGTGCGCTTCTTTAATTGCTTCGAGCAGACGCGCGGGCGGCGTTTTCTTGAGCAGATAACCGCACGCGCCGTTGCAAATTGACTCGAAAACTTTTTCCTGCTCGGCGAAAACCGTGAGCATCAGAATTTTTAGCTGCGGATGTTTTTCGAGAAAAACGCCGACCGCTTTGCAGCCGGACATTCCCGGCAGATTAATGTCGAGCAACATCACGTCGAGCGGCGTTTTATCGCTCAGGCGCAGCGCGTCTTCGACCGAGCGAAACGCGCCGACACACGCAAAATTCGGCGTGCCGTTGATAATCAAATTTAAGCCCTCGCGCACCGTGCGGTCGTCTTCGACGATTACGACGCGAATCGGATTTTCGGTGTTCGTCATTTTACAGAAAAGATTTTAAGCGATTTCAGCCGCACCCGAAAGAGCATATTTATGCCGTGCGAAAAAATCTATTTGCAGGGCAAAACGAATTTCAGCCGCGTGCCTTCGCCTTTTGCCGAATCAATTTCAAATTCGCCGCCGATCTGCGCGACGCGGGTGCGAATATTTCGCAAGCCGTTGCCCGCAAAATTCGCTGATTGCTCAATAGCAAAGCCGCGCCCGTCGTCTGCGATTTCGGCGCGAAGAATTTTGCCGCTCGAACGAACCGCAAAACGGACGTTGGCGCAATCGGCGTGGCGCGCGGCATTGTTTAATACTTCTTTAAAAATTAGCAGAATTTGGCGTTTTTGATTGGCGTTGATTTTGATTTTTTCGATTTCCGGCGAAGTTTCAAAATCCAGACGGATGCCGCGCGATTCGAGAACGTCGGAAGCGAACGAATGAACGCGCGTAACGACACTATGCAAATCATCGCGGCGCGGGTCAATTGACCAAACGATGTCGCTCATCGAATCCAACAATTCGCGGGCTGAATCGGCAATTTGCGCGAGCATTTTTTCCGCCTCGCCGCCTCTGATTTCGTTTTGCAGACGAATGACTTCACTCAAAATAGCCACCCGCGAAAGACTCGCTCCGATGTCGTCGTGCAAGTCCGCCGCGATGCGCGTTCTGACTCGCTCGACTTCGAGCAATTGACGCACGCGGTATTTATACAAAGCGTAAGCGGCGGCGCAGATTAGCAAAACGGCGAGCGCGATAAACCAAGAGCGTTGCCAGACGGGAGGGGCGATTGCGAATGAGATTGTCGCCGGTTCTGCGCTGAAAGCTCCGTCGGCATTGACGGCGCGAACCAGAAAACGATAGTTGCCCGGCGCGAGATTGGCATAATTAACCGTGCGCTGCTCGGAAGGCGGCGACCAATCGGCGTCCGCGCCTTCGAGCTTGTATTGATAGCGCAGCGAAGCGGCGTGCGCCAGGCTCAAGCTGAAAAAATCAATTTGCAAATTGTTTTGCGCGGCGTTCAAATTCAATCGGTCAATCTTCGTAGCGCCGAGTTCGGAAACGGCTTGCGCGACGCCCGCGACGCGCAAGCCGTTAATCAAAATCGAAGGCGTCGAGCGAACGCGCTCGCGCCGCGGGTCTAGCCGCGACAAGCCGTTAAAAGTGCCGAACCAAATCGCGCCGCTTCGGTCGCGGAAAGCCAGCTTGACAAAATCGGCGGCTAAACCGTCGCTCGCGTCGAAATGTTTTACCGCGCCGCTTTCGGGCGTCAGGCGATCAACTCCGCGCACCGTGCCGAAATAAATTTTGCCTTCCGCGTCCCCCGTTACCGAGCGCACGTTGTCGCTCGACAGATTTTCGCGCATCGTGTAGCGAATGAATTGCGGAGATTGCGCCGCCGGATTATCAACCCGCGCCGCGCCGCCGCTCGCGCTCATCCAAAGACGTTTTTCGCCGTCGAGATAAAGTCCCGTAGCAACACCTTCGGGCAAACCGTCACGGCTCGAAAATTCGGTAAAACGCCCGTCCGCGAAACGCGCCGCGCCGCCTTGATAAAATCCGAACCACAAATCGCCGTCGGCGTCTTCGGCAAAAGACGCGGCGGATTTCTGCGGCAAGCCGTCGCGTTCCGAAAACACTTGAAACTTTCCGGTCGAGCGCTGCCAGCGCGTCAAACCGTCAAGCGAATTGTCAGCCCCCGAGCGCGAGCTAATCCATATGTCGCCCCGCGAATCCTCAAACAGACAGAAAAGCCAGTTGTTTTTCAAACCGTCGCGCTTTGTATAAACGGCGAGAGGCTTGGCGTTTGCCAATTCCTCAAGCCGTTTGACGCGAGCGAAACGATAAAGCACGCCGTAGGTCAAAAACCACCATTCGCCGTTGTGGTCGCGCAAGGCTAGATTTGAAGCCCAAGAAAATTTCGCGTCCGGCGGGATGTTCGGACGCACGGTCGTGAATTTTTCGCCGTCGTATCGGCTGACGAACCAATTGCCGTTGACCACGTAAAGCGAGCCGTCGGCGTCTTCGTAAATTGATTGAATTCGGGCATCGCCCAAATTATCGGTTAGGTCAAAGGTCGTCAAATCTTGCGCCGAGAGCCGAATTGCGCCGCTCAAACTGCCCAGCCACAAATCGCCGTCAGCGTCTTCGGTTATCGCGCTGAGTTCGCTCGAAGCCAGATTCTGCGCGGCATTAAATCGTTGAAATCGCCGCCCGTCGAAGAAAGCCAAGCCGCCGGCAGTCGCCACCCAAACTCGACCGTCCGACGCTTGATAAATGCTCAAAACGATTTGGTGATTGGCGGATTTTACCGTTTCATTCGATGCATTTGTCGTCGCGCCGTTTAATTCGGCAAGATTGGAATAATCAAACGCCGCGCCCGCAATTTCCGGCAGAACCGTTTGATTGTTTTCGGTTTTTGCCAAAAGAAAATTTGGCTGGCGAGCGACAAACGCGCCCGCGTCGTCAAAATCCGTAAGCGGTTCGGGCTTGAAAACGTAAAGACCGCTTTCGTGACCGATCCAGATTCTTCCGTCGCCGTCTTCGATTACCGTTCTCACGCTGTCGAAACCCGCGCTGCTGCGGTGAATCGTATAGCTCACGACGCGCCCATCGGGAAGCCGCCGCAGCAAGCCTTGACTCGTCGCCAGCCAGAGGCTTCCGTCGCGCCCTTCGCAGACTCGAAAAACGAAAAAATTGTTTTCACGGGGAAAAGCCGCGCCCAATTCGATTCGGCGCAGAGAAATTTGTCCGTCCGTTTCCTCAATCCGAAACAGCCCGTCTTTTCCCGCCCACAAATTGCCTTTACCGTCTTCAAATAAAGTTAGAATCGAATCGTTTGAAACAAGCCGCGCTTTGAGCAGCGTTCTGCCGTCTGTCGCTGCATCGGTCGCCGAAGATTTGGAAGCGGCGTTCGAGTCGCGCAAATCAAAGCGGTAAAGTCCGCCGCCGTTAGTTGTCGCCCAATAAACGCCGTCGCGCGTTTCGAGAAGATGCTCGAAAGTTTGCGAGGAAACCGAATCTTCGATTTTGTAATTGATAAAGTGGTAGCCGTCGAAACGGCTCAGACCGTCGCGTGTGCAGAACCAGAGAAAACTGCTCGAATCGCGCGTTATATATGTGACGGAACTGCTCCGCAAGCCGTCTGCGGTAGAAAAAGTTTTAATCGGAAAACGACCGGCGCGGTCGCTCAAGCAGAGTAGAAAAATGAAGCATAAGACAAGACTCAGACGCCGGTAAAATACAAAAAAATGTTTTTTCCGTTCGACCGTAACCGAAATAATCCGGCGATTTCCAAATTCACGTTCTGTCATAATTTTTAAATTCCGACAAAGGCGCGTATTTCTTAGTTTGGCAAAAATGAAATTTCGGCGGCTGGCGAAACGGTCGCACACGAGCGTCGCCGCACCGTTTCGCCAACCGCCTAAATTCGAGACCCGATTCTGCCGCACGACTTTTGACGATAAATCGAAATCCGTTTTGCAGCTTTTAAGCAAGTAATTTTGCCGTAAAAACGGCGCTGAAAAATTTTAACCGGCTATCGTTTTGGCAAAAACGATTGAAGATTTTTGCCTTCGTCATCGAATGTAAAAATTGTCCTTGACAATTTTATCGAATGGCTATAAAAAGAAAGTCTAAAAACTCAACCGAATATTTCAAAAACCGTTTTCCTCGACGGCAATCTTTGTCGAGAACGGATTTTTAAAGGACTTCAATAATGACGATTTTTCTTTTCCGTCATTAAAGCCAAAGAGATTTTAGTATTTTAAAAATAAAACGGAGGATTAAGATATGTCAGGGAAAAAACTACTCGTTTTTACGAGTTTGGTTGCGGTATTGATCGCCTGCGCTGTCGGCGTTGCGCTGTTTAGCGTTACGACTTGTTTGGCGTCGGGCGGCTGCAAAGAAAAGGCTACCGGACACGGCACGCTGACGCTTTCGGACGGAACGAAAAGACAGTTTTCTTTTAACGCTATAAGAGACGCGGACGGAACGGCTAAAGGCAATGCCGTTATTCACAACAAATCGTTTGACTTTCGCGGACATATAGAGGTTACGTGCCTGTCCGTTCAGGGAAACAGAGCACGAATCGCCGGAGTGGTTAAAGGCACAAACGACCCGAATTTGGACGACAACACGGCGGTTTTTGAAGTTTTCGACAACGGCGAACCCGGAAGAGGAAACGACACAATCAGCCTTGTATTTTTTAGCCCGCCGAACTCTCCGCCGCCAAACCAAGCATACTGCGAAGTTTTTGAAGGTTTACCGCAAATGCCGATTGACGGCGGCAATATACAGGTTAACGATTGCCCGTAAAGAGGCGGTTTGCCTTTGATTATGAGATTCCGCCGAGCGATAGTTCGGCGGAATTTTTTTGTAAAGGTAATCAATCAAATTCCTACTACGATCACCGAAAAATCTAGTAATTAATATTTAATATATAAACATTCTTCCTACTGACTAATTATTTAACGGGTATATGAAAAAATGTTCTTGACAAAAAAAATTGTAAAACGTATAAAAGAAAAATACTTTTTCAGCCGGCTTCTCCCAGAAAAAAGCTGAATCCCGATTAAAAATTCAAAAGCTATAAAGACAAGCTGATTTATTTATATTTACGCTTTATTTTTTAGATAAAGAACGCCTAGTGCGTCAAAATCAATAATTTGGAGAAAAATCAGAAGATGAAAAAATTTGTAGCTTTTGCGCTTGCCGCAGTATTTATGACGTTGACGGCGGTAGCCGCTTTCGCTCAACCGGAAGTCGTCGTTCACCACAAAATCAATCCGCATTCGCAATCGCCGAATAATATTGGCGAATCTGCAACGACGGGCGGAACGGGAACGCTGACGCCGCTCAATTACGCGGGCGGTTCGCTTATCGGTACTCCGGTTATTTATATCATTTGGTATGGCAACTGGAGTCAAACTAACGGTTCGGACACTTCGGCAGGACAGCAAATAGTTCGGGATTTCTCGAATTCAATCGGCGGAAGTCCGTATTTTAACTTAAATACCTACTTATCAGCTGGTGGTCAGACGATTACTGGCAACGTCATCTCCTCCGGCGAAACTACTGATGCTTATTCGCAAGGCAAACGTCTCCGCGACTCTGGGGTTCTAGCTGTCGTCAATAACGCAATCAATACGGGCAAATTACCGTATGATGCAAATGGCGTTTATTTTGTTTTGACTTCTTCGGATGTTGCAGAAAGTTCAGGCTTCTGCACGCAGTATTGCGGCTGGCACACTTCGGCTGCAAGGACTGAAGGAAGACTTAGATATTCTTTTGTCGGAAACGCTAATCGGTGTTTGAGTTCGTGCGCCGCGCAAACGGTCAGCCCGAACGGAAACGCCGGTGTTGACGGAATGATTTCCGTCGTCGCACACGAATTAGAAGAAGCCACAACCGACGCCGACCCGCGTTCAGGCTGGTCTGATTCGAGCGGCGCGGAAAACGCCGACAAATGCGCCTGGACGTTCGGACATAACCAAAAACAAACGGCAACCGGAGCTTGGTATAATATGACGCTTGGCAGTCGCAACTACCTTATTCAGCGTAATATTCTGAAAAGCGGAAGTGATTTCCTTTGTATGGTTGACTCGACGCAAAACTAATTTACATAGTAAATTTTATTTAGAAACCGGCAAGTCTATATACGCTTGCCGGTTTTTTATTTTTTGCGTTAGAATATTTCTATTTGAAAATTTTGGCGAGGTTAATTTCAAGTGCGGAAACTTATTCTTCTGGTAGTTTTTTTATTTCTAAATGCAAACTCTTTCGGGCAGAATCAATTGGCGCAGTCCGATTTAAATAAAATCGTTGAAACCGAAAAAAGTTTCGCGCAAGATGCCGCTGAAAAAGGCATTCGCAGCGCGTTTCTAGAATTTCTTGCCGATGACGGACTAGTTTTCAATCCGAATCCGACAAATGGAAAGGAATTTTGGCGCTCGCGTCCCGAATCAATCGCGCTGCTTTCGTGGAATCCGACTTTTGCAGACATTTCTTCAAACGGCATTTTGGGCTATACGACCGGCGATTACGAATATCGTCCGAAAGGAAAGACGGACAATCCGACGGCTTTCGGGCAATATATGACAATCTGGCGACGGCAGGCAGACGGA
>JALYZF010000069.1 GCA_030948995.1 Acidobacteriota bacterium
GTTAAATGGAGAACGGAAAATTAAGAGAACGATAAATGATAAATAACATATTAAAACGAAGAAAATATTTTACATTATTAATTTTTAGTTTTCCCTTTCTTCGTACTTTTCATTTTCCACTTTCCATTTAACTCCATTTTCTAATTTATCGTATAATCACAAACGTTATTTATCAAATTTTTTGAGGACGAAAGAATTGATTTCAAACGGCGCGACACTTGGAGAAATAGCTAAAAGTCTGGACGCGAAATTTTACGGCGATGCAAATGTGAAAGCCTTTGACGTAACGCACGATTCGCGGCAGGCGCGCGCGGGCAGTCTTTTTGTCGCCGTTCGCGGTTTGACGATGGACGGGCATCGTTTTACCGGTGATGTTATGCGGCGCGGCGCAGTCGGCATCATTTCCGAATCCGAAGCGCCCGAAAATTTCGCGGGCGCGTGGCTGCAAGTTTCAAATGCGCGCGCGGCGCTGGCAAAAGCGGCAACAGTTATCAACGGCAATCCGTCGCACGATTTAAAGCTCGTCGGCATTACGGGAACAAACGGGAAAACGACGACGGCTTATTTGATTTTCGCTCTTGCGGATGCGAGCGGCGAGCAAGCGGCGATGCTGACAACAGTCGAATATCGCATCGGCGACAGAAGCGAACCGGCAGTTCGCACGACGCCGGAAGCGAGCGACACGCAAAGATTTTTGCGCGAAGCATTAAAAGAAAATTGTAAAACTGCCGTAATGGAAACTTCTTCGCAAGCGATTGACCTGCATCGCTGCGATTATCTCAGATTTCGCGTCGCCGTTTTTACAAATCTGACGCGCGACCATCTCGATTATCATTTGACGATGGAAAATTATTTCGACGCGAAACGGAAATTATTCGACGGGCGGACGGGCGAAAAACCAATGTCAAGCGTAATAAATATTGACGACGAATGGGGTGCGAAATTAGCAAACGAGTTAAAGGCGAATAACCAAAGAGTTGTAACTTTTGCTCAAAACAATGCGGCGGATTTGACGGCGGAAAACATTGAAGTTTCGCTTGCCGCAGGAACGTCGTTTGATTTGAAAACTACGCAGGGGGCGCGACGAATTACATCGCCGCTCGTCGGCAGACCGCACGTTTATAATATGTTAGCGGCAACTGCCGCCGCGCTCGAGCTCGGTTACGATTTGGACAGAATTCAAAAAGGTTTGGAGACGTGCGTCGGCGCGCCCGGCAGGTTTGAGCGCGTGCCGAACGATGCGAATTTCGCCGTCGTCGTCGATTACGCGCATTCGGACGACGCGCTTCTGAACACTTTAAAAACGGCGCGAGATTTAACGAGCGGGAAAATTATCACAGTTTTCGGCTGCGGCGGCGACCGCGATAAAACGAAACGCGCGCCGATGGGCGAAGTCGCCGGACGCCACAGCGATTTAGTTGTCGTAACATCCGACAATCCGCGAACGGAAAATCCGCTGGAAATTCTTTCGCAAATCGAAACGGGATTAAAACCGACCGATTGCCCATATTTGATAATTACCGACCGACACGACGCAATTCACCAAGCGATTCGCAGAGCAAAGGCAGGCGATGTTGTTTTAATTGCCGGAAAAGGACACGAAACTTATCAGATTATCGACGGCGAGAAATTTCATTTCGACGACCGCGAGATTGCGCGAGAGGCTTTGGAAAAACTCGAAGAGAACTAAGTTTGGGTTGACATTTTGTTTTCATAAATTGCCACTAGCTTTAGCTAGTGGATTGTATTGAGTAAAGAGAAAAGGCTTTAGCCAAAAAGGAAACAAAATCAATCTTCCTTTTTGCTTTAGCTGAACTTTAGGCTGAAGCCATAAGGAATTTTATTTCTCGCTTGTTCGGCTAAAGCCTTTCTCCAAAATAACCTTCTCCACTAGCTAAAGCTAGTGGCAATTTATCTAAGACAAGCAATATATAAAGCAAATACCAACAGAAACTATGTTTCCAATATTTGGTTGTTATCGAGCGAATCAAGAAATTTTTCTAGAAAATCCTTTTGCGCGTCGGAAAGCTCAATAAAGCGGACGGCGAAGCCGATTTCCAGAAAATGATTAGCGACCTCGCCCCAAAACTGCACTTTCATTCCGTCCGAGAGCGGCAGAAAAATCTTGACGTTTTCGCCGTCTTCAACCTCGCCCGAAGACAAAATAAAGCAGCCTTGCGCGCTGATGTCGCCGATAGTTCCGGTTTGTCTGCCGATGAGTCCTTCCCATTCCACGTCAATGTGAATGTTGGCGCGCGTTACGGCGCGCCTGTCTTTTCCGCTTCGTCTGTCAATTGGCATTTGTTTATTTTTTGAGAAATTTAATTTATTCTTCGCCCGTGTTTTTTGCGATGCGATTAGTCAAATAGTAATAAACGGGTAATCCGAGCAAAATCAGTAAAATTCCTGATATTGACGGCGCAGTTACGATTATAAAAATCTGTTCTAAGACGTAATTACCGGAAGTTAAACTTATTTTTTTGAGAATTTGATAATAATCAGCTTTTACCGTGTTATAGAGAAGCAAACCTGCGCCGATTAAAAATAAAATCGGCACGACCGGATAGCCAAACGCTTTATAAGGTCTTTCGGCATTTGGATATTTTCGACGAAAAACAAAAACGGAAGTAGTAACTAGCGCGTAAAATATCCAAGAGCCGAAAATAACATAGTCGGTTAGGGTATCGAACGAACCTGAAAGACACAGAATGCATGCCCAAATTCCCTGCACAAGAAGCGCAATTACAGGGACGCGCGTGCCTTCCGAGAGTTTGCCCATCGCTTTGAACATCACGCCGTCGCGCGCCATCGCAAACGGAACGCGCGCGCCCGTTAGAATCGAAGTATGAAGCGTTCCGACCGACGATGCCATTAGCCCCGCCGTCATCAAGACAAGCGCGCCCGCGCCTAAAAATCTGATTGCAACTTCCCGCGCAACCGAAGAATCTTTAGAGACCGAAGCGACCTGAGTCGGGTCAAGCACGTAAAAATAAGCGACGTTGACGAAAACATAAAGCAGAATTATCAAAATCGTGCCGCCAATTAGCGCAATCGGTATATTACGCTGCGGATTTTTTACTTCACCCGCAATCAAAGTCAAATTATTCCAACCGTCATAGCCCCAAAGCGCTCCAAGCATCGCCGCGCCGAATCCGGCGGCAAACGTCGTTCCGGCAACACCGTAGCGAACCGAATCCGCCACGCCTTCGCACGCGCCGCCCGTGTTTGCCATTCCGAAATGCGCGAAGCTGCCTCCGCCGAGAAAAAACGCGCCGAAACCGACGAGCAAAATCAGCGCGATTTTTATAAATGTAAAATAAGTGGCAAGCTGCCCGCTTAAAACGACCGATGCGCAATTTATCGTCGTGATAATGACAATCATCATCACGGCGACGATTTGCAGTGATGTTAATTCATAATCAGAGCCGAAAATATTTGTGTGAAGAATGGTTTGTTTCAATTGCCCGCCGAGAAAATCGTTGAGAAAAATCGCAAACGCGACGGCGATTGATGCCTGCGAGCCGGTTTTGGCGATAAAAATCTGCATCCAGCCGTACAGAAAACTCCAAACTCTGCCGTATGCGTCGCGCAGAAAAACATACTCGCCGCCCGTTTCCGGCTTCATCGCGGACAATTCCGCGTAAGTCAGCGCACCTGCCAGAGATAAAACGCCAGCCGCAATCCACGCCGCAAGAACCCAGCCGGGCGTGCCGACATTGCACGTCATCACGCGCGCTTTCAGAAAAACGCCAGTGCCGACGACGTTTCCGACGATTATCGAAATTGCCGCCAGTAGTCCGAGTCCGCGAATCAAAGAATTCTTTTCATTTGAATTTTCAGTCATAAAGTTTTCAACCGGCTACCGCAGATTGACACAGATTAACACGGATAAGAAAAATGATAAATTGATTTTGAAAATCAGCCCGCGCCGAGCGGCGTGATAATCTGTAAATTCAAAAAATGCGCGAAATCGAATTTTCAGCCGACCGATTAATTTCAGCTTTGCTCGCCGCATCCGAGCAGAGCGGAGTTTGTTTTCTTGATAGTTGCAATGTGAATTATCTAGGTTCTCATCTTTTAATTGCCGGAATCAATCCAATCGAAACTTCTCAAATTACAAATAATAATCCGGCTGACACGCTCCGGTTTTTGGACGAAAAGCTATCGCAAAAAGATTCGGCGTATATTTTTACAATCTCTTATGATTTCGGCTTAAAACTCGAAAATATAAAACCGCGCAAAAAAGAGTTTCCCGCGTTTCCCGAACCCGACGTTTTTCTCGCCCGTTTTGGTTCTCTCGTCGTTCACGATTACGACGAGCGCAAAACATTTCTGGTCGGCGACGAAAACAAATTCGACGAACTCCAAAAACTTCTCGCGTCTTACTCTATAAACTCTATAAACTCTATAAACTCTAAGATTACTTCAAATTTTTCGCGCGAAAATTATATTGCCGCCGTCGAGAAAATCAAAGAATTTATCAGGCGCGGCGATACTTATCAAACAAATCTGACGCAGCAAATACGCGCCAAACTGCCGGAAAACTTAACCGCGCAGGAAATTTTCCGGCGTCTGCGAACGAATCATTCTGCGCCGTTCGCCGCTTTTATAAGGCGCGATGCGGACGCGGTTGTGAGCATTTCGCCGGAAAGGTTTTTTAAAGTGGAGAATGGAAAATGGAAAACGGAAAACACGGAAGACAAAAGCTGTTCGTTTATTTCCGCGTCGCCGATTAAAGGAACGCGACCGCGTGGAAAAACTTCGGAAGAAGATGAGCGCCTTAGAAGCGAGCTTCTCGAAAGCGAGAAAGACCGCGCGGAAAATGTGATGATTGTTGACCTTTTGAGAAATGATATTGGAAGAATTTGCAAATTCGGCTCGGTTGCAGTCGAAAAGCTATGCGATTTGGAAACGCACCCGACCCTTTTTCATCTCGTCTCGACCGTCACGGGTGAGTTACGCGAGAACGTAAAATTTTCCGACATAATCCGCGCCGTTTTCCCTTGCGGCTCAATTACGGGCGCGCCAAAAATTCGCACGATGCAGATAATTGACCAGCTTGAAACCGCGCCGCGCGGTCTTTCGATGGGCGCAATCGGTTATTCGTTTCAGGGTTCAAAGTTCAAAGTTCAAAGTTCCGGCACGGAAACTTACCACTATTTAGATTTGAGCGTAGCGATTCGGACAATGGTTGTGCGCGGGCGCGAGGCGATTTTTAATGTTGGTGGCGGAATTGTTATCGACAGCGATGCGGGCGAAGAATACGCGGAAACTTTGACGAAAGCGCGCGCACTTTTGAACGCGCTTGGCGTAGATGTTGGAAATTAAATTGTTTAGTATAGACGTTATTCCTCGTCTTCTTTCAACAATTTCGTTGTTCCTTCGGTTACGCTCGGAACTAAATCGTTCGTGTCGCGCCAGTTTGCCTGCGCGGGCGGAACGTAAGTTGAAACGGGAATCGATTGTTGCGGCGGAAGCGCCGTTTGATTTTTTTGATACAGATTTTTGATGTTGCCTGCTGCCGTTTCCGTATTTTGAATCGGCACATCAAACGCCTTCGGCTCTTTTTTCAAAAATGCAAAAGATATAACGATTAAAAATAAACAGCCCATCGTTCCGAGCAGCGCCATAAACGCCGAAAACGCTTCGGGCGCGCGCGTGATACTGCCCAGAGGCGCGAGTATCAACCCAAAAAACATAAACCAAAATAGCGCGAGCAGCAACCCGTTGCGGCGCGTGAATATTTTTCTCTTCTTGCCCAATTCGGCAAGTTGCGGCAGAAAACCGCCGTAGGCGATAATCTCCGCAACGAGTCCGAGCGGGAAACCGCACCGTGAACAAAAACTCGTCTCTTCGGAAATCTGCTCTTGACTGCAACGCGGACAATACATTAATTTCTCCCGTCTAAAATTTATTTCTCTTTCTTCAACAATCTAGTCGTAACTTCCGTTACACTTTGCGGTTGAAACATCTCGCCGGTGTTCGGTGCTTTCCAAGAATTTGCGGGTGAAACATAGTTTTGCGCCGGTTGAGTGTGCTGCGGCGGCAAAGCCGTCTGTTGTGATTGGTGAAGATTCTTTATGTTATTACTTGCTAATTCTTGATTGAATTTTTCCGTATCTTTCGGTTCGGGTTTTAAGAATGCAAAAGACGCTATCAGCAAAACTATCCCGCCCATTATTCCGGTAATCATACACGAAAGCGCCAGCGCGTCGGCGTGAGCGACACCGCCGATTATAGGCGTTAATATCAATGCAAAAAACATAAACCAAAAGAGCGAAAACCATAAACCGTTTTTGCGCGTCAGCCACTTTTTAGTTTTATTTGTATCGGTTAGCTCCGGCGAAAATCCGTCGTTTCTCAAAAATTCCGAAACTAATTCAAGCGAAAAACCGCAACGCGAACAAAATTTTGTTTCTTCTGAAATCTGCTCTTGACTACAGCGCGGGCAAAACATAATTTTTCTCCGTTTGTTATAAAGAAATTTAAATTCTTTGTGGCTTACGAATTTTATTGTTCAAAAGTTCAAATTGCGGTTTTTTATAATCTCGGAAGTTGTTCGTCTGAAAACATTTGAAAAATCGCAAAGGCGCGACCTTGCAGATGTTCGGCGCGCGTGATGGTTTCGAGCAGAATCTCAAAAATTGACTGGAGTTTTTCGGGCGCGGGAATTTCGCGACGCAAATCTTCGTCTGAAGTAAAAAAATTAAAACCTTTAACGCGCATTGCTTCTACTTCAGAGAAATACTCTAAAATTTTTTCGTTTGTCGAAAGCTCTTCCGGCAAAGTCCATTCAAACGGATCATCCCAAAGTTTTGCCGTAATTCCGCCGAAAGTTTGCTCGACTCGTCCGGCGCTTCGCAGAATGTATTCAGCGCAAGAAAACGTCGGCGGAAGTTGATTCGATTCACGCGGCTGCCAGTAAAGTTTTTCTGTCGGAATTTTTCTGACAATCTCGCACGAACGCGCGTGAAGTTGCGAGAATTGTTCGTCGAATGAATCTATCAGTGATTTCATAAAAGATAAAAGCGGGCGAAATGGATTTTAACCTTTTCGCCCGCCTTGTGTCATTCGTTTGAATTTAATTATTTTCTGCTAAAGCGTCGGTTTTCTTCTTCCATACCGAGTCCGTAATTTTTGCCGTTGTAGTTGACGCCCGATTGAATTCTCCCTTTGACGCCGATTTGCACGCCCTTTGACGGGACGGTTCTTTGCGTTGCGACCCAAATCGAGCCTGTGCCGTCGTCGATTTTATAAACGCCGCCGCGAATTTGCGTGTAAGGCACGGAAACGCCGTAGCTGTCCCGAACCGTTCCGACAATCGTTACTTCTTTATTTATGTATCGAGACGGGTTTGCTTCAATATCAGCGATGCTGACGCGCTGCGGGCATGCCGACACGAATAACCCGACGGTTAAAACAAGACCGAGCAAAAATACTTTTGTTATCTTTTTCATTTTTTCTCCTTTTTCTATATTGAAAATTTCGGGAGAGCCGATGCGTGTATCTTACAGATTAAAAATTTAGAAAAAAAGTTTGCCGTCCAAGTTTTATTTATTCATCAAATCTGTGTTTGCCGTCGTGCCTGCGGCTTTGTTATATTCCAATAACAATCTGATTAATTCAAATTTCGGGAGATTTTACAATCAATGAAAATTTTTGCGCGAGCCGTCTCTTTTATGTTTTTGTCACTGGTTTTAACCTTCTCAGCTTTCGCTCAAGGCAAAGAATCAAAAGATGAAATGTATGGCAAGATTGCCAAATTAACGCAGACGAAAAAAGCCGAAGACGCCGACAAAGCCTATCAAATGAGCAAAGACTTTTTGGCAAAATACGGCAAGGACGACGACGAAAAGGTAAAAAAAATAAAAGCGTTTGCCGAAAATTATCGGAACAACACTTTTAATAAAAAACTGGATGAAGTGAAAACCGGCGAGGCGATTGCCATCGGCAAAGAAATTTTAGTGCAAGAGCCGGAAAATTCTTATGTAACGATGAATCTGGCTTACGCCGGTTTCGACGCTCAACAGAAAAACAAGGACAATAATTTTGGCGCAGATTCCATAGCGTATGCGAAACAAACAATCAGTCTCCTTGACGCAGGCAAGCTGCCGAAAACTTTTCAGCCGTTTAAAGACCAGGCGGAAGCGACCGCTTTTATGTATTATGTCATCGGCAATTTTTCGCTCGACACAAACTTGAAAGAAGCGGCGGAGAATTTTTACAAAGCCATCGGTTATGAATCTAAAATCAAAACCGATTCGTTTCCCTATTACGTTATCGCCGCTTACTACGAAAAGGAATACGCCAAACAAGCCGCCGATTTCAAGACCAAATATGAAGCTACAACGACCGACACGCCGGAAATAAAAGAGGCGCAAGCCAAGCTAGATAAATTAGTCGGTAATATGCTCGACGCTTACGCGCGCGCGATTAAATTCGGCGAAGCAGAAAAAAATCCGAGCCTTGCGACTTGGAAACAGCGCTTTACGGACGTTTACAAATTTTTGAAGAAAAGCGACGCCGGAATCAGCGATTATCTGGCAAGCGAGCCGAATACGCCGCTGCCCGACCCGAACGCGCTTTAGTTTCGGACGAAAAACTTTGACTTTAAGCCGGAGAGAAGTTAGCTTTTCTTTGGCTTTTGTTTTTTAAATATTCCCGACCAATTTTCCCGATGAATTCAAACGGACAAATTACCGACGAAAATTTTTCGTTTACTTCGAGTATTGCCGCCGATGTTCTTCACCCGAAACCGAACAGCGAGGCATATGAATGGTGGTATTTCGACGCTTTGAGCGAAGACGGGCGCGACGCCGTTGTGATAATTTTTCTCGATAACTTTATCTTTTCGCCGCGCTATAACAAGGCAGCGCAAGGCTTAAAGTCCAAACTTAAAAGTCCAAAAACCAAAGTCGGAGAAATCCAAAATCCAAAATCCAAAATCCAAAATTACCCTGCTCTCGCTTTTACATATTACCGCGACGGCAAGCCGAAATACCGCGCGATAAACGAATTTGCCGTAGAAGAATTTGAATCTGATGGCGAAAAACCTTCGTGCAAAATCGGCGATAATTTTTTTCGGCTCGAATCGGCGGCATACGGTTCGGGCTACGTTGTCTCAATCAGTGTCAAGCTCAGAAAAAACTGTCATCTGACGGCAAATTTTGAATGGCTGTCGATTGAAAGCGATTTTTTGCCGGATAAAAAAATTTCCGTCGAAAACTCACACAGTTGGAATCTGGCAGTCGCGCGCGCCGACGTTACGGGCAGAATCAGCGTCGCCGATGAAAAGGGGAAAACTTCCGACATCGTTCATTTTCGCGGAACGGGTTATCACGACCATAATTTCGATAATCGCTGGCTGCCCGTAACGGTTTCCGATTGGCAATGGGGACGCGCGCATTTTGCCGATGCGACGGCAGTTTTTTATCGCTATAAAGAAATTACGCAAGATAAACCAACGACGAAAATCTTTATCGTTCAAGACGATATTTTGCGTGAATCGGACGCCGAATATGAAGAGCGAAATTTTACGCGCGATATTTTTGGCATCAAGTATCCAAAACAATTAAATCTTACATTTGAAGACGACGCGCATCTTGCCATCAAGCAAACGAAAATTATTGATTCGAGTTTTTTTTATTTAAGATTTTTAAGCGAGATGACTTTAACTTTAAGCGACGGGGAAAGCCGAGAAAGTCTCGGCATCACTGAATATCTGGCACCAAAAGCTCTGAAATATCGCTGGCTTGATTGGCTGGTGAATATGCGAATCGGACGAAATAATAAAGGCGCGTTTTTGCCGTAAGGCAAAATAATTACGAATTTCAAATTACGAATTAAAGAAAAAGTTTTCTAATTCGTAATTTGAAATTCGTAATTGAAACTCATTTATTAGCCAGTTTTACCGCCGTTCCATAAGCTAAAACTTCGGTTGTGCCTTGCGAAAATTCCGTTGCGTCGTAGCGCATTCCGATGATGGCGTCCGCGCCGATTTCCTGCGCGTGTTGAACCATACGCGCAAATGCCTCCTGTCGTCCTGCTTCACAAACTTGAGTAAATTCTTCGATATTGCCGCCGCCGAGCGATTTCAAACCGCCGATAAATCCCGCGCCGATACCGGTTGCGCGCACGACGATGCCGCGAACAACACCTAAATACTCAGTAATTTTTCCCATTTCCACTTCATTTCCGGTTGTTACAATCATATTTTTTCTCCTTTTTATTCGTCGATTAAATGAATCAGCAAACCGTCGCGCAGCTTCGGCTCAAACCAAGTAGATTTCGGCGGCATAACTTCGTTCAAATCCGAGACGGCGAAAAGCTCGTCCAACGTTGTCGGAAACATCGAAAAGGCAACGCGCGCCGTGCCTTCGTCAACCAGTTTTTCTAGTTCGACAGTGCCGCGTTTGCCGCCGACAAAATCAATTCGGTTGTTTGTTCGCACATCCTGAATTCCCAAAATTGGCGCGAGCAGATATTGCTGCAAAATGCTCGCGTCAAGTTTTTCGACGGCGTTCGGCTCTTTTACAAACTCGACGGCAAACCGAAGTTTATACCATTTTCCACCGAGATACATACAAAATTCGTTCTTGTTTTCCGGCTCTTTTTCTTGGGTTTCGCTAATAATAAAATTTGCGCGCAATTTTTCAAAAAATTTTGCTTCGCTTAAATTATTTAAATCCTTAACGACGCGGTTATAAGCAAGAATCTGCAAATCTTCGGACGGAAAAATTCCGGCAGCGACAAAATTATAACTTTCCGCGCCAGTGTGATTCGGATTCTGCCCACGTAGAATTTTTCTCGTTTGAAGCGCGCTCTCGATTCTGTGATGCCCGTCGGCAATATACAGCGCGGGAACGTCGGCAAAAGCGTCGGCAAAATCATCAGTCAGAACAACGCGCCAGACAGTTTGCTTGATGCCGTCGGCGCAGTAAAATTCGTAAATCGGCTTGCCTTGCGCGGCTTCAAAAATCAAAGTTTTTATTCGCTCCGTATTGCGAAAAGCAAGAAAAATAAGTCCGGTTTGCGCTCCCAAAGCAAGCATATGCCGTGTGCGGTCTTCGACTTTATCGGGACGAGTTTTTTCGTGCTTTTTTATTGTTCCGAGTTCGTATTCGTCGAGCGAAGAGCAAGCGACAACTCCGGTTTGCTCGTGTGTTTCACTTTCCAGACGGTAAAGGTAAACGCACGGCTCGGCTTCGCGCACAAGAATTTCCTCGTCAACAAACTTTTGCAGATTCTGCCGCGCCCGCTGAAAAATCTCTTCGCTCGAAGGATTTTCACCTTCAGGAAATTCCGCTTCGGCTCGCGTTACGCGCAAAAAACTGAGCGGATGTTCGTTGATAAATTCGCGCACTTCCTGTTCGTAAATCACGTCGTAAGGCATACAGGAAACTTGCTTTGCTTTTTCAATCTGGGGTCGCAAAGCGCGGAACGGTTTAATTACTGACACAAATTTCTCCCTGAAATCTTTATATAGTTTGTTTCAGATTTACACGACGACTATTTTCTAACTCCGCGCCAATCTAAAATCTAAAATGCAAAATCGCTAAGGTCGTCTTCCCTGATTGATTATCTCGTCGAGCCGTTTGTTGTCTTGATCATTCTGCTCAAGCATCTGATTGGCGACAGCGTGCTTGTCAATTTTCCAGATGCCTTCTTCCCTGACAAACGGCACGGTATCCCAGCTTCCGAAAGAATTTTCGACTTCGATTGTGGCACGTTCGCCGTCAATTTTTTCGTTGCGAAACTTTAGAGACGTTTGCGTTTCGCTGAACAGAGTTTCGTTTTTAACTACATCGTCAAGCGTTCGATTTTGCGCGCTGGCTTCTTGCTTGGACATTTTTATCGAAGCGTCCGACAGCAGCAGTTTCATCTGCGTAGTGTCTTTTCGCTTGATAGCCTGCGTGTAAGATTTGAGAGTTTCAAGCGGCGTCGAAGGCTTTGACTGTTCGGCGCAGGCAAATAAAACGCTCGCCGAAACAAGAATTAAAAACTTGGAAAATAAACGCATTTTTGAATAATCCGAAATAAAATCGCTATACTGAAAAGCTAAAGTATAACCCAAAAACAGATGGAGCGAAAAAACAGATGGAGCGAAAAAAATTGTCGGGCGAGGAAATCGAAAGCGCCTTAGCCGATTTAGACGATTGGAAAAAGGAAAACGATAATTTGAAAAAGCATTTTGAATTCGATAACTTCGCCGAGGCTTTGGCTTTTGTCAACAAAGTCGGCGCAATCGCCGAACGGCGCGACCATCACCCGGACGTTTTATTCGGTTGGGGCTACGCAGAGTTTTTTATCACGACTCACGATGCGGGCGGAATTACGGCGCGAGATTTTGAGCTGGCAAAAGAGATAGATAATTTAACGGATAACTAATAGTGGAAAACGGAAAATTAGAACAAAAGCATTTTTCGTTTTCCACTTCCAATTTTTCATTGCTTTGCATCTCGCGCATTTTATCTTTATATTTCTTGTTTTAGTCTTTTATCAAAATTTTAAACAAAGAGGCATTTAAGTAAAGTTATGGCAAATGTTCCTATTACGGTTGCGCACGGCGATGGCATCGGTCCCGAAATTATGGACGCAACTTTGCATATTTTAAAAGAAGCGGGCGCGCGGCTCGATATTGAAACGATTGAAATCGGCGAAAAAGTTTATTTAAGCGGCAACGCGGCGGGCATCGCGCCGGAGAGTTGGGAATCTTTGCGGCGCACGAAAGTCTTTTTGAAAGCCCCGATTACGACTCCGCAGGGCGGCGGTTACAGTTCGCTTAATGTCGCGGTTCGCAAAACGCTCGGACTTTACGCCAATATTCGCCCGTGCGTTTCCTACGCGCCGTATATCAAGACGAAACATCCGGTGATGGACGTTGTGATTGTCCGCGAAAATGAAGAAGACACTTACGCGGGCATCGAATATCGCCAGACCGATCAGGTTGAAGAATGCTTAAAATTGATTTCGCGTCCCGGCTCGGAAAAAATCGTCCGCTACGCTTTTGAATACGCGAAACGATTTAACCGCAAAAAAGTTACCTGCTTTATCAAAGACAACATTATGAAACGCACCGACGGTTTGTTTCATAGAATTTTCGACCAAATTGCGACCGAATACCCGGAAATCGAAGCCGACCACTGGATTGTGGACATCGGCGCGGCGAAAATGGCGGACACGCCGGAAAACTTCGACGTTATCGTGATGCCGAATCTTTACGGCGATGTATTGTCGGACGTTGCCGCGCAAATCGCCGGTTCGGTCGGCTTGGCAGGTTCGTCAAACATCGGCGAAAACGTCGCAATGTTTGAAGCGATTCACGGTTCTGCGCCGCGCCGCGCCGGACAAAATCTGGCAAATCCGTCGGGTTTATTTCTGGGCGCGATTCTGATGCTCGTCCACATCAACCAGCCGGACGTTGCCGAACGAGCGCACAATGCGTGGCTTCGCACGATTGAAGACGGCGTTCATACTTACGACATTTTCAAAGAAGGCGTGTCAAAAGAAAAAGTCGGCACAAAAGAATTTGCCGAAGCCGTCGTCGCGCGTCTTGGGCAAAAACCGGAAACTTTGAAAGCCGTAACCTACAAAGCAAACGTCGCGGAAACCGACGCGAAACCGATTTTCTCGTCGCCCGAACCGCAAAAGAAAGAACTCGTCGGCGTGGACATCTTTTTAGATTGGTGGAAAGGCTCATTCTACGGCACGGCAAACGAACTCGGCGCGCTTGTCGAAGCGGTCAACGGCGACGGCTTAAAGCTGCAAACCATCGCCAACCGCGGCGTCAAAGTCTATCCGGGCGGAAACCCCGACACCTTCACCGTTGACCACTGGCGCTGCCGCTTCGTCGCCGAATCAGGCGAAGGCAACACGGTTGACAAAAACCAACTGATTTCGCTTCTGCAAAGATTGAATGAAGCCGGATTGGACGTTATCAAAACCGAAAATCTCTATGACTTCGACGGCGCGAAAGGTTATTCGGCGTAAGTTTGAAGGATAAATTTGAAAGATGAATGATGGAGTTTCGACTTTATCCTTTTTACTATAATAAAACCTTTATGAGTTCAAAAATTGACGAGCAACTTCGTAGCATCTTAGGTCAATACAAAGATTCTTTTGCTGCGAAAGAATATGGAGAAGAAAATAATGACCACGATGTTCTTATGGATGTTTTTGGAATAACTCCTGACTTGAAAAGAGAAAATCGTCAATATTGGGGAAGCGAACTAGGGAGATGCTGAGAGAGACTCATTCGTAAATTGTTTGAACTTCAGTGTGAAGATTATCAGTCAACTTCCGAAGTCGGGAGTGGCAAACCTTGTGATTGTATAATTGGAACGGAGGCAATTGAGATTAAGTATAGAATCGGTTCCGGCGATTCTAAGTTTGTTAAGGCAGCCAGAGAGTATGCACCGCATTTAAGAGAGTCTGGATATACGCCCATCTTGTTAATTTTGAGAGAAGACAATTTAACGCCTGTCATAAATAGCTGCCGAAGAGTTGGGTGGGAGGTGTTAATGGGCGCACGGACATTAGATTATATTTCCTACAAGACTAATTTCAATTTGTTTGATTGGCTTAATAAACTGGAAAATGACGGGTATTTCAAAATAGGAAGGTAAGATAAATGGAACAACTTTTCCAAGGTGATTGTCGTAAAGTTTTGAATAAAATACCGGACAACACAATTTCCTGCGTAATTACCGACCCGCCTTACAACTACGAATTTATTGGAAGAAGTTGGAATCACGAAGAAATCCAAAGAAGAATCAGCCGTGTAAAAGATAGTTCAACTCTCGTCAAAAACATCCCTTACGGAAGTGGGTTGGCTGGCGGCGTTCGTAACGAAAGATGGTACGAAAGAAATCGTGAAAACATAAGAGAATACAGAAATTGGTGTAGTGAATGGTCGCAAGAATTATTTAGAGTTTGTAAAGCCGGAGCATTTGTAGCAGTTTTTAGTAGCACGAGAACCTTAGCTCATGTTCAAGTCGCTTTAGAAGATTCAGGTTTTTACGCCCGCGATTGCTTGGTTTATCGTCGTCACTCAGGAATTCCTAAAGGTCTTAATGTTGAAAAGAAACTTGCCAAAGAAAATAATCCGAACTCGTCAGACTGGAAAGGCTGGCATACTTGTTTTCGCAACGAATGGGAAGCGATTGTATTAGTCCAAAAACCGTTAATTAATAATTATGCTGAAACTTTAGAATTAAACGGTATAGGTGCGTTAAAAACCATAATGCCCGACAATTCTTTTCAATCAAACATTCTTGAAGGTTTTTCAAAAGGACGTGATGAAAAATTCGACGTTCACTGCACAATCAAACCACTTGATTTAATAAAAAAATTGTTGGAAACATTTGTTCCCATAAAAAGTGAAAATATAATTCTTGACCCTTTCGCCGGAAGTGGTACAACTTTGGTTGCAGCAAAAGAATTAGGGCTAGGTTTTATCGGAGTAGAAATAGAACCAAATTATTTTGAAATTATAAAAGAACGGCTTCGAAACAAAGACTCAGAACTGAAAAACACATCGAAGGGGGAAATCAATAAAACCATTTCTAAAAAGAAACGAAACAAGAAAAAATCACTCAAAAATCAGCCGGCATTTTGGTAGAGGAAAAATCAAATCAATCGAAAACGGCGCGGTTAATTTGCAGGTCATTATTGAGCTTTCAAACGGCGTGGAAGTCGCCCGCGATTATCAGGAAAGATTCAGCGGAACGGTTGAATTTGACTACGGACAAAACGGTTTATGCCGTCGTCAAAGCGAGCGACGTGATGATTGGGATTGATTAATTTCAATTCATAAAATAGAAAAGATGCGCGCCTGATTTGCTTTCGGCGAGTATCTTTTCTATTTTGTAAGCAAATGGAAACGCAAAGATGTCCGATTTGTCTGGTTAAAGTTCAAAAAAGTGCGCGTTATCCGAATTACGTTTGTAATTCCTGTCAATTGAGGGCGAGTGATGCGGAAAATCACCTGCTCGGATTTTTCAACGAATCCTTTTCAGGCGGATTTTTAGCGTTTTATGCCGGAACGGATGAAAAATACGACAGTCATATCTGTTATATTGACAGAATAAAATGTCGGGCTGACGAAGCGCGTTTCGGCGGAATCATAATTCAGCCGACCAATGACTAAATATGCCGAAAAAATCTAAAACCCTGAAGCCGGAATTTAAAGGCGAGCCGCCGCTGGTATCGGTGATTATGGGAAGCAAGTCCGATTGGGAAACGATGAAAAACGCTTCCGATGTTTTGACGAGATTTGATGTTCCGCACGAATGTAAAATCGTTTCGGCACATCGCACGCCGGATTTGCTCGCCGAGTTTGCAAAAAGCGCCGAATCGCGCGCCGTTGAAGTTATAATCGCGGGCGCGGGCGGCGCGGCGCATCTTCCGGGAATGGTCGCGGCGAATGCGTGCGTTCCGGTTCTCGGCGTTCCCGTCCAGAGCAAGGCATTATCTGGAATGGACTCCTTGCTTTCGATTGTGCAAATGCCCGCTGGAATTCCGGTCGGAACGCTGGCAATCGGCAACGCGGGCGCAACTAATGCCGCGCTTTTAGCCGTTGCGATTTTGTCGAATACGCGAAAGGATTTGCGCGAAAAACTGCGGCGATTTAGAGAAGAACAAACAAAAACCGTTTTAGAAACCGTTTTGAATTAAACGGTTTTTTAGCACATTTAAAGCTCTTTTAATTTTGAAGTAAACGGCTCGATTGTTACAATATAAATACTGAAAAGCGTTGAATTTAACTTTATGTATAGTGCAATATCAGTCGCCAATGCGTTTCTCGATTTGGCTCGGCGCGACGGAAAACCTCTGACGAATATGCAGTTGCAGAAACTCGTCTATATCGCGCACGGATATTGTCTGGCAGAGCTTGGCAAACCGCTTTTTCATAATAACGTTCACGCTTTTGAATGGGGTCCCGTTATTCCGAATCTTTATAAACTGCTTCGTCAATACGGTGCGGGCGAAGTCAAAGATTTTATTCCGAGCGATGAGCCTTCAATTCCTTTGAATAGCCCCGAAATGGAAATAATTAAAGAAGTTTGGCAGTATTACGGAGATTTTTCTGCGTGGCAGCTTTCCAATTTCACGCACCGAACGGGAACGCCTTGGAGCGAAACGTGGAGAGTTAATCAATTTGGGGTAATTTCAGACGACCTTATTGCTGAACACTATCGCAACCACCTGCATGAACGATTTGCTCATCAAGCCTAACGAAGAATCATCTTCCGCTTCTGATAAGTTTCAGCCAACGGCTGAAGCGCAGGAAATTTCTTTAATAGAAAATAATCAGGAAATAGCATTTGATTCACAAACTGAAAATATCAGTTTGCCGCCCGACAAACTTAATGATTTATTTTCAGAAGCCGAACGAACGGCGCGCCAGAAAGCGATTACCGAGCTTGAACGCTTGCGAATTGAAAATCAGAAACTGCAAATTGAAAATCAAGGCTTAGAACTGCAAAATCAGCGACTTAAGGACGAGAATTTGCGGCTGACCGAACTTCACGATACGAGAAAACAATACGTCGGTCGCCTTTTTTGGTTGATTACGGCGTGGCTGGCGATTGTTATCGCTCTAGTTATTTTAACTGCTACGCTGAAAGATGTTTTTTCACTTGATACAAGCGTTCTAATCGCTTTTATTACCTCGACGACCGTCAGCGTAATAGCTTTATTCGTAATCGTCGCCAAATGGCTTTTTCCGTCAGCTAACAACGAAGACAAAAAAGAAAAATGAATCTTGTTTTGCCAAATTCCACAATCGGCGTTCTCGGCAGCGGACAACTTGGGCGAATGTTTACAATTGCAGCCCGTAGAATGGGTTATCGCGTGCATACTTTTTCGCCTGAATCAGACACGCCAACCGGACAAGTCGCGGATTTTGAAATTTGTGCAGAGTATGAAGATTTGGACGCCGTTCGAGATTTCGCTCGAAATGTTGACGCGATTACTTTTGAATTTGAAAATGTCCCGTTTGAAACAGTCGAAACAGCGGAAAAATTTGCGCTCGTTCGCCCGCGCGGCGAAGTTCTGCACATCGCGCAAAACCGTCTGCGGGAAAAAACATTTCTTGCCGCAAATAATTTTCCCGTCGCGCCGTTTCGACATATAAAAACATTTGAAGAACTACAGAAAGCAGTCTTCGATGTCGGCGCGCCGTGCGTTTTGAAAACTGCCGGTTTCGGTTACGATGGCAAAGGTCAGGCAAAAATAAAATCGCAGGAAGATTGCGAAACTACTTTTGCGGAAATCGGCAAGCAAGAAGCGGTTTTGGAAAAGTTTATCGAATTTGAAAAAGAAGTTTCCGTTGTCGCAGCCCGTGATTTACAAGGCAATTTCGCGCATTACGGTGTAATTGAAAATACTCACAGAAACAGTATTTTAGACGTTTCTTTCGCGCCGGCTTTTGTTTCGCCGAAAATCGCAGCCGAAGCAGTCGAGATTGCCCGCGCGATTTTAGAAAAACTGGATGTGGTCGGCGTTTTATGCGTCGAATTTTTTCTAACGAAAAACGGAAAATTATTGGTCAACGAACTCGCGCCGCGACCGCATAATTCCGGGCATTTGACAGTTGACGGTTGCACTACTTCACAATTTGAGCAACAACTTCGTGCTGTTTGCGGCTTCGATTTAGGCGCGACCGATTTTCTGAAACCGTGCGCAATGGCGAATCTGCTCGGCGATTTATGGAACGACAGTGAACCAAATTGGCAGAACGCTTTGAAATTTCCCGATGTAAAACTGCATCTTTATGGCAAACAAGATGCGCGAGCAGGCAGAAAAATGGGACATTTGACCGCTTTGGCTGGTTCGGTGAAAAGGGCGGCGGAAATAGTTTGCGCGGCGAGAGACGCTTTAACTATTTAAATATTTTCTACGCGGTAAATAAATTTATCAACATTTAATAAAAAACATTTGTGTTTGACACTGCGTATTAAATCGCATAAAAAACAAATCTAACTTAATTTCTCTGGAGAATCCGAATGAAAAATCGAAGGCTGGAAATAAAAGTCAGCGTGTTGCTGTCTTTTTTATGCTTCTTATTGAACGTCATTTCCGTTTCGGCGCAAAGTAAAACGCCTGAAAAGTCAGCCGAAAAATTGACCGAGACGACGGCGGCGACAAATCTCGCTTGGCGCAGTATCGGTCCGGCGAATATGGGCGGGCGCATTGCGGATATTGAAGGCGTTCCGGGTGACCCAAATATTGTTTATGTAGCAACAGGTTCGGGCGGAATTTTCAAAACCACGAACGGCGGGATGAATTGGACGCCTATTTTTGATAGGCAAACTTCAATTTCGGTCGGCGACATCGCACTCGAACCGGGAAATCCTGATGTAATTTGGGTCGGCACGGGCGAATCTAACGTCCGCAACTCTGTTTCATTCGGCGACGGCGTTTATAAATCAACTGACGGCGGAAAAAATTGGAAGCATCTCGGTCTAGAGAACACGAACACGATTTCAAAAATTGTTATTAACCCGAAAAACCCTGACATCGCTTATGTTGCTGCTGTCGGACACGCTTGGGGCGCGAACGAAGAACGCGGCGTTTTTATGACGACCGACGGCGGCAAGACTTGGACGAAAACTTTGTATATCGACCAGTTTCATGGCGCGTCGGATTTGGTGATTGACCCGCAGAATCCGAATATTTTGTATGCAGGAATGTGGCGTTTCGAGCGCAAGCCATGGACTTTTACGAGCGGCTCAGAGCAAGGCGGCGTTTTCCGCTCGATTGACGGCGGCAGAACTTGGAACAAGATTGAAAAAGGCTTGCCGAAATTGATTGGCAGAATCGGTCTTGCGGTTTCGCAAAGCAATCCGAATGTCGTCTATGCGATTTTGGAATCGAAAGACGGAACGCTTTATCGCTCAGACGACAAGGGCGAGAATTTCCGGCAGGTTTATAAAAATCAAAACATCGTCCAGCGCGGATTTTATTACACGCGCGTAAGAGTTGATCCAACAAACGAAGATAGAGTTTATGCCGTGTCGTCGCCGCTTTTCGTATCTTCTGACGGCGGCAAAAATTTCACGCGCATTTCACCGAATACGCATATCGATTATCACGCGCTTTGGATTGACCCGTTGAATCCGAAAAGAATGTGGCAAGGTCAGGACGGCGGCGTTGCCGTTACGCAGGACGGAAAAAATTGGGAGTATATTAACAATCTTCCAATCGGGCAATTTTACCAAGTCTTCGCCGACAACCGCGAGCCTTTTTATAATTTGACGGGCGGTTTGCAGGACAACGGAACTTGGACGGGACCGGCGCGCAACCGCGAGCCTGCCGGAATTATGAACGACGATTGGCGAATGATTAGTTTCGGCGACGGTTTTTACGCGATTACAAATCAAGACAATCCAGACGTTTATTTGACCGAATCGCAAGGCGGAAGCGTCGTCAGAACCGATATGCGAAACCGCGAGCAGCAATCGGTCGTGCCGTATTTCGGCGTCGGCGGCGCGGCTGAAAACGATAAATACCGTTTCAATTGGAATGCGCCTTTGATTTTGTCGCCGCATGATAAAAACACGGTTTACTTGGGCGGCAACGTCGTTTTCAAATCGAACGATTTCGGGAAAACATGGACTGTCATCAGCCCCGATTTGACGACGAATAACCGTGAAAGATTGAAAGACGCGGGCGGTCCGGTTTTTACCGAAAACACTTCTGCCGAAGCGTTTGAAACCGTTATCAGCCTTGCCGAATCGCCGCTCGACGCGAATATGATTTGGGCTGGAACGGACGACGGAAATTTGCAGTTGACGACCGACGGCGGCGCGCATTGGACAAACCTTTCAAAGAACGTCCCGAATATGTCGGCTGACTCTTCCGTTTCTCACATCGAGCCTTCGCGTGTGAATGCAAATACTGCTTACGTCGCTTTCGACCGGCACAAATTTGACGATTATAAACCTTACGTTTTCAAAACGACCGACGGCGGCAAAAATTTTACGAATATCACGGGAAATCTACCCGCCAATGCTTACGTTCACGTTTTAACCGAAGACCGCCGAAATCCGAATTTACTTTACGCGGGAACGGAGTTAGGTTTGTATGCTTCCTATGACGGCGGCAAAAATTGGATGGAACTGAATATGAAAAATTTGCCGCGCGTTGCTATTCACGACGTTCAAATTCACCCGCGCGACAATGACTTAATCTTAGCGACTCACGGGCGCAGCCTTTGGGTTTTTGACGACGCCGCGCCGATTCAGCAAATGAACGACCAAATTCTGCAAAGCGCAAATTATATGTTTGACATTCGTCCGGCATATCGCTTCTCGACAATGATGACGCGCTACGGCATCGGCGACAAACTTTTTCAAGGCGCAAATCCGCCGCGCGGCGCGATTATCACATATTACTTGAAAGACAAAGCGGACGAAAAAACTACGCTCAAACTTGAAATCTCCGACGCGAGCGGCAAGAAAATCGCAGAAGTGAAAAATCTTTCCAAAGAACGTGGACTAAATCGCGCGACTTGGAATTTAAGTCTCGAAGGCGCGCGCGAACGTCGCCCGCCGGCAACTGAAACAGCAGGCGAATTTGCACGCAATCCGCGCGGACCGCAAGCGTTGCCCGGAACTTATACGGTGAAATTATTTGTCGGCGACAAAGCCGTTCAAGAGAAAAAAGTCGAAGTGCGTGTTGACCCGACCGTTTTGGTTACAAACGCGGATTTGCAATCGCAGCTTGATTTATCCTTGCGTCTTCGCAATATGCTTTCGACGCTCAATGATGGGCTTCGACTTCTCGACAGCGCGAAACAGCAAGCCGAACAAATCGAGCGCGTCGCTAAAGACCGCCTTACGGAAGTTCCGGCGGATTTAACAAAGGCATTAGCCGATTATAAAAAACGGATTGATACGATTACGGGCGATTTAGTTGTCGGCGAAGAAGACGGCATTCGCGCGTCGGCAAAACTGACCGACCAAATCGGCGGTTTATATTTTACCGTCGGCGACGGTAACGCCGCACCGACGCCGGCAATGCGCGAGCAATTTGGTTTACTGCAAACACAATTACCGCCGAAGATTGCCGACATCAATCGTTTTATCTCCGACGATACGACAAAAATAAACGCGACTCTGCAAAAAGCCGGGCTTCCCGTTATTATCGTCGGCAAAGCGATTGAGCCGCCGCAGTAGGATTCTTTTATTGCTAATAGTCGAATTTAGGCGATACCAGAAGAAAGCGGTGAGTCAAAACTGGCAACCGCTTTCTTATTGCCAAACATCAAAGCGTATCTTTATCGCAAAGCGAATTTAAGCGATTAATTCAGACGATAGTTTCATCACAGAACTTAAAAACTTTTCCTATTAAGATTGGTTATGAAAAATTTCAATTTACGTTTTTCGTTTTTAGCTGTTTTAATTTTTTCGCTTTTCGGCTTGTCTGTATCGGCGCAAGAGCAACAGCGTTCTATCAAGGATAAGCGGCACGACGGTCTGGAAATGCTGAAATCAGTAAAACAAAATCTTGACGACTACTATTATGACCCGACTTTTCACGGCGTCAATATTGAGGAAAAATACAAAATCGCTCAGGAAGAAATCAAAAAAGCCGAGCGAAGCGGGCAAATTTATGCGACGATTGCACAATTCTTGCTCGAATTAAACGATTCACACACGAGTTTTCAACCGCCCGGTTTGGCTTCATATGTCGATTACGGTTTCAGGACGCAGATGATTGGAGACAAATGTTTTGTCGTTGCCGTCAAACCGGGCACCGACGCGGAAAAGCAGGGCGTAAAAGTCGGCGACCTAGTTTATTCGATTGAAACTTTTGAACCGACGCGCGATAGTCTTTGGAAAATTAATTATTTTTATTATCGCCTCAGCCCGCAAGATATAATGCGCCTCGTCGTGCAAAATTCCGACGGAACATTGCGCGAATTTCAGGTTACAGCCACGCTTCGCACTGCCAAAGATATTGACAAGGCAGCAATCAGCAGTAAAGGGCTGTTGCCGCCTTACGAGTGCAAAGACATCGGAACTGACGCTATCGTTTGCAAACTCCGCACCTTTTTAGTTGATGAAAATACGATTGACGAAATGATGAAAAAAGTTCGTCAGAAAAAATCTCTGATTCTCGATTTACGCGGAAACGGCGGCGGTTATATTGTTTCGATGAAAAAACTCGCTGGTTATTTTTTTGATCACGACGTAAAAATTGGCGACCAAAAAAAGCGTAAGGCAACTAAAGAAATAATTACAAAAACAAACAAAGACAAGGTTTTCACCGGACAACTGTCGGTATTGGTTGACAGCAACTCGGCTTCGGCGTCAGAGGTTTTTGCCCGCACAGTGCAAATCGAAAAACGCGGCGTAGTCGTCGGCGACACGAGCGCGGGCGCAGTAATGGCGTCGATTAGTCCGACTATGGCGTTTAAAAACGAGATGATTGTCAGTGTGCTGCAGCTTTATGGAATGAGTGTAACGATTGCCGATTTGATTATGACCGACGGGAAAAGTCTGGAAAAAAGCGGCGTCAAGCCTGATTACATAGTTTTGCCGAACGGTCTTGACTTGTTGCGAAAACGCGACATTGTTTTATCAAAAGCCGCCGACCTTCAAGGTAAGCAAATCGAACCGGAAAATGCCGGCTTGTTGTTTGCTCCAGACCAAAAGACGGAAAAAAATGCTGGCGATTACAAGAATGTAGATGAAGACCAGTAATATATTCCTGATTATAATTTACGAGCGATGAATACGCCGCTCAAAACTCCAATTAAACCGAGCGCAAAACTCAGAGAAACATAAACAATTGCAGATGTAAGCTGTTTCTCCCGAATGAGCGCAAAGGTTTCAAATTCAAAAGTCGAAAATGTCGTGTATGCGCCGAGAAACCCGACAATTATTGCAAGACGCAAATTTTCGCTGGCGGGAAATTTTTCGGTCAGCAAAATCAGCAGAAAACCGATAAGAAAAGAGCCGGAAACATTGATAAAAAATGTAGCAAAGGGAAACGATTGAAAAATATTGGAAAGCGGCGAGATGTTTAGTAAATATCGCGCGACCGCGCCGAATGCGCCGCCGAATGCAACGGCTAAAATTTTTGTAAAAGTTTCCATTTGCCTTTAAGTTACTTTCCTAACGGTTTATAAAACTTCGCCAGAAGGCGCGGCGGAAAACCAATCCAATAAAGCCCTTGGAAAAATGACCAGCGCATAAAAGTCGCCGTAAACGAGCGATTTTCAAAATGACGGGAAGAAGTTGTAACCGGCAAATTGATATGCACAAAGCGTCCGCGTTTTTGCAGGCGTTTATACAAATCAAGGTCTTCAAAAACGGGAAGAAACCGAAAGCCGCCGATTAGTTCATATATATCTCGGCGCACGAAAATCGCTGAATCGCCATATACCAAACCGATTGAGCGTAAATATGGATATAGCTTAGTCAGAAATCGCGCCCAAGCGGTTTCGCCCGTAAAAGTAATTTCAAAATTTCCGCCGACGACTTCCTTGTAACGCATAAATTGTTTGATTTGCCTGCCGCTTCCCTGCACGGGGCGTGTGTCGGCATGCAGAAACCAGAGAACTTCGCCCTTAGCGTGTTTTGTTCCTTCGTGAAGCTGACGCCCGCGATTTGCTTCCTGAATTTTTATTACTTTTAATTTTTTTAAGTTAGTAAAACTTTCGACAATTTCGATTGTTTTATCCGTGCTTCCGCCGTCAACGACGACAACTTCATCGACATTTACCAGACGAGAAACGGCGTCGAGCGTTTTTTTTATCGTAAGTTCTTCGTTGAATGTGGGAATGATAACGGAAATCTCAATCGAGGATTTGGTGTTTATATATGTCGGGTCTATCTGGTTTGCCACTCGTGTTACTAGAAGTTTTTAGTCAAAATTTCTTTTTACACTTTAATTTCTCAAGCACAAATAAAGCAATGTAAATTCGGTTTTTTTAGAAATTATTTTTCCCCATTCTAATCCGTAGAAACAAAATTTTGTTTGTTAGTAGTTTTCCGTATCGGCTTTAAATTTTTGATGGATATAAACGGATTCAAAATGCTATGCTCAAATTAACTATTATTTTTATGTTTAGTAATTTTATAAAGCCGCGCCGCGTGGTTATTACAGGTTTCGGATGTGTTACGCCAATTGGCATCGGACGCGAAAATTTCTGGACTTCACTTAGGAATGGCGCGAGCGGTGTTAGCAGAATCGAAAGTTTTGACGTTTCCGATTCCAAAGTTAAAATCGCCGCCGAAATTAAAAATTTTGATTGGGAAGCCGAGTTAAACACCAAAGACCGCAAGCACGTTTCGCGAACCGTTCCGCTTGCGTTGCGGGCGGCGCGCGAAGCTGTCAAAGATGCAAATCTAGACGTTGAAATTTTTAGCTTGGCTGAAAGACAGAGTTTCGGCGTCGTTTTGGGAACGGGCGGCGGCGGACTTGAGTTTACCGAAAAGCAATACAAGTTGTGGTTTACAAAAGAGACGGCAAAAGCGAGCGTTTATACAATTCCTTCTTCAACGCACGGCGGATTATCAAGCGAGCTTTCGATGGTTTTCGGGCTTCACGGACTTTCACACATTGTTTCGACCGGCTGCACCAGTTCAACCGATGCCATATTTTATGCAGCGCAGCAAATTGCTCTCGGCAGACAGGAATTTATGCTTTCCGGCGGAGTCGATGCGCCGATTGCGCGCGGGATTCTTGAGGGGTTTAATTTAATGACGGTTTTGACTGATGAATGGAATGATGAACCGAGCCGCGCGTCTCGTCCGTTTTCAAAAAATCGTTCGGGAATAGTTTTAGGCGAGGGCGCATGGATTTTTGTTCTTGAAACTTTAGACGGCGCAAAAGCGCGCGGTGCAAAAATTTATGCGGAAATACAGGGTTACGGTTCGACGTGCGATGCATATCATCGTGTTCGTCTAGAAGAAAATGGCGTCGAACCGGCACGGGCAATGCAGATTGCAATGCAGGACGCCGGCGTTTCCCCTATAGAAATTGACTATGTAAATTTGCACGGAACATCGACACAGCTAAACGACCGCATCGAAACTCAAGCGGTTAAAAACGCTTTTGGAAAGCGGGCTTACGCAATTCCGATGAGCGCGACAAAATCGCAAATCGGACATCCGCAAGGCGCATCCGGCGCAGCCGGAATTGGAGTAACGCTTCTTGCTTTAAACGAAAACGTCATTGCTCCGACAATAAATCTTGATGTTCCCGATGCTGAATGTGACCTTGATTACACGCCGAATAAAGCAAAGGAAAAAGCCGATATAAAAATTGCTTTATGCAACTGCATCGGCTTTGGCTCAAAAAACTCCGCGCTGATTTTAGGAAAAGTTTAGGTTATAACCGCTCCATTAAAATAAAAAGCCTGATTTATATAAATCAGGCTTTTGAAATTCGTTCAATTTGTAAGATTATCGTTCAAAAACAGAATATGAAGATTAATTTCCGTTCATACTTCTGTTGAATGAAATTGCTGGAGGATAATGAAATGCGCCAACTGTTTTCAAAGTCTGAAGGTCAAACTGCTTGCGTGCGCCGCAATGGACGCAGGTGCGATAAGAATCGCCGTCAACCGTAAAAGGTCGCGTCAATTGTTTATGCCAGCATCCGAAAAGTTTTCCAATTAAACCTATTTTATTTCCAAATACTCCATTTGTTTGGTTAGTAATTGATTTTGCTATCCTGTTTTGTTCTAAAATTGCTTGCATTTTGTTAATACCCCTTTATCTTTATAATGTCTGTAATTCAGACTCTTTCTTTAGACGAATTGCAAAAAACAATTTGCGTCTTATTTGATGCAATTTTAATGCCTAAGTTTTCCTCTTTTTCTAGAAGTAATTTGAGAAAGATTTAATCTAATATTTTCCCGGTACTCCTTTCTTTAATTTCTTATGTTCGCTAAAATTATCTGTAGATTTTTGGAGAACAATTAATGAAAAAATGCGGGGTTAGAATTTTTTTTCTTTTTGCAATAATTATCGTTTCGATTTCTTCGGTTTCGGCTTGGGACGATACCGGACACAAACTCACGGCATATATTGCTTGGGAGCAGATGACGCCGCAAGCGCGTGAGGCGGCTGTAAAAATTCTTTTGAGTGCGCCTGAAGATTCTGATTTGAGTGTTTTTTATTTACAGGATTCGCGCTCTGCCGCTGCCAAACAGCGCGAGCTTTTTATGATTGCCGCGACTTGGGCAGATATTGTGCGAGATAAAAATTTTAAAAATCGAAACGCGAAATATCATCACGGCACATGGCATTACCTAGATACTTTTTGGCGAGATGAAAACGGAAAAGTCGAACTTGTTACAGACCTTCAACCCGACAAGGAAAACGCAGTAGAGCGTCTTTTTACATTTGATAAAACTTTGCGTGATGCCTCTATACCGGACGCCGATAAAGCAATCGCTTTAGCTTGGATTCTGCACGTCGGCGGAGATATTCACCAACCTCTTCACGATTCATCCCGCGTAACAAAATATGACCCTAAAGGCGATCAGGGCGGAAATCTCTTTATGCTATCGCCGAAAGGCGCGACGGGCGAAGACCGTTTGAGTTTGCATTGGTATTGGGATTCAATTATCGGGCGCAACATTCCTCGCAATAACGATGCTTGCGATTCGGATTATCTTCCTCCAATTGCACAGACGATTATGAAAAACTATCCAATTTCAAAAATGCAAAATCGTCTGGAAATAGGACAGTTCGACAAATGGCAACAGGAAGGTTTTCAAATTGCTTCAACCAAACTTTATCCGTCGTCTTTACGATTTAATCAAATGCCGCCGGAAAGTTATAAAAAAATGGCATTTGAAATCGCGCAAGAACAGATTGCGCTGGCAGGTTATCGTTTAGGAGCAATGCTTAATCAAGTTCTTGGCAGTCAAGGGTTAACGAGAGAAGCATACGAAAACAACAAAGCCAGATATGTATTAGAGCAAGCTAAAAGCATTATCGGTCAAGGCGTAGATGATAAATGGATTTGGTTTAAAAGCCGCACGGCTTTGGCGACGACAAACGATTTGCGCGAATCGACAATCAATGTTGCTGTTGAAAACTCAGTTGTGACACTTAGTGGAACAGTTGCCAACAAAGCGCAGAAACAAAAAGCCGCAATGGTTGTTAAAGGAATTGACGGAGTAAAACAAGTAAGAAATATCCTTAAAATTTCGCCGAATAAAAAAATTATATAATTTGATTTTCATCAATTACAAAATATCAATCTCAGAATCTTTCTGCCTTTTTTTACCGAAAAACCACGCAATAAAGATTGAGATTATATACAAACCCATCATCGGAGTCGCAAACAACATCATATTCGGAATATCACCGGTTGGCGAAACTACCGCCGCGACAATCAAAATTACGACTAATGAAATCTTCCAGCTTTTTACTAAAAATCCTGCCGTAACCAAGCCAATCCTTGCCAAAACATACGTTATAGCGGGCATTTGAAAAATAATGCCCATTGCCAGCATTATCAGTATTATAAAATCCAAGTAATCTGAGGCGCGAAGCATCAATTGAAAATCCGAGCCCAGACCAAGCAAATATTTTAATGCTGGCGGAAATAAAACGTAGTAAGCAAAAGCGGCTCCAATTACGAAAGAAATGCTTGAAAGCCCGATAAACGGCGTAACGTAAGAGCGTTCGTGACGGTATAGAGCAGGCGAAATAAATCCCCAAATTTGCCAGAGAAGAAATGGAATTGAGAGTGCAATAGCACTGTAAAGTGAAACTGTAACATAAAGCGTAAAAGGCTCTACCGCCGTTGTTACAATCATCCGTTCATCAGCGCTGGCATCGTTTATGCCTTTTCCATCGAAATCTACTGGAAGCCGTATTCCCTGTGGAATAACGGCATTGCTTGTAAAAATCGGCTCATCGGTAAAAAGTCCAATTTTTCCCGTAGCGTCTTTTTCCACTTTTGCTAAAACCGAAGTTCCTGAAGAAACTACGCCAATACCTAATGTCGTTGCCCGGTCAAAGACATAACGTCCGGTATCGCCTTCCGTTAAAGTATTAAGCGGCAAAACCTTTTCATTTCCCGTTTTGCCTTCAATAGGAACTTCGCGTCTGTTCGCTTCGGAAAGAGCTTGACGAATCGGAATTGACAGAAAATTATATATTTTGTCAGACACAAACCAGCATAGAACAAATGCTATAACTACAATTATAACTGAACTTATAAGTCTTTTGCGAAACTCGTCTAAATGCTCCAGAAAAGACATTTGCTTTCCAAGTTCTTCTTCCTGATTTTGCTTTCTTGATTCCATACCGAAAGTAAATTTATTTTGCTCTTTTCCTTTTCTATAACCAATCTCTTTTATCGCTGATTCTGCTACTAACTACCAGATTTTCAGGTCTTGTTTCGTTCGCTAAATTTTTGTCAAAATCTTCTTTATTAATTTCCTTTATTTCCGGTTCGATTAATTCCGTCCTGCCCATAGAAAGATTCCTATTTATTGTCTGTTCATTTTTTTTCGTATTTTGCGGACGTAAATCAGATATTGATTCAGGACTTTTTTTCTCCTCTTCAAAAGATATTTCCTGCTCCCAAGTTCTTTTAAAGTCATCGGTTGAACGCCGAAATTCAGCTATTGTTTTGCCAATTGTGCGCGCCATCTCCGGTAATTTGCGCGGACCGAAAACTATCAATGCAACTAGTCCGATTAACATCAATTCCGATGTGCCGATAGATTCAAAAATAAATAAATACAACATTTTTAATTTTTAGTTCTTTATTGTTTATATTTTAGTCAACTCTTATCAAAAAATTCTTGTATGGTTCGACTCTTCCAATTATCATAGCTTGTTCTACATCTTTCAGTAATTGGTCTGCTTTTTCTTCTTCCAAACTAATCAACAATCCTCCCGCCGTTTGCGGATCAAACAAAGCGCTTTGCATTTCTGCTGTTATATTTTTATTAAAGAGAACGGTTTTACCGACATAATCGCGATTATTTTTATCTCCTCGCGTTAGCATCTTGTTTTCAATTAACTTCAACACATCAGGAAGAAGCGGAATTTTATTAGCCTTAAAATTAAATGTTACGTTACTTGCCTTTGCCATTTCATAAGCGTGACCGAGCAAACCGAATCCCGTTATATCGGTGCAACTGTTAACGCCTAGCTTCTGCATTGATTTTGATGCATCGCGGGCTGATTTTGTCATTAATTTTAAGGCTGCATTTTTTGATTTTTTACTTGCTTTTTCAAACTTTATCGCCGTGCTTATAACTCCAGTGCCAATTGGCTTAGTTAGAACCAAAACATCTCCTTTCTTTGCACTAGAGTTCTTTATAACCCGTTTAGGCTCAATAATTCCGGTTATCGCATAACCGAATTTTATTTCCTTATCATCTACTGAATGTCCGCCTAAAACAACGACGTTTTCTTCATTCAGTGCCTGTTGTCCGCCTTTCATAATTTTCCCTAAAATGTTCCAATCCCCTGTTTGAGGATAGCAAACTATTGAAAGGGCTGATATTGGAGTTCCGCCCATTGCATAAATATCGTTTAATGAATTTATAGCGGCAATTCTTCCGTAAGTTTCCGGGTCATCAGCAATAGGAGTAAAAAAATCAATAGTTTGAACTAAAGCCAAGTCGTCGCTTAGACGGAACACACCTGCATCATCAGACGTTTCAAATCCCACTAAAACGTCCGGTGAAAAATGTTGGCTTGGCATTTTGCTCAAAACTTGAGCAAGGTCTCGCGGAGCTAATTTGGCTACTCAACCAGCACTGGAAACCATTTCAGTTAATCTTTTTTGTAACATAATTCCTTTATTTTTACTTAATACTTATTAATAATTGATAAATTCTATCCAAGTCCGATTCACCATAATACTCTATCTCGATTTTGCCTCCATTCCCCTTCCTATCCGGTATAATTTGCACTTGCGTGTTCAGATTTCTTCGAAGTTTTACTTCTGCGGCTTTTAAGTTTGCATTGTTTGTTTTCCTAACCTCTCCCCTTTCAATATTTTGCTTCTTTGTTTTTCCAATTCTCTTGACTGCCCTTTCAGTTTCTCTTACTGAAAGCGACAATTCAATTATTTTTTTTGCTAAACCTCGTTGCGAAGATGAATCTTCCGTCATTAATAATGCTCTTGCATGTCCGGCTGTTATTTTTTCCTCTTCCAATAATTCTTGTATATCATTTGGAAGTTTTAACAGCCTCAAAAATGTTGTTATAACCGTGCGGTTTTTCCCTACTCTTTCTGCTATCATTTCTTGTGTCAGACCAACAGTTTCAATTAAATTTTTGTATGCTTTTGCTTCCTCTATAGCATTTAATTCTTGCCGCTGGATATTTTCAATTAAGGCTAATTCCAATAACTTTTCATCCTGAATATTTTTTACAATAGCTGAAATTTTTTGCAATCCTGCTTTTTGTGATGCCCGCCAGCGTCTTTCCCCGGCAACTAATTCAAATCTTGAACCCTTTCTTCTTACTATTATCGGTTGTACAACTCCATTAAGACGAATTGATTGAGCTAAACCTTCTAAACTTTCCTCTGTAAATCTGGTTCTTGGTTGTTTTGCATTTGGTTCTATTAAATCTAAATCAATTTCTAAAAATTCGGCATTATTAGTTAATCCTGTATTCTCACCCAATAATGCACTTAACCCTCGCCCTAAAACTTTTCTACTCATGATTTAATATCTCCTTTGCTAACTGTATATAACTTTCTGCGCCCTTGGACCGTATATCATACAAAATTATTGGCTTCCCATAACTTGGTGCTTCAGCTAATCTAACATTTCGCGGAATGATGGTTTTTAGAACTTGGTTTCCATAAAAATCTCTTAAATCTTTGGCTACTGCCGATGATAAATTTGTTCTTTCATCATACATAGTTAGTAATAATCCTTCTATTGTAAGTTTTGGATTAAAGTTTCGCCGAAGTCTTGCTAGTGTATCTAATAACTCTGTAACTCCTTCTAAGGCAAAATACTCGCATTGTACCGGGACTAATAATGAGTCGGCTGCAGTTAATCCGTTTATCGTTAATAAACCTATAGATGGCGGACAATCTATAATTATATAATCATAATTATTTTTTATTTTATTAAGAACTTTCTTAAGATTAAACTCACGCTCATCTATATCAACCAATTCTATTTCTGCCCCTGCAAGATTCTTATCAGATGGTAAAACAGATAACAATGGCAAGTCAGTTGGCAAAATTACATTTTCTAACGGCTCATTTAAAATTAAAACATTATATAAAGTTTTTCTTAAATTTGACCTATTTACACCTGATCCTGATGTTGCATTTCCCTGTGGATCTGCATCAATTAACAAAACCCTTTTTTCCTCAATTGCCAAACCAGCCGCCAAATTAACTGAAGTTGTTGTTTTGCCAACTCCGCCTTTTTGATTTGCGACCGCTATTATTTTACCCATTATTTTATTTTTTGCTCTTTATACCCAAGTTTTATTTTTAGAGTTTAATTATGTAGGACGTGCTACAAAACTCACTTCGTAGCACGTCCTACATAATTAAACCTGTTCTTTTACATTATGAGACTTTAAAAATACCAACACAGTAGACAAGGCAGAAGGAGTAATACCTGCAATACTACGAATTTGACCGAATGTTTTAGGATTTGTTCTCTCTAATCTTTCTAACATTTCGTTTGAAAGCCCTCTTATATTGCGAAAATCAATTTTATCTGGAATTTTTAAGTCATCACTATGATTAATACGAGTATTAGCTAGATGCTGGCTTTCAATGTAGCCATTATATAGCAGATCTGCCAAACAAGTATTTAATTCAGAAATTTTTAGATTATTATTAATTGAACTTGGTAAAAGATTGAATATTAGACTTGGGCTAACACCTTGACGTTGAGAAAGTTGCGCAAGAGTAATTTTATCTCCTAAATCACTGTCTAAAAGTTTTGAAAGGGAATTATAAGAAGGGTCAATGCGCTTTAAATACGTCTTAACTAAAACATTCTTTAAATTTGCCAATTTATCCTGCTTTCGATTAAATCTTTGCCAATCCGTATCAGATATAAGACCAATTTCTTTAGATATTGGAGACAGTCTTTGATCTGCATTATCATGTCGTAACGAAAGACGAGATTCTGCACGAGAAGTAAACATACGATACGGCTCATCAACTCCATGCCTAATAAGATCGTCGATTAGAACTCCGATATATGCAATATTACGTGGAAGTATAATTGGATCACGCATTTGAGCAAAAAATGAAGCATTGATACCAGCCATTAAACCCTGACAAGCTGCTTCTTCGTAACCTGTAGTTCCATTGATTTGTCCTGCCAAAAAAAGTCCCTTAACCCGAATTGTTTCCAGTGACGGCTTAATTTCTCTAGGATCGATATAATCGTATTCTATAGCATATCCTGGGCGAACAATACGAATATTTTCAAAACCATTGATCATTTTGAGTAACGTTAATTGTAGCTCGGCAGGCAGGGAAGTTGAAAACCCGTTTAGGTAAACTTCATTTGTATTAAGTCCTTCAGGTTCAAGAAAGAGCTGGTGTCGATTTTTATCAGAAAATTTTACAACTTTATCTTCAATTGAAGGGCAGTATCGAGGTCCAACACCTTTAATTTTGCCTGAATAAAGAGGTGATTGATAAAGATTTTGTCGAATTTTGTTATGTAAATTTTCATTAGTATAACCAATATAACAAGTAATTTGGGGTTGCTCGATTTTTTCTGTAGCAAATGAAAAAGGAACCGGATTTTCATCTATTTCCTGAGCTTCAAAAGCTCCCCAGTCAATAGTTCTGCCATCAATTCTAGGAGGAGTGCCTGTTTTAAGCCGTCCAATGGGAAAGCCATATTTCTTTAGGCTATTTGCTAAATCCACAGAGGCTGGCTCACCGGAGCGCCCCGCCGAAAATGACTTGCGTCCAGTGTGAATTGTACCATTTAAGAAAGTTCCTGTAGCAATAACAACAGATTTTGCGCCAAGTTTTCGTGTATCCTCCAATTCAACCCCAATAACAGAACCGTTTTTTGTTATTAAGTCGATTACACTGCCCTGTCTTAGATGTAAACCTGTAGTTTCTTCTAAAACCTGCCGCATTTCAGTACGATACGCAGATCTGTCAGCTTGTGCGCGCGGCGATTGAACAGCAGGACCTCGAGAGCGATTTAGAAGGCGAAATTGAATACCAGTGCGGTCAATAATACGCCCCATAATTCCGCCAAGGGCATCAATTTCTCTTACAATATGACCTTTTGCAATTCCTCCTATGGCTGGATTACAGGACATCTGACCTATCAAGTCTAAATTTATAGTAATAAGTGCCGTAGATGCGCCAAGGCGAGCCGAGGCTGAGGCTGCTTCACAACCGGCATGTCCCGCACCAATAACAATTACATCAAAGACTTCATCAAAAATCATAATTCTCCATCAAAATTAATACCTTCAATAAATTAAAACTTTACGTTATTTTATTAAAAGATTATCTCATTAGCCATTATAAATATCATATGAGACTAAAACTCCAATCATTTCAATAATTAATCGTGTGTTGGTAAAATTAAACCAGTGTAATATTAATAAATCTAAAGCTTCATTACAAAATTACCAAAGACAAGCTATTTTACTTGTGTAAATATAAATCAACTTTAAAGGTATTTATAATTCTACCAATCGGGTAAAGTCCAATGCGTTTATCAAAATAAGGTGAATGCTCGTAAAAAAAACATAGGCGGGCAGAAGGATTTTTGGAAAATTTTTCATCTTTTAATTTTTCTTCAAATTCTTTTCGTAAATTTATATTATTTTTCAACATTTCATCGGCTATTTTTTCCAAAACATAACTCTCGCCGTATTCCTTTTGTTCAAAAATCGAATTAAAAAATCCCCAGTAAATCAAAGAGTCTGGGGACTCTGGTTCTAAGAGATGAATTGCAACATTGGCTGCTTCTTGCGAAAGAGGAACGACAACAGAATCAATAGGAAAAGAGCGCGTTTCGATTATTGAAACCTTTTCAAAACTTACGGTTATATGACCTTCAAATGAATTAGAAGACCATTTCGGATTAGTTAGACGATAACTTTCTATTTGTATTTTTAGCGGTTTTTGAGTTCTTTGAAATTTGACGCCGTGTGCTTGTAAAATATCAATCACATCTTTCCATTGCGGAGGAATAATATAAAAAAATGGTGGCGCGACTCCTGAGCCGATTTTTGCTTCGTCATATTTTGGAATAGTAATATTCAAAGGTTTCGTTTCGTAAATAATTTGTTTAGCACCGGAAAGTTCGCTGTCTTCAATTCTGTATTCGATACCCTTAAAATCGAAGGGTTTTGACTTATCAGTAATATCAAGACGGAGAGGAAATTTTCTGGTGATATCATAACTTTTTCCGCGCTCAATAGTTTCCTGAATAGCTTTCTTATTGGCGTCGAAAAGACTTATTTTAGATTTGCCAATCTCCGCTATCGTATAGCGTAAAACATCGTAAGTTCCACGAACACGAGACTTATAAGGCTTTAACATATGAGTTTCAATAAGCAAACCAGCCCGATTTCTGAGAGCCGCATAACCAGTTGCAAAACGCGGCGTAGCAATAAACGTAGCAATACCTTTGGAGACATCGCGCCCGTTAAATTCAAGATAATGTGTCAGAAGATTACCTTCCTTTTCGACGTTTGCAACAACCTGACCGTCAAAATGCTCGTCCATCCAGTTTTTAATAAAAGGAGAAACTTCCTGAAAATGAGCATATTCGTAAGTTACGTTATATCGGAAATCAGCGCCGTCCGTAACGTGACAATCAATAAAAAAATCGGGCTTCCATTCGTTCCAAAGAGCGAGCCAGGCGCGGGTTTCAGGCGCGTCGGCTTTCATATAATCGCGGTTGAGATTTAAGTTTGTCGCATTAGCGCGAAAACCCATTTCGCCAGGACCATTTTGGTTTATACGATTATAGGAATTAAAATATTCGTGTCCATCAACATTGTAAATCGGCACAAAAAGAATTACGACATCTTTTAGTAAATCGGCATGTGTTTTAGTAATCGCAATATCGCGCAAAAGCGCCAGTCCCGCATCTTTTCCATCAGATTCCCCGGCGTGGATACAGGCTTGGATAAAAACGACCGCCTTGCCCTGTTTACGCGCCATTTCGGGGGTAAACGCTTTGCCGGTCGCGGTAACTAAAAGAGGTAAATCTCTGCCTTCACCGCTTTTTCCGAAAGATTTATAAACAATTAAATCCGAGGCTTTATCCAATTTTCGGCTGTATGCGATTGTATCAGCGTAACGCGGCGTCTCTCGATAATCGGTTTTTTCGGCATAAGTCTGCCAATCTCTTGGAACATTTACCGATTCGCTCTGGGCTGAAAGTGTCATAAACGAAGAAAGAAACACCGAACAAAAAATAAAGACACGAAGTTGACGCATTTTTGCGATGCGGGAAGTGTAACCCGGCGATTTTGAAAAAGCCATACCAAAGAATTTAATTTAAAGAGACTAAAAGAAGCAAGGAATCTAGTTGAAAATTGAGGTATTTAATGCGTTTTTAATTTCCGGGTTTTTAACTTCGATATCGGGAAAAGAACTGCGCCCGAAAAAAATGTGATGAGCAAATTTTTTACCGATTCTTCCGCGCAAAAAGCGAAAACCTATTTCCAAAATTGTTTGATTTGAAATCATCGCAATTAAGCGCCGCATCCATAAGCGCGACACAAAGCGAGCGCGGAAAAGTTCGCCCGAATAATCAAGCAAAACATTCACATTATCGGTTTGTAATCTTTTCAAAATAATCGCGGCGGCAAAGTTGGAAAGCCGCAGACAAGGGTCTAAACCGCCTGCTGTCAATGGCGAAACCGCGCCTGCCGCGTCGCCGATAAGAAGCCCATTTTTGCAGGCAATTCTATGCAAAATGCCGCCGACGGGAATTCTTCCGCCGCGTGTCTCTAGCAATCGAGTGTTAGTTAAATCAATAATGTCGGCAATAATTTTTTCCTTAAACTCCTTTAACGCTTCGCGCGGATTGAATTTTTCCGCGTAACCGCCGACGCCGATGTGAATTTCCTCGCCGTCGTTCGTTACCCAAGCCAGATAACCGGGCGCTAGATGCGCGTCCAAAAAGCAGTGCAGACGCGGTTCATCCGCTAAATTATCGCTTTGATAAACTTCCTCATAACCGACAATCCACTCCTTGTTTTCATCTAAATGTAAATCTTTGGCAACACGCGATTGCGCGCCGTCCGCGCCTATCAGAATTTTGGTTTTAACTTCGCGGCTTTGACCTTTTTTTTCAAGTCTAACGATGCTTTCATATTCATTCATTATGCTGGATATATATCTGGTTTCATTTGCAAACTCGACGCCGTTTGCGACGCATTCGTGCAAAAAACTTTCATAAAGTTTGCCCATCTTTCCGACGCGAAATTCATCTTTTTCACTTTCCAGATTAATTGATTTCAATTTCGGTGAGTAAAGCGTTACGAGTTTAACGGGCTTTCCCAAAGTTCCGGCAGGGAAATCAAAATCTTCCAGCGTTTTACGCACAAAGATTCCCGTCGTGTGAATGCCTTTGGTCAAATCAATTTTTCTATCGACGAGCAAAATTTTAGCGCCTCGCTGCGAAAGCAGCTTGGCGCATTGAAGTCCGGCGAGTCCAGCGCCGACGATGACGACATCAAAAGTTTTCATAAATTTCGGTTAATCAAGCGATTAAAAGATTAAATGCTCAGAATGCAAGAAAATTAGTCGTGAAAATCGCTGTTATAGCCTCTTGTATTTGCCGGACAGTCTGAAGTATTCAGACTGTCCGCATTTTCGCTCATTTCTCTGCGCGCTTTCCAGCGCGAAAAGTTCCACGTCCGAAAATCGTTTTCGGTTTGCGCTTTCTCAAAACGACGTTCGAGTTTGTATTTGACAATACATTGCTGCTCGAAATTCATTAATGGCAGGCTTTCCAAAAGCGATGAAGCGGCATCGTCGCTAAGTTCAGCCGCATAAAATGAATCGAACATCCGACCTTGCTGCATTAATCGGACATTTGTGCGGACGATGTATTCATCGGGATTAAAAACGTGCAGAGTTCCGAGAACAAACATCGCCAGCCACAAAGCGCCCCATGCAAATTGTTCTCGCGCGCCGCGCAAAACGGTCAGCGCAAACCAGACGAAAACGAGCGCCAGAAAAATCATAAAGACCATCGGATACAGCCGCGCGGTCGTCAAACCGTAGCCCAGATTTCCGGTCAGAAGAAACAATCTTTGCGTCGCCGAAACCATAATCACAAAAAGCAGAACGATTTGAATTCCTGCAAGAATGCGATAGATTTTCTCGTTTACCGGATTGTCTTTGCGCAAAAGCCAGTGCGACAGAAGCAAAATCGGCAAGACCAGCGCGGCAACCGTGACGAGCTCGCCGAAACCTCGCCGCGCGTATTCGGCAAGCTTGAAATCAGGCGTGTTCTGAACCAAATTCATTCCGCCGAAAAGATATGGAATCTGTACGATGACAAAACTCAAAAACAAAAGATTTATTAAGCCCAAAACGATTGTCGTTTCGATTGCGCCGAGCGTAAAGGCTTTCGGTAGAAGGAAATTATCAAAATTCTGCCAATTCCAAGCCTTCTTTTCTTCCGGTTTCGGCATTTCTTCCGCTTTTGGTATATCTTCTTTGATTTCTTCGGTTACACTTACAGCTTGCGGTTTTATTTTGTCCTGTTTTTCCAGAAAAGTTTCCGTCACGTCATCGGACATTTTGTAAATCAGCGAGCCGCGCAAATATCCCGCAACTGTCCACGACAAAAAACCAATTAGGAAAAGATGTCCGAACAGGACTTCCGAATCGATGTTAAGAGTTTGCTCCACAATTCCCTGAAAAACAGCGTCAGCCGCGACAAACAGTGCACCGAAAATCAGCAGAAGCGGCGCGACGATAGCGAGTCCGCGTAGAACCGCGATTAAATGTTTCGACCAGCCTGTTTGCGGAATCGCTTTCCATTCAATGTCGGAAAAAAGAAGGAAAAACGGAGTAAAAATGGCATTAATGCCTGACCAAAAGAAGCCGATTATGTAATGAAAAACGCCTGCAAACGGAATTTTGATTTTCAGCGTGGGCAATGTAAGTACTGCCAGAATCGTTAAAATAGTCAATGTGTCGAGAAGTTTTAGCTGAATCGCATCGCGCCAGACAAACATTGCGGCAAAGAAAATCAACGCACCGTGCAAAGCGATGATTTGTTTATTCCAAAAGTCGCTTCTCAGGCGCAAAACCAGCATCACCATCACGGCGACAAACGCGCTGAAAAACAGCAAAACATTCAATCCCCAAGGCGTCGCGCGCAGCAAAACATCGCCCAAAACGCCGAGTAAAACGGCGGCTTGCAGAATCTCTAAACCTGTTTTTGTTCTTTCTTTCATAAATTTGATTTTTGGAGAATTCAAGCGCCGAATAAAGCGCCGCCGAAAAAGCCGTCTTTGAAAACCACCGGACCGAAGGCAAAATAGATAACCGGCATAATCACGCCGAAAATCCAGTCGAATTTTCTCTGCGATTTGGTCGATTCTTTTTGAAATTGTCTGCGCCAAAATCCTTTTTTTGGTTTGCTCGTTTCTGCATTTAATTCAAGTTTCTGCATAAAATTTTCTCCTCGGCTCATTTCACGCCGGCAATCTGCGATTGTTGCTCCAATTTAAAGTAATTTCGTTTGTGCAGAATGCTGTCTTCATCGTCGATTAAAACCGCTTCAATCGCGTGGTCAATACCGTAGCCCTCACGAATATCGAGGCGCGGATTCCTCGCGTCCGAAGGCAAATCAAAAACAATTTCCTTTTCAAAACTTTCAACGGGCGAAATTTGTTTTTCAAACGGCGGCTGTTCGCCAAGCTGCATTTCTGCCTGCGTATCGCGCGCGAATTTGCGATTCTGCTCGTCGAAAACATTCGCGTCAACTGTAATTAAACCGAGCGTGGCTTGCCTTGCGTCGCTGAAAACCTTGACTTTCACGATATAGAATTCACCGTTCGCCGTTTTGTCGCCGAGCGATTTAGTCGTTCTTACATTTGTTACAGTCGTGTGCAAATGGCAATCCAGATAAAAACCACAAAAAGCCTTTGGTTCATTTAATCCAAGAAGTTTATCTTTGCTCAAAAGGGAAGCGGCAAATAGCAAAATCGCGTAAGAAACAAACCACACAAAAACTCCGCCAAAAACAAAATTTCTCAGCCAAGTTTTTTTTGTAAAAATTGAAATCATCAATAAAATAAAAGCTGAAATTACTCCGCCGATTGTCATTAACATTAAAAGAACGCCCATCGTTTTATCTCCCTTTCATAGCATTTATCAATGCTTCCATATGATTTAAGTATCTTGCCAAAGCGTCTCTGCCTTCCTTGGTAATTTTATATTCGGTCAGCGGAACGCGGTTTTTGAAAGATTTTTCGCACGTTAAATATCCTGCTTCTTCTAATTTGCGCGCATGAACACTGATATTTCCGTCCGTCGTGTTTAGAAGATTTTTCAGGTCTGTAAAAGACAAAATTTCATTTGCCGCTAAAGCGCTGATAATTCCCAGACGCATTCGCTCGTGAATAATCTTGTCGAGTTCGTTTGAGACATTTTCCGCCGCTTTTTCAATTTTTAATGCTTGCAGATTTGAATTTTCGTTTTCCGAATTTTCCTGCTTCAAAGCAGTGTTCTTGTTACTCATTATCCGCCAAACCTCCTTGCTATAATCGTCCCGAAAATAATGTGAAGAACGCCGAAACTCAGCGCCATAACCGAATTCCCCAAACCTGCGGGAAGAAAAAAATCGAGCGTTCCAAACGCAATAAAACACCAGCCCATAACCGGCACAACCCGCACCGAAAAACTTCCGCCGCAAACGACAGCCGCGCCGTAAAGTAAAATCCAAACCGGAATCATTACTTCAAAATGTCCGAATCGCCAAAGCCCGAGCGTTATAACAATTCCGCAAATCAGCGGCGGCAGAAAACTCATAGCAAATTTTTTCGCCGGCGCCGAGTTTAGCGGTATATTTGCAATTTTTGATTTCTGCCACATTGCAAATATACCGATGGCAAAAGCCAAAATCGCTTCAACTGACCAAACAACTAACCAATCTTTGATTAACGGCTGTTGGTTGGCGATAAATGCCGCGCATATCGCGGTCAAACCCATAAATATTCCGCCATAACCGGGAACTGCCGTAAAATGCGCCGACCGCTCCATCGTTTCACGAATAAATTGCAGATTATCCATCGCTCGTCCGTGAAGGCTTGGCGGCTCAATTTCCTTTTTGTGAGTTGATTGAATCTTTGCCATATTGTTGTCAATTTATACCAAGTTATTTTATTTGTCAAGAACTTTGTTTTATAAAGTGCTATAATAAAACTAATTATAATTTACTTTTTAGTCTTTGAGCACTTCTAAAGTGTGAAACCAATAAATTAATTGTCGTTGACTCTAAAGTTTTCCGCTTGTGGAAAACTTTAGAGTCAACGACAATTTATAAGATTTATTTTCTCCAGATTTTATGAATTGAGTTTAATGAAGGCGAATTTTGATTTCAAAGCAAAAAAATTAATAGCCGATATTTACACTTGAACGCGTAAATATCGGCTATTATTCAACTCAAATCTAAAAGTTTTCCGGTTCAAATTCTTAAAGGCATAACAATATATTTGTAGTCGTAATTTTTATCGCCCGCTATATTTAATTGTGTTTGCGCGTTGCCGTCCTTGAATTCAAATGCGATGCGAAGCCGATTCGTGTTTTCTTTGACTCGAACGGTTTCGCCGTCGGTTTCTTTTTCCTTAATCTCGCTCGTTTCTGTTTCGCCTGAACCTACTACATTTAAGAACTCCTGCAAATACTGTGAATTAAAACCGATATTTATTTCGTCGCCGTTATAATCGGCGGCGATTTTTTCATCTGCTTCGCCTTCTTCCGAGCTTTGCGCGCCGATTTCAATTTCATTCGGCTTGATGGTAATGCGAACTGAGCGCGTTCTTTCATCAGCCATCAAAGCCACGCGGCGAATCGCGTTTTTCATTTCTTCAGCGTCAAAAACAGCGACTTTATCGTTATCTTTCGGAATTACCATTTCGTAATTCGGAAAACTGCCGGAAAGTTTGCGCGTAATCAGAAGCCTGCCGTCAACTTCAAAATAGATATGATTTTCGTCTTCGCCGAAACTAACTTCACCTTTTGCATCACGCGAAATTTTTGTAAGTTCCATCAAAGCCTTTTTCGGAATCAGCGCGTCCATCGTTCCTGTATTTCCGGTCAATTGTTTTTCAATAAAAGCGAGACGATGCCCGTCGGTTGTAACCATCCGCGCCATATTGCCGTCAACCATAAATTTTGCGCCGGAAAGCGTGAATCGCGATTGTTCATTTGTAATTGCGAAAGACGTATTATGGATAAAATGATTAAAAATCTCCGCCGAGAGTTTCATCGGCGCGCTTTTGAAGTTTGGAACTTCCGGGAATTGTTCGCGGTTGACGCCGGCTAACCTGAAATTCGATTTACCACAATTTAACTTTACCCATTCCTTTTCGTCTTTTGTAAAATGAACGTCTGAGTCGGGCAAAAGACGAACGATGTCAAAAAGTTTGCGTGCTTGTACACACATTGAACCGGCTTTTTTAATTTCCGCTTCAGCTTCACATCGAATCGTCACGTCCAAATCCGTGCCGACTATGCGGATCGTGTTTTCGCCGACCGACTCGATTAATATATTTGATAAAACAGGAATTGTGCTTTTCTTTTCGACAATACCTTGAACAAATCCGAGTTCATCTTTTAATGCGCTTTGCTTGATTACAAATTCCATTTCTTTACTCCTAATTTATATTGATTATACCTAAAGTTTTACTTTTAATACCCAACGCTTTTTACTATTTATACTAATTTAAAACCTTAATATTTCTATAGTAGTAGTAGTAGTGCCTGTGGAAATGTGGAAAACCGACTTAATTTATCCGCTCATTGAGTTTATACGTCCACAGGCTTTGTGGAAAACCTGTGGATAAATCGCGCTCTTGTGGAAAATTTTAACAAAAGAATAGCTCCTCCGTCTTTTCCACAGTGTAAAAATTGCTTGTTCTGTGGAAAAGTGGAAAACTTTGTTTAAGTGTTGACAGTAAAAGTAATGTTTAAGTGCAGTCCACTAAATCTCTGTGGAAAATTTTCTCCAATTTTTTGTTAAAATAGTTTTAATTAACTGCACAAATTGTCTATTAGCTCGCTTACAATCCTGTGGAAATTTCTATCTTCCTTAATTATTGCATCAATTTTCTCAACCGAGTGCATTACCGTCGTATGATGTTTTCCACCAAAATCACGACCGATTTCAGGAAAACTATGTTTAGTTAGTCTTTTACAAAGATACATTGCGACCTGACGCGGCACGGCGATTTGGCGCGCATTATTTTTTGATTTTAGTTCTTCAACCGTTAATTTATAGTGCGAAGCGACAGCTTTAGAGATTTTATCAAGCGTTAATCCTTCCGTTTGCTCGTTATCGACAATGTTTCGCATTGCGTCTTGAGCAAGCATTTTTGAAATCGGCAAGCCGCGCAAAGATGAGATTGCAATCAAACGAACCAGCGAGCCTTCTAGTTCACGAATATTATTTTTGACTTTACCGGCAATAAAAAATGCAACTTCATCCGGCAGAGCTACTCCGTCCAAATCTGCTTTACGTTTTAGAATCGCAACTTTTGTTTCCAGATCAGGCGGTTCAATATCGGCAATCAAACCCCATTCAAATCTCGAATGCAGGCGTTCTTCGAGCGTCGGAATTTCGCGCGGCGGGCAGTCGGAAGTAATGACAATTTGTTTCTGGTCATTGTGAAGCGCGTTAAAAGTGTGGAAAAATTCTTCCTGAGTTCGTTCTTTACCCGCCATAAACTGCACGTCGTCCATCAACAATACATCTATTGAACGGTATTTTTCGCGGAATGTTTGTGTTTTGTCATAACGAATTGCATTAATCAATTCGTTCATAAACTTCTCTGCGGAAATATATGCGACGCGAAGATGGCGGTTACGTTCCTTAATAGCGTGTCCGGCAGCGTGCATCAGATGCGTTTTGCCAAGCCCGACACCGCCGTAAATATACATCGGATTATAAGTTTTACCCGGCGATTCGGCGACTGCCAAAGCTGCGGCGTGTGCAAACTGATTGCACGAGCCGACGACAAATGTCTGGAACGTATATTTACGATTCAGCGAATTTTCAATCGGTTCAATATCGACAAAATTTGTCGGACTGCTTTTTTGCAGAACTTCCGGCTTCGATTTTTCTGTAAAGTTAAAACCGTTTTGCTGACCGGCAATCGTCTTTTGTTTTTCAAAGAAAAATTCGCCGTCATCGTCCGAAAAATCTTCTTCATTTAGTCCAGATTCTTCGATTGCCCAGTCAACGCTATAGTTAGTTAAATTCAATTCTTTTAATGTTTGCGTCAGAACTTCTGAATAATAGCTGCTGACCCAATCTTTATTTACCTGACTCGCGCGCAGATGCAGAACTTTATCCTGCTCGTCGCAGCCGTCAAATTGAATAGGACGAAACCACGCCTCGAAAATTTGCTTATTAAGCCGCTTTTCAACCGATTGGAGAATATTACTCCAAACATTTCTATTTTCCGTTGTTATATCCATAGTTTCTCTCCGCAAAATTTTTGTTAAATCTTTGGTAAAACTTTTAAGCAAAATTTCTAAAAAGGTTTCTTACAAAAGCCCTTAAAATTTATTTCGGTTTAATTGATGAACCCCTTATAAGTCGGTGACTTTTAAGATTTGAAAACCAAAACAAATAAGTTTTCCACAGGTTTTTCCACAACGCTGTGGAAAGACGCTTAAAAGCTAAAGTAAGACTTCAAGTGTTTTGTTTTCAACTATTTACGGAAATCAATTTCAAAGGAAACGAGTGAAAGAGTAACAAAAGTAAGTTGAAATTGCAAGAGAAATCCACAGGTTTTAAAAATTATTTTTTTGTTCCAATTAATCCCTTTTTTGACATACACTTGGCAGGAATTTCGATTGTGTTAGACTTAGTTTGCCGACCGATTTGGAGTAGAAAAGTTTATGTTGAAAAGAAAAAAGAAGATAAAAAAACCTAAAGCAATGAATTCAAATGAAACTGATTTGCCGTCGCAGATAAAAAAGCTGACAGACGGGCTTTATTACATAAGCGAAACGGATGCGGAAATCCTGCCGTTTGTCGGAAAAAAATCTCAAGCCGTCACATCTGAAGAAATAAAAAATCAAATTGAAAGCGCAGATGCTTCGCAAATTGAAGAAAGAGATTTTACGGAATTCTTCGCGCGTCTGACTGAAATACAAGATTGGTTTGGCGAAGAAGAAAAGGCGACGGCGCAGAAGTTCAGCGATTTAAAAAGTTTACTAGAGAAAAATTTAAAGGATTTGAAGGTTTTTAAGGTTGGCAAAATCCAAATTGATATTTACGTTGTCGGACTTGATGCAGCTAGTAATTTGATGGGCATCAAAACAAAAGCCGTCGAAACTTAGAAAACGGAAAACGGAAAATGGATAGAGGAAAATGTAACCTGCTTTCATTTTCCTCTATCCATTAAATTTATTTTTTCTTGATTGAACTTGCGCCCGAAGCGTCTTGCTTAATATTTTTCGGTTCACCCGTATAATAAATCGAACTCGCGCCGCTGGCATCGGCATTTAAATCATTTGATGGCGAAACAGTTACTTTACTTGCGCCGCTCGAATCGACATCAGCATTTTCAACTCTTAAATTTTCCGCGTCAATCGAGCTTGCGCCCGACGCATCGGTCTTAACAGATTTTGCTACGCCTTCAATCTTAATTTTGGACGCGCCGCTTGCCTTCAATTCTAAGGAATCTGCTTTGGCGTTTGCAACATTGGCTTTTGATGCGCCGGAAATGTCCAAACCAGACAATTCAGGCATTGAAATCTTAATGTTAATGCCCGTTTTCGGTGATATTCTTCCTTCGCTGTAAATCTTTAAAGTGCCGCTGCTAACGTCGGTTTTAATGTATTGAAGCAAATTGTCGTCGGCTTCGACCGTCACGCCGAAATTGCCCTGCGTTGTAATTTCGAGATTTACCGCGCCGCCCGCGTCAATCTTGCTAAAACCGGAAACATTTCTCTGCTCGCTTTTCGCCGTTCCCGAACCTTGAACGCCGGAAAAATTTTTGAAACTGCTAAAACCGCAGCCGCCTGAGAAAATTAAACCTATAATTAAAGCCGTCGCAAAAATAATCAATCCGAATTTTTTCATTTTTTCATCTCCAAAATAAATTTACAAACTTTTCAAGGGAAACGAAATAAATACAACGTAAGTTCAAAAAATTATTCGTGAAATGGACGGAAGTAGGAAATAAACATCTGCACAATACCGATAATCAAACCGAAGAGCGCGCCGAAAAGCTCTATTTTACGAAGGTGTTCTTTGGCGACGGAAAGCACTAGATTTTCGAGTTTCTCGACTGGATAATTATTGATTTTGTCACGCACGACGCCGCCGAGGTCGAATTCCTGAATTACCTGCGGAAGTTTTTCTCGCGCAGCGGAAATTATCGTATCCGTAATGTTTTTGCCTGCACTTAAAACTTGCTCTTCCGAAACGTGTTCGAAAAGTTTGCCGATTGGCGTTGAAAGAAGGCGTTCGATTTGTCTGGACAAAACCGAATTGACGATTTTTGCCGTTTCATCCGCCGTCAAAATGTTTATCAAACTTTTTGACAGCATACTTTTTAATTTTTCTTCCGATTGCGGATGAACGGTTTGCAGAATCGCGTCTATGCTGTGCGGGCGAATTTTGTGCAGCGTATCGCTCAAATACGCGGAAAGCGAAGTCAACATTTCTTCGCCCTGCACAAGCGATAAAACATTTTTCGAGATTTGCGCTTTGAAAGTTTCCAGCTTTTCAGGCGCGATTGTGCCGATGATTTCGGGAATTGGACGTTCGAGCGCATTGTCAATCGCCGTGTCGATAAAATTTCTCGCTTCCTGTGCAAAAAAATCGCCGCGCAAAGTTTCTTCAATACGTTTCGGCAAACTTTCATTAACCAAATCATCAACTTCTTTCAGAAGATTTTCACGCGAGACGAAAATCTTTTTGAAAAATGCGAGATTTTCGTAATAGTTATGAACTTCGCGTTTGATAAGCGCGCCGATTTGATTGCGCGTTCGTTCGGCTGTGGCAATCTCGGCAATTTGGTGAACAATCGGATTGATTTGTTCGGTTGCTCGCTCTTTAAGAAGCGCAACGGCGTCCTGCGTGAACATCTCGCCCAAAGAAGTTTGCGTGTTGGCTAAATCTTCGACGCGACGACTGATGAAATCACGAATCTTCTGCTCGAAAACTTTTTGTTTGACGATTGCATGAACGCGCGTTTCCAAAAAGCCTAAGATTTGATTAAAATTTTCTTCCGAGACAACTTCCGAAACCCTTTTGGATAAAAATTCGTCAACGCGCCGCTCGACAAATGAGTGAATCGAGCCAATCGTTTCTTCGCTCTTTAAAACATTCGTAATATGGTTGCCGATTTTCAGTTGAAGCGCAGAAATTGTATCAAGAACCGGCTCGCGCACGCCCGACGGCAATGCTTCAATCAGCGTCGGGTAATCTTTCGTTAAAATTTCCTGCGCGTAAGCGTCAACGAGCGATTGAATTTTTTTCCGCAGAAAATCTTTCTCGAAAAGTTCTTCCAAAACCGTTTCCTGCGAAACGAGTTCTTCGCCGACTGCTTTGCCGATGGCGTTTGCCAGACGGTCGCGGTGGCGCGGAATCATTCCCTGCGGAAAAACGGTCAAACCAATTACTTTGACCGGACGACGCGGGCGAAAAAGCATTCTGACGGCAAGCCACGCGCCGAAATAGCCGTGAACGGTCGCAAACAAAATCAACGTAATAATTTGAGAAAGATTTTTGTAAAAAAAATCTCCGAAGTTGTAGAAAAATTGCATTAAAAAACTTGAAAGCCTTTTGAACTAAGACAAAACTCGGAAAAATCCTTCAGCCAGTCGTAACTTGCGCTGTAATTTTTCCATTTCTCGTCGTCATCGTGATAAAGCGTTCCGTCGTCGGGCGCGTCCGTTATGCTCAAATCCGAAAAGATGCGTTTATTCGGCGCTAATTTCGGCAAAATCTCGTCCCTGATTTTCTCGCCGATAGCGTGTGCTTCTTCTTTATCGAGCGCAACGCCGGTTGCATTGTAGTTCATCTGTCGCAATTTCCCTTCGCCGACGACATCAAAACTTTTGATAATCTCAAGCACTGTTTTCCAATTCCAAACATTGGCGCGAAACTCGAAGCCGTCCGCGCCTGAATCCATTAAAGTAAAGCTCATATTTTTTTCTGTCGTTAAATCTCCTCAAAAAATGCTAAACGCGAAAAGCGATTTGGTCAATCAGATTAGCCGCAAATAATACGAATAACACAAATTGTTTTTGCTTTTTATTAGCGCAATTTGTGTCGTTCGTGGCTAATTTTTTTTAAGCGGTTTATAATTTCGTTTTCAAAAACTTATGACGAATTCAATTTCATACTCGGACGCCGGTGTTTCGATCAACAACGCAAATCTCGCGCTTCGTAAAATCAAAACGTTCGCCAAATCAACTTTCAACGAGCAGACCTTAACGGAAATCGGCAGCTTCGGCGGGATGTTTTCCGCAATGTTTCCAGAAATGAAAGAGCCAATTTTAGTTGCTTCGGCAGACGGCGTCGGGACGAAATTGAAAATAGCTTTTGAAACCGGAATTCACAATACAATCGGGCAAGACCTTGTAAACCACTGCACAAACGATATTTTAGTGCAGGGCGCGCGCCCGCTTTTTTTTCTCGATTATTTTGCGACTGGAAAATTAGAGCCGGAAACAACCGTTGCGGTCGTCGAAGGAATCTCTATTGCCTGTAAAGAAAATGGCTGCGTCCTGCTCGGCGGCGAAACGGCGGAAATGCCCGGATTCTACAAAGACGGCGAGTATGATTTGGCTGGTTTTATCGTCGGCGTCGTCGATAAATCGAAAGTCATTGACGGAAAAAATATCAAAGCGGGCGACGTTGTTTTAGCTTTGCCGTCAAACGGTTTGCACACAAACGGCTATTCGCTTGCCAGAAAATTATTTTTTGAAATCGGCGGCTTTGAAGTTGATTCAAAATTTGACGAACTCGGTGAGGAAACTTTAAGCGCCCAATTGCTTAAACCGCACAAAAGTTATTTGAAACAACTAGATAAACTGCTCGATATAAATACGATAAAAGGTTTGGCGCATATCACCGGCGGTGGGCTGCTCGAAAACATTCCGAGAATTTTACCCGATAATGTTTCGGTTGAAATCCAGCGCGGAACTTGGAATGAATTGCCAATTTTCGGCTTGATGCAAAAACTCGGCAATGTCAAAGACGAAGAAATGTTTCGCGCCTTTAATATGGGCGTTGGAATGATTGTGATTTGCGCGACGGAAGACGTTGAAAATAATATAAAGTATTTTGATGAATCGGGTAATAGAGCCTATAAAATCGGACAGGTAATTAGTGGAAGCAGAGAAGTTTTTATTGTTTGATTAATTATGACGATATTTTTTTCTCTTATTGAACCGGACTCTTTGCTTTTTTTTGGTTGGGTTATTTTAGTGCCTGTTTCAATTCAGATCGTTACTTTGATAATCGGATATTTTATATTTAGACGAAAAAATTTCTTTTATCGCAATTTGAACGTCGCCTCTATTTTAACTACTTCTTTTGCCATTTTTATTATAGGTGACTTAGTTTTTAGCACGAAAAAGGATGCACAAGACGGCTTAGTATTACTTTTTCTTCCTCTTTGGATACCTTTTATTTGGTTGTTCTGTTTTTTGATATGCTCTGCCTTCTTTTATGTGTTCAAAGATGAGGTCTCTAATGAAAAAATAATTCATTTCAAGGAATATAACGGCGTAACTTTCTGGATTTCAGTAATTTTAGTTCTTTTTTACGCAGTATCTTGGATTTATATTTTAATTTCAAAGGCTATTTAGAAATTTAGTAATGGTAGCGTGCTTGCAGAAAATCGATTCGCGTTTCGCCGACGAGATAAATCATTCGGTGTTCTTGCGTCAAACGCCGCGACCACGCGCCGGACGCGAGATATTTTAAAGGTTCGGGTTTGCCGATACCATCGAAAGGCTCGCGCAGAATCGCTTCGATTAAATCAAAGGCGCGAAGCAGAGTTTTACGATTGGTTTCCGCCCAAAAGCGTAAATCTTCTCGAAATTCGGGATGAAAAACGGCTTCGCGTTGATTTTTGCGGTTACTTTCCTTTTTCAATTCCAAACTCCAGCCGCAGTTTTTCTATTGTTTCAGGTTTTTCGATTTTCGCCTGCGCGCGTTGCAAGGCTTTGAGAAGTCTTTGCGCGTTTTTCGGCGAGCGGAGAAGATGAGCGGTTTCAAGCAGGCTCGAAAGCTCGTTTGCGTTGACCATTGCGACGTCTTCACGCCCGCGACGATTTATTATTACGATTTCCTGCTCGTCGGTAACTTTTTCGAGCAAAGATGCTAAATTATTTCTGGCGTTGCTGTATGTAGTTTGAATCGGCATAAATTTTTACTCCAAACTTGGACAAGGTTATTGTGCAGGTTTTCAGTCTTTTTATCAAATGAAAATCGGCATTTTAATTTCCGGGCGCGGCTCGAATATGATGGCAATCGTTGATGCCGTTAAGAGCGGGGAAATTCCAAACTCTGAAGTTGCGATTGTCATAAGTGATAAAGCAAGCGCGGAAGGTTTGCGGAAGGCGAAAGAAAAAAACATTGAAACGCTCATTATCGAAAAAAACGGGCGAAAGCGCGCTGAACACGATGCGGAAATTGTCGCCGAATTAAAAAAAAGAAAGGTTGAATTAGTTTGTCTTGCGGGTTATATGCGGCTTCTTTCGCCGGAGTTTATTAAAAGTTTTCCAAATCGCATTTTGAATATTCATCCGAGTTTACTGCCTGCTTTTAAAGGTTTGGATGCGCAAAAGCAAGCGATTCAATACGGCGTGAAATTTTCCGGCTGCACAGTTCATTTTGTTGACGAGAGTTTGGATGGCGGCGCGGTTCTCGCGCAGAAAGTTGTTGAAGTAAAAGACGACGACACACCGGAAAGTTTAGCGGCGCGGATTTTGGAACACGAACACGCGCTTTATATTGAAACCTTGAAAAAGATTGTTGGAGAAAATTTTAAGATTGCCGGTCGGCGCGTAATTGTTGTTGCTTTGACATAACGTTCAAATATACTTAAACTTTAAGTTTTCACTTTCACCTCGAGGAGATGAATAATTATGCCAAAGAGAACTTATCAACCGAACAACCGTCGTCGCGCCAAGAAACACGGTTTCCGCGCGCGAATGGCGACGAAAAACGGGCGCGCCGTTTTGAAACGCCGTCGCGCCAAAGGTCGCAAAAGATTAACGGTTCAACATTACTAGATTTTAGTTTGCCAAAATCGGCGCGCCTTAGAAAACCGAGCGAGTTTCGCCGCGTTTATGCGGAAGGCAAGCGTTTTGAAGGTCGTTTGATGACGGTTTTTATTTTGTCGTCGGCAAGTGGTTTTCAAAGACTCGGAATCACGGCTTCAAAAAAAGGCGTCGGCAATGCTGTTCAAAGAAATAGAGCCAAGCGACTTCTGCGAGAAGCATTTCGTTTAAGCAAACCGGAACTTAACAAACTCGAAACGAAATTCGACTGGGTGTTAAATGCGCGAAGAAGTCTTCTAAAAGTTAAACTCGAAAAGCCTTTGGAAGAGTTTCGGCAAATCATTGAACGAGTTAAAGTTTTTGAATCGAAAAACAAAACGGGCGAAGACGACGTAGTAAAGTAAAACAAAATGAAGTATCTGGTTTTGGATTTTTTGAAACTTTACAAAACGTTTCTTTCGCCTTTTTTAGCGCCTGCGTGCCGCTTTTCGCCGACTTGTTCGGAATACGCGCGCCAAGCGGTTGAAAAATACGGCGCATTAGGCGGAACTTGGCGCGCCGTAAAACGTATTTTACGCTGTCAACCTTTTTGCGCGGGCGGCGACGACCCGGTTAAGTGATTTTAGATTTTGGATTTTAGATTGGACGTTGGCTGAATCACAAATTGCCTGTTAAATAATTTTATAATAAATAATTTTATAAAATGAGCATTTTGAGTTTTGCTGAAAAGCTAATCGCTCGATAAATCCAAAATCCAAAATCCAAAATCTAAAATAAAAATGTCTGATTTTAAACAAAGTTCACAATCCCGATTTTTGATGGCGGCGCTGCTTTCGATGCTGGTATTTTACGGCTACAGCTATTTTTTTCTGCCGAAAAGAAGCACAACCGATAATGCGAATACGGCGCAGGCAGTGGTAACTGCGACGCCTGAATCGACTATCGCAACGCCTGTTCAACCGCCGAGTCCAACGCAGATTGCCGATTCGACGCCGGATGCGACTCCGAATAAATTTATCACGATTAAAACCCCGCTTTACGAAGTCAAACTCGACTCGAAAGGCGCGCTTGCTTCGAGCTGGATTTTGCTGAAAAATGTTTCGACGCAAAACCCGCAAGGCAAGCCGCTTTTTGCAGACGGTTCAAATAAAGAAAACGAAAAACCGCTCGAACTTATTTCCGAAGAAGCGCGAAACCGCAACCCGCGCGAACTGCCGTTTCGTCTCGCAACCGGCGACCAAAACCTTGATTCGTTTGTAAATCAGCGCAATTATCAAATTTCCTCCGCCGAAGAAAACATAGAAATTCCCGCCGGGCAAACCAAACAGATTGATTTTGTTTTGAAAGACGAAGCGAGCGGCGTCGAAGCGACGAAAACTTTTGTTTTCAGCGCAGACAGTTACGTTACCGATTTAAAAGTTAAATTAACGAAAAATGGCGCGCCCGTTCCGAACACGAAACTTTTAATCGGCGCGAGCATCGGCGACCAAGGCATTGCAAAGCACAATTATTATCACATCGAGCCGGAAGCGGTTGCGTATGTTAGCGAAACCGGCGTCGAACGTCATCCGGGCGCGGCTTTTAAATACGACGAAAAAAATCAAAGCTCGCTGGCGATTGGCGGCAACGCAGATTGGGCTGGCGTTGGCGATGCATATTTTGCGATGGCGGCAATTCCGGCGCAGAAAACCGGCGGTCTTGAAATCCACTCTTCAAAATACGATGTGCCGACCGCGCCTTATTATGACGGTTTGATAAGCTGGGTTACGCGAAAGGAAAGCACGTCTGAGACGCGCCATTTAATTACGGCTTACGTTCCAATCAATGCGGACGGCTCTAGCACAAAAATTTTCACTGGGACGAAAGATTACTTTGTTCTTTCAGATTACAGCCAAAATTCAAAGCAATTTTTCGGCAGAGAAGTAGACATTGTAGATTTTGTGAATTTTAGCAATTGGACTTGGGTCAGACCAATTACTAAACGCATCGCGATACCAATTGTCTATGCGCTGAATTTCCTGAATAATTTAACAAATAATTACGGCGTTGCAATTATTCTTTTCACGCTTTTATTTTATTCTCTGCTGTTTCCGCTGCGCTGGTCACAGTCAAAATCCTTCAAAAAATCTGCCGCAAACGCGCCGAAGATGAAGGATTTGCAGGAACGTTTAAAGGAAATGCAGAAAAAGGGCATTCCGGCAGACGACCCGCGAATGCGCGCGCTTCAAGTCGAACAATTGAAGATGACGAAAGACGCGCTGCCGATTGGCGGCTGTCTGCCGATGCTTCTGCAGTTTCCGCTTTTGATTGCGCTTTACACGGCGGTTACGGTTTCAATCGGTTTTCGTCAGGCGCATTTCCTGTGGTTGCCCGACCTTTCGGCAAGCGACCCGTATCATTTTCTCGAATTCGGTTTTGCCGCTTCGATGATTCTTTCGATGAAATTTACGCCGCAAGCCGCGACCGTTACGCCCGAACAACAAATGCAGCAGAAAATGATGACTTACTTGATGCCGGTAATGATGCTCTGGATTATGTGGAGCGCGCCCGCAGGTCTCTTGATTTATTGGTTTTTCGGCAACATTGTCAGCTTTGTTCAGCAAATGATTATAAACCGGATAAACAAACCTAAAGAGCCGCCGACAACTGAAGTCGTCTCAAGCGTTCCGAAAAACGCGAAGAACGTGAAACCGAAACTTTCAACGTCTTGATATTATGAATGAAACTTGCCAAAAAGCTGAAGCATTTTTAAGCGAACTCGTCGCCAACTTGAGTTTTAATTTGAGCGTTTCGGCGGAGCAGACGAGCGAAGGCTGCTGGCTGAATTTGACGGGCGATGACGTTTCTTTTCTTTTGAGCGAAAATGGCGAAATGCTCGACGCTTTTGAAACTTTGCTTTTTCAGATTTACGGCAGAGAACTAGACCGAACAGAACGTTTTATTTGCGACGCCGAAGGTTTTCGCCAGACGCGCAAAGCCGAATTGCAAGCAATGGCGCGTTTCGCCGCGCAGAACGTCCGCAAAAACGGCAGACCGTTTACCTTCGGCGTTTTAAATTCGACCGAACGGCGAACGATTCATCTGGTTCTGCAAGCCGAAGAAGATTTGATTACACAATCGGTCGGCGCGGGCAGAGACAGAAGATTGGAAGTCCGCCTTAAATAAGTTTAAGGTTCAATATTCAAAATCGAAAACCGAATTAGCCTTGAGCTTCAAACTTTGAATTTTGAACTATGTCAAACACAATCGTCGCGCTTGCCACGCCTTTAGGACGAAGCGGAATCGGCGTTATACGTTTAAGCGGCGCAGAGTCGCTCGCAATTGTCGGAAAACTTACGCGCGACGAAAATTTCTCGCCAAAACCGCGCACGGCTTCGCTCATAAAAATTTACGACCTTGAAACCGCAGAAGTTTTAGACGAAACAATAATCACATATTTTAAATCTCCGCATTCTTTCACCGGCGAAGATGTCGTCGAAATCAGTTGTCACGGCTCGCCCGTCGTCCTGCGTCAAATTATAGATTTTTGTCTGCGGCTCGATGCGCGAATGGCTGACGCGGGCGAATTTTCCCTGCGCGCTTTGTCAAACGGGCGAATGAATTTGAGCCAAGCCGAAGCGATTCGTGATTTAATCGACGCGCAAACGGTCGCTGCCGCCCGCCAATCGGTTCGACAACTGCGCGGTGAGCTTTCTAATTCTTTGCAGCCGCTCAAAGACGATTTGCTAAATATTATCGTCGTTCTCGAATCTTCGCTCGAATTTGTCGAAGATGATTTGCCGGATTTTCAGGCGCAGAGCATTGAAGAAAAACTTCTTAAAATCAACGAAAGTTTGGAAAAAATGGCGGCAACTTTTCGGGCGGGAAAACTGCTGCGCGAAGGCTTGCGGGTCGCGCTCGTCGGTCGCCCGAATGTAGGAAAATCGAGTCTTTTCAACGCTCTGCTCGGACACGAACGCGCCATCGTAACCGCAATCGCGGGAACGACGCGCGACCAACTGCGCGAAAGTTTTACGATTAGTAATATTCCGATTTCGCTGATTGATACGGCTGGCTTGCGCGAAACCAAGGACACGGTCGAAAGCATCGGCGTCGAACGCTCAAAGCGGACGATGGCGGACGCCGATTTGATTGTGGTTTTGCTCGACGGCTCGGAAAATTTGACGATGGAAGACAAGGAAATTTTCAGCCAAACAGAAGATTTAAATCGCTTGATTGCTATCAATAAATCCGACTTAAATCATTCGGATATTCAAAACGAAAATCAGCTTCACAACGATATAAAATTCGCAATCCGCAATCCGCAATCCGCAATCCTAAAAATTTCCGCGAAAACCGGCGAAGGTTTGGACGATTTGCAGAAAGCGATTATCGAACCATTTGCGGCGCAGGATACGAATAATTCGGGCTTTTTAATTTCCGACGCGCGTCATAATGATTTGCTGCGCCGCACGATTTTAGAAATCGAAGCTGCGTGCCATTCAATAAATGAGCGGATGAGCGAAGAAATTGTCTTAATCGGCTTGCACAACGCAATGCGTTTTTTAGGCGAAATCACAGGCGAAACGACGACTGAAGATATGCTGACCAGAATTTTTTCGACCTTTTGTATCGGAAAGTAAGAAGCAATAAGTATCCATAACCAAAAAATAAAATATCCAATAAAAGCCTGTGTTCATCAGGCTTTTTCTGTTTTTGGCGTTTATTGATATTTCGTTTTAGTTTGTGTTTCTATGTATCTTTCTGTATGCTGTCTGTATTTCCTGAATTATAACCAATCTTAAAAAGTGAGTTTGGACAAATTATGACACATACAGACGCACAGCGAATTAAGAGTGTAAAAAGGCAAAAATGAGCTCGAACATTTTAATACAGCGCATCTGCGATTTTTGCGGAAACGAGTTTACGGCTCGGACGACCGTCACGAAATACTGTCAGCACCGCTGCGCTTCGATGGCTTACAAAGCCCGGACGAGGAATTCAAAAATCAAAACAAGCAATTTCGAAACTGTGAAAAGCGTTTCGATTCCGATTGCGGCGGTGCAGGCGAAAGACTTTCTGAAAGTCGAGGAAGTCTGCGGTCTGCTCGGCATTAGCCGTTCAACCGTTAGCCGGGCGATAAAGGAGAATCGTTTGAACGCGGTTCGTTTCGGAAGGCGGATCGTCATTAAGCGAACCGACGTTGACAGGTTATTCTCATGAAATAGTTATGATCAAAGTTTTTCTCAGAGAAAAGAAACTTCAGCACGGAAAAATAAGTCTTTACCTGGACTTTTATCCGCCGATTACGCATCCGGAGACGAACCGGCAAACCCGGCGCGAGCATCTGCGGCTTCATATTTTCGAGAAGCCGAAAACTGAACTCGAAAGAGAACATAACAAGCAGACGAAAATGCTGGGCGAAAACATCCGGGCGCAGCGGCAGCTCGAATTTCAAGCCGGCAGTTACGGGTTTGTAACAGTTCGGAACAAACAGAAAAGTTTTCTCAATTACTTTGAACAAATCACCGAAGGTAAAAAGAAGCTTTCACAGAGCAGTTACGAGAACTGGAATTCAGTTTACAAATATCTCGAAAAATTCACGGGCGGAGAATGCAAATTTGCCGATCTGACACCACATTTTTGCGAGAAATTCAAAGTATATCTGCTTGAAAACGGCAAATTATCGCGTAATACAGCTTCGAATTACTTCGATAAATTCAAAGTTGCCGTCCGCGAAGCGTTTGACGGTAAAATGATTTCGACAAACCCGGCTTACCGGATCAAATCAATTAAACTTCAGGTCACGCAGCGCGAATTTTTAACGCTCGAAGAACTGCAAAACCTGGCGAAAACGCCTTTTGAATATGAAGATTTGCGGCGGGCGGCATTGTTCTCTGTACTGACCGGCTTGCGGTATTCTGACGTTGAAAAGCTCGTCTGGAGCGAAATACAGCACAGCGAGGAACAGGGATACTTTATCCGGTTCAAACAGAAAAAGACGAAGGGAGCGGAAACGCTGCCGATTAGCGAGCAAGCCTTTTCGCTGCTCGGCGAGCGCAAAGAGAGTAACGCAAAAGCCTTTTCGAATCTCGAATACTGGCAGTGCGCTTATTTACCGGGCTGGACCAAAAACGCAGGCATTAACCGAAAGATTACTTTTCATTCTTTTCGTCACACATTCGCGACTTTGCAAATCACGCTCGGAACGGATATTTATACGGTTTCAAAGCTGCTCGGACACAAGAATCTGCAAACGACACAAATTTACGCCAAAATTATTGACGAAAAGAAACGTGAAGCCGTCAATAAAATCAGTCTGGTTTAGTTGGTGCAAAAATGCACCATTGGCGAATTTTTGCACCAAGTGGCGAATTTTTGCGCCAGCGGCGAAACATTATGAAAATCTGAGAATTGCTTTACGTTGGAACGAAATTGTCAACATTAGTTGACAGTAGTGTCAACCAAAAGTGTCAACCAAAGTTGACAGTTACTAAACATCAATAATGAAAAATAACTGTAAATCATTGAGTTTAGTGAACAGTCCGTTTTTGGCATAGAAATTGTCATAACAAAAATCACCAACTATAAATTTGAGGTGATTTTGATGGACATAACGGTCACGAATTTAACAATAGAAGATATATCGAAGGCGATCAGGAATGAGTTAAGAGGCTACTTTGAACAGCAGGAGGAGAAAGAGCGAGAAGACGAGATCGGCGGCATCGAGCTGGCGATTGAATTGACCGGACTTGCCAAGCCGACGATTTACGGCTTGGTTTCCGAAAGGAAAATTCCGCACTCGAAACGCGGAAAGAAACTGTATTTCTCGCGCAAAGAACTTTTAATTTGGCTTACAAACGGTAAGCGCAAAACACAGGACGAAATTGCGGCGGAAGCCATAATTTTCGATGTAAAAAGGAAAGAAGCGATTCCCTCCGCCAAGAGTCAAAATCGCTTCCAAAAGTCGAAAAGGCAGTCGTAAGACCGTCTTTTAACCCTATTTGTGTATGAATCATAACATAAACTCAAGCGAAAATGAAAAAACCGCGCCGCAGTCCGCGTTGGAGATTGCGACCGAATACTTTTTGAAAGGCTGGCAACCGATTCCGGTTCCGACGCGTTCAAAGAATCCGAACTTCCCGAACTGGCACGTTCATCGAACCACCCGGCTTGACGAACTGACCACCCACTTTAACGGCAAGCCGCAGAACGTAAGTGTTTTGCTTGGAACAGCTTCCAATGATTTAACGGACGTTGATCTCGACAGCCGGTGGGCTGTTGAACTGACCACTTACTTCCTGCCTGACACCGGTGCAATCTTCGGACGGTCGAGCAAAAAGCGCAGTCATTTTTTGTATTACTGCCCGGACGCGAAAACGGAAAAATTTCAGTCTTCGGAAATGATCGCCGAAATCCGCTCGACCGGAACGCAGACCGTTTTTCCCGGCTCGATTCACGAATGCGGCGAACCAATCATCTGGTACGATGCAGACGAACCGGCACAAGTTTCATTTCAAGATTTACGCGCCGCCGTCGGCAGACTGTCCGCTGCCGCGTTGCTCGCTGAATTGTGGGTTGATACGAAAAGGCATGATTTGAGCCTCTGCGTCAGCGGCGCGTTGCTGACCAACGGTTTTTCTTTTGAAGACGCTTACCTGTTTGTTAAAGCGATCTGCACGGTTACAAAAGATGAGGAAATTTCAAACAGATTAAAAGCCGTCGAAACTACCTACGAGCGCATTCAAGAGGAAAAGAACGTCGTCGGATTCCCGCGTTTGGCTGAATTGGTCGGCATTAAAGCAGTCGGATTGCTTCGCCGCTGGCTGAATTTTTCTGCCAAACAGGAAACGGAAATTGAAACAATCCATACAAACGACGGACTCGAAAATTACCGCCTGACCGAACAGGGATTGTTTTATATCTTTTACGAGCGAACGCGCGGCGGCAAGATAAAAGAAGTCGAAACTTTCGTCTGCTCGCCGCTGAATGTGGTTGCGACCGGCAAAGACGCGGACGACGGCGAGCGAACGCAAATCGTTGAATTTGCCAATGACGACGGGCGCACGAAAAGAATAAATATTCCGCTGCGCGGACTCGTCACCGAGCCGCAGAGCATTTTGGGCGAACTCGTCGCCAACGGTTTGATCATCAATTCCCGTGAAAAAATCAGGCTGATTGATTACCTGATTTATTCAAAACCCGAGAAACGCTTGACGCTCGTTTACAAAACCGGCTGGCAGGGTAAATCCTTCGTGATGCCGGATAAAATCATCAGTGCCGCAAACGCCGACAACACTGATTATCTGCTGCACGGCACGCACTCGAAAATTAAGAAACTCAAAGCACAGGGAACGGCTCAGGAATGGCGCGAAAATATTGCCCGGTATTGTGTCGGCAATTCACGGCTGATTTTCGCCGTGAGCTGCGCTTTCGCTTCAGTTCTGCTTCCCTTGTCAAACCAGCTCGGCGGCGGTTTCCATTTGCGCGGAGAATCCAGCACCGGTAAAAGTTCAGCATTAAAAGTTGCCGGAAGCGTTTTAGGCTGTAATGGCGAAAACGGATTCAACGAAACCTGGCGCGGCACTCAAAACGGGATCGAAGCCGTTTCCGCCTATCACAACCATCTGCTTTTGCCGCTCGACGAAATCAAGGAAATTAAACGCGTCGAAGACATCGGCAAGCTGATTTATATGCTGTCGAACGGTTTTGCAACATCGCGAATGACAAAGGACATTACTGCAAGGAAACGGGACGAATGGCTTCTTCTTTTTCTCTCCAGCGGCGAGCTGTCATTTCAGGATTTGACCCGCGAAACCAAAGAGCAGACTTTTGGCGGTCAGGAAGCGAGATTTATAGACATCTCCGCCGTTCCCGAAAACAGCCGGCACGGAGTATTTGAAAATCTTCACGGATTTAATAACGGCGCAGAGTTCTCATCATATTTGAACCGGGCGAGCGTCAGCTTTTACGGCGCGGCGATTCGTGAGTTCATACAATATACGGCGGATAACTACGACAAGGTAAAAGAAACTATCGAAGAAGCCCGCATCAATTTTTTTCAGCATTACGTTGACCCGCAGGCGAGCGGCGAAGTCTTTCGTGTTGCCGAGAAATTCGCGCTCGTCGGAACAGGCGGATTTTTAGCGACCAGAATCGGTTTGACCGATTGGCAGACCGGCGAAGTGAAATGCATGACGATCAAACTTTTCAACGAATGGCTCGAACGGCGCGGCGGAATCGGCGCGTTTGACGTTTCGGAAGGCTGCCGGAAAATAATCGCCGCGATAGACAAGCGCGCGCATTCCGATTTTCACGATTTGGATGATGAACTCAAACCGAAACCGCAAAACAGAATCGGTTACAAACGACGCGCGGAGTCGGGCGGCACGGAATTTGTTTTTACTTCCGAGCAGTTTGCCGATTTGTGCAAAGGCTACAACCAGAAGCGAATTTTATCCGAACTTGAAGACCTCGGTTTTTTGAAAATTCCTAAAGACAGATCAATACAAACCAAGCAGCAAAAGGTTTCTTTACCGGATTTTTCAGTGCGGAAATATGTTTACATTTTGACGCTGGACGGCGGACAGGAGTCCGACTAGCTTGTAGAGTGTTATCTCTCTTTGTTTCATCTGCGGAATAGGTTTTTGGGCAAATGTTTACACTTTCTGGAAGAAATTTAAGATTACTTAGACACTTAGACACAATAGGGACTTTTTCAATAAACATCGGGCTTTGAAGCCGAGAATTACTTAGACATTACTTAGACACGACTTAGACACACTTAGACAGCACTTAGACACTTAGACAGCCGGTTAGACAGATTTGAAAAATTAAATTACTGAAGACAGAGAGTTTATTCGATTGTGTCTAAGTGTCTAAGTGTCTAAGTAAAAATGTAATAGGTATAGGAAATAGCGTTTTCGGGTGTTTCTTGAATGAAACAAAAATCGTATGACCGAAAACAACATCTGTCAGAAAATTGATTGGTTTTTAGCGTAAGGCAAGCAGGATTTAGTGCTTCACGAAATGTGCGTTCTTGCGCTTTTAGCGAGGCTGAAAACGATGAAGAATAACAGCGAAAAAAGACTCGGACGACCGCAGCTCGGCGCGGAGAAACGCCGCTGTCGGATCGCCGCCAGCTTTACGGTTGAAGAGCGAAATCAAATTTTGGAAATAGCCGAATGCTGCGGGTTTTCGCCATCTGAGGTTCTGCACCGGGCGGCATTGCTGCTGAAAATCAAACCGCCGACGCCGAAGATTGATTTAGAAGCGATCAGGGTTATCAACGAAATCAATAAGAATTTCCGGCTGCTTCTGAAGATGCTTGAAACAGGTCACACCGTAGATACGACCATGGTTGATCAATATTTCAGGATTCTGGCGGGACTCAAATCCGTGATTATGGAGAAACAATAAAAATGGCAATCGCAAAAGTCGGCAGCACCGGAAGTTCAGCCGGAGCCATCGCTTACGTTTTGAGCGAGAACAAAGAAGCAACTAAACAGCCGGAAATTCTCGCGGGCAGTTTCGGCACGCAGGCGGAAATCAAAAAAGAGTTTGAGAGTTATAACCGGCTCAATTGCCGCGTCAAAAATCAGGCGACGCATATTTCCGTTTCGTTCGCTTCAGGCGAAAAAGTCAAAGCGGAAAAAAAGATCGAGTTTGCCGAAAAACTGCTCGAAAAACTCGATTTCAAAAATGTTCCCTTTCTGGTCGTCGAACATCACGACAAGAAATACGAGCATTTTCACCTCATCGCCGGCAGAATCCGCGACGACGGCACGACCGTTAAAGAATGGAAAATCGCCGAACGCGCAATTGAGGCGACCAAGGAACTGGAAAAATCTCTCGGACTTGAACGGACGGAATATATAAAATCCGGCGACCGCAGAATAAAAAGCAATGAATACAAGCAAATGGAACGCACGAGCGAATTATCAGTAATGGTTGAAGCCAAACTCACCATTGACGAGATTTTGAAGGGTGAACCGGGTGTCAGGGATTTCGTTGAAACTCTTCAGCATTCGGGCTTTGATGTTAGACCAAACATTTCCGAAAAGACCGGAAAAATGAACGGTTTCAGTTTTAAAAAGGATGAAATCAAGTTTAAATCTTCGGCGATTGCCAAAAACTATTCCTGGCAAAACTTACAGAAAAACGGCTTGAAATATGACCACAAACGAGATACGGAATATTTAATCGGAGTTAAAAATGAATTTACCGAAAAACTTAGTCTTGAAAGCGGAAGAAATAACGGAACTGAAACGGCAAAATCAATTGATAATCAAGCAGAATCAATTACTAAGCGAGCGGAATCAGAAATTGACCGAGCAGAACCAGCTTTTGGCGAAACAGACGGACGAGAAGTGGAGTCAGATCGAAATTCGTCTGCTGGATATGCACATTATGATTCAAAAACTGAGTTTAATGAGATTGCGTCTTTACCAGATACTTTGGAAACTTCAAGAGAGTTTGCTCAGGCAAAAATATCTGACGACGCCGTTTATGAAGGCGGACATCGAGGAAAATCAGCGGCTTCAGAATCTAAGTCAAGAGAGAATCCGGGAACTGGAAAATCAACTGACCGCTCTTTTGACGACAGCGTAATTTTTTACGTGCCGGAATTAAATACTGCGCCGCGCCGTGAACAGGAAAAGAAAGAATCTCGTGCTTATGATATTAAAAAAGAGCATTCGCAGGATAGAAGCAGGTAGTTGAGTGAATTTGAAAATTTCCAAAGAAAAATCTAACGGAAAAACTCAATGAGCAAAGAGAAATAATTCTAAATGCCGTTAGATATACTGAAGACTTTATTTGGCAAGCTATCCGAAATAATCTGAAGTCGCCTGCCAGCGTCTGCGCCAAAAAGACGGCGAAATCCAAACCAGCCTGAAACTGACGCATATTCGTCCGGCGGATTTGATTATGCCGATCAAGACGGCGCGATAGATTGGTTGAGCAATGATTTAGACATCGAAGAAATTGCGATTGTTGAAGGAAATAAAAAGTAGTAATATCAAAAATTATGATACAAACTATTGAAGCCGTAATAGATGAAAAAGGTCAAGTTCATCTTCTCGAACCGGTCGAATTAGATTCACCGCACCGGGTTTTCATTACCATTTTGCCCAATCCTCAAAATGAAATTAAAGATTCGGCTGACATCACTAATCTGGGCGAAATTCTCGACGAAGATTTTGACGCGGCAAGAAAAGAACTCGCTCAATCATTTTCCAAATCAATCGAAAATTCGGCTCGACAATTAGAGCAAAACTAAAATGTCCGTTTACGTTACCGATACGCATTCGCTGCTCTGGTTCACTTTAAATAATCATTCATCTTTATCAAACAAGGCTTTAAAGGCTTTTGAATCAACTGTTAAAGGCGAATCTTTTATCTATATTCCCGCCATTGTTTTATGGGAAACGGCTATTTTAGAGCAAAAACAGCGAATCAAATTGAATAACGGGTTTTTAGATCGGGCAAATCGAATTCTAAAAACAAAATCCTTTGGAATCGTCCCGCTCGAACCTGAAGTAATAGCTCTCAGAACCGGATTTAATTTTAACCAAGATCCTTTTGACGAGATGATTGCCGCTTTTGCCTCGTATATGAATCTACCTTTGATTACCAGAGATAATGCCATTACCGATTCTGGTCTGGTCGAAATTCACTGGTAAGTTTAAGAAAATTTTCAGGCTGATACTTTCGCCGATTGAAAGATAAAGATGTAAGCGAAAAAATCAAAATTATCCGCTGTTAAAATGACATTTTGAGGTGAAATTATGCAAAATACTTTAATAATCGAATACACCGATGATTTGCTTTTCACGCTGGGCGTTTCCGATAAAGAATTTTCCCGCGATGCGAAATTTTTGCTTGCCGTCAAACTCTATGAATTGGGCAAAATCTCATCCGGTCAGGCGGCGCGTCTGGCGGATAAAACCCGCGTCGAATTCCTGCTTTCGCTTTCACAATTAGGCGTGTCAATGAGCAATCTGCGCGAAGACGATTTGCAAACCGAACTGGATTTCGCTCTCAATAGCTGAAAGAATCTCGGCGAGTAGCACGCTGTAAATTATCGGAGAAGTATCTAGATAAACTTTGCCGCAGGGGGAAAACTCAGTTGTCCCAAGATTCACGCTCCGCTTTCAAATGTTCGTCAACTTCCTGCGGCGAAGAAAAAACTCTTTCATTCTGGATACTTTGCAATAAATCAAAAGCAGATTGAGATTTTCTTTCATCGTTAGTTAGATTCTGTAGGATAATTGTCGCCAGTTTAAGTTTTTCGCTATCCGGCAGCGGCAAAATCGTCTGTTGAAATATTGTTCGGGCATTTTGCATATCAACTCAATATAACATCATTCTTAAATAGTAAAATAATAAGAATCCGGGAAAAGCGAACCGGGTCAGAACAATTCAAAAGAAAGTTATTCGATTATCTTCGAAGCCGCAACTTTAAATTTTAGAGATTATTGAATCATCATCTTACAATTTTGTGCCACACAGTTT
>JALYZF010000105.1 GCA_030948995.1 Acidobacteriota bacterium
ACCGTTATTGCCTGAGCTAATCTGATATTCGCCCTGCCGGAAATTGCCGTAATCGTTGAATTTGGCGAGAACGGCTGACGCCTGTAAAAGCTCTTCGAGCGTCGGACTCAAAGATTCAATCAAACGAAACGCTTCGGACGGCTCGATTACAGCATAAGCGGAAGCCAAACTTAGAAGCGAATTGATTTCCGAAAATTTTTCGGGCGCGTCCGGCACAAGCCCGCGCGCTTGCTCTAAAATCGAAAGCGCCCATTTTTGATTTTCCTTCGGATTTTTTTGGTAAACCGAATTCGCCAGATAAACAAAGGCACTCAGCCGCAGATTTTCATCCGGTATCTGATTGATTATTGCATTCGCATCGTCAAACTTGCTTTGCGAAATGGCTTGATTGGCAAGATTATAATTCAATTGAGACAAATACCTGTCGGCTTCTTCTTCATCCGGCAGATTGGATGTTAAAATTTTTTGCGCCTGCGCCACGTTTCCCGCTTGTGCCGTTTTCTCAGCCGCACGACGATAAATTTCTTTCTGGTAAGCGACGGGAAATTTTTCCGCTCGGCTGAGAAGCTCTTCCGATGTTGCATCGCTTTGCATCAATTTATTGTAATCTTCAGATTGCCCCGTTTGATTTTGGAATTTCGTTTGTCTTTGCCGGATTTGCGCGACGGCGGCGGGGAAAAATCTTTCTATAACTTTAAATGCATTTTCGTTGCCGTAAAATGAAGTCGCGTTGGGACGCAAGATAAATTTTACGATTTTGTCGGATAAATCTCTGAGCAATTGGTCGGAAACTTTTATAGAATTTGTTTCGGAAAGAGTTATATGTGTTTCCGAAACGGATTCAGATGCAGGTGGCGGTGTGGTCTGCTTTTGTCCGAATTCGGCTAAAAAATACTGCATAAAACTCGAGTCCTGATTGCTTTCGTCAAATTTTGTATCGAGCAGTTTTTGCCCGACTTCTTCGGCAAGCTGATTTGCCGTTTCCGCATCTTTTTGGTGAATTCTTTTGAGAAGATTTATCGTGTCGTATGAAACTTCCTTTTTCAAACTTTCGCGAAGAAGTTTAATCGCGCGTTGCGGACTCTGCTCAGCCGCCAAAGCGATAAGCCGCTGCTCGTTTTGAATTTCGTTGCGGGCGAATTGCTGGCTCGGCGAGTTCACGTTGTCGGGCGAAAAATTTGAAACAGCTTGGACGAGTTTGTTCGGTCGCGTTCTCGCCAGAGCGTCAAGCGCGAAATCGGCGTCGCGGCTGGCAATCAGATACAAAATTTCCCAGCGCGGCGACTGTCCGTAAATCAAATTGTTGAGAAACTGTTTGTTATTTCCTTTTTCGTTTTCAACTTCTGCTTGCGCCGCAATCAATTCGGCGATTGAATTTTGAAAAAACTGGCGGGCGCGTTTTTCGTCAGATTGCCACAAAGAGTTTCCTGCTTTGGCGTAAATGAACGCGCGATTTTCCGGCAGACGAAAATTTTTCGCATCGCTCAAGATTTGTTCGAGAAGCGCCGTCTGGCGGCGAAGTTTTTCTTTCGCGGCTTCGTCCGCCGCCGCGTCTTGCGCGAAAACGAAAACAGGAAGAGCAAAAAACACGAGAACGAAAAGAAAGCGCAAAACGGGCATTGATTTGACCTCACGGCTTTGAAGATTAAAGATTACATTTTAAAAGAGATTCGAGACGGAAAAAAGGTTGTATCGACGGGACTGAAAAATAAAGACGGATGGAAATTTTGTTCACACATCGTTCAGCCGATTGCATCAATCATTTCGCGGATGGCTTGATTTAAGCCGACGAAAATCGAGCGGGAGATAATGCTGTGTCCGATGTTAAATTCTTCAATTTCGGAAATGGAAGCGAGCGCGCCGACGTTTTTTCGCGTTAAGCCGTGTCCGGCGGCGACTTTCAACCCTAGATTTTTGGCGAAAACGGCGGCGCGTTTTATGCGCTGGATTTCGGTGTTTGCCTTTTCCAGACCTTCGCCGTGAGCGGCGCGTGAAGATAATGTAAGCTCGGCGTATTCGGCGGTGCAAAGCTCAATTTGTTGCGCGCCGATTTTATGAGCGGCTTCGATTTGCCGCTCGTCCGGGTCAATAAAAATGCTGGCGAAAATACCGACTTCACGCAAACGCCCAACCGCCGTTTGAACGATTTCGAGATTTTTTAAGACGTCTAAGCCGCCTTCGGTCGTTACCTCGTTCGGATTTTCGGGAACTAATGAAACGGCTTCCGGTTTGGTCGCAACGGCAATTTCCATCATCTCGCCGCTCGCCGCCATCTCAACATTAAGATAAGTCGTAACAACAAGGCGAAGCAGTTCGATGTCTTTATCTTGAATATGCCGCCGGTCTTGGCGCAGATGAACGGTAATTCCGTCCGCACCCGCTTGCTCGCAAGCAACCGCCGCCGCGATAATACTCGGCTCGATTGTCCGGCGCGCCTGCCGGACGGTTGCCACATGGTCAATATTAACGTTAAGTTTGGCGGTCATAGACTTTTGGCAGATGGCATTACAAAAGACACATTAAATTTAAGTTTTGTCGATTTTATCATAAATGCCGCGTTTGGCGTTGCGGCGAATTTTTCGGACTTCGTTGAACATTCGGCGGCTCTCGCGCGTAAAGTTCAGAGTCGTGCCGTCGAAATGACTCCAGCGCACCGGAATTTCTTTGAGCTGCAAGCCGCGAAGTTTGGCAACGTAGATAAATTCTACGTCAAAGCCAAAGCGGTTTATCGTCATCAATTCGAGCAGCGGTCGAAATTTTCGCATTTTGAAAGCCTTAAAACCGCACTGCGTATCCCAGAACGGCAACCCGGTTAAACTTCTCACAATCAAATTAAAAACTTTGCCGCCTTGCTCGCGGTGCCACGATTGATGCGTTTCGATAAGCGTTCGGTCGAGCGCGCGCGAGCCGAAAGTTACGTCATATTTGCCGCTTTTAATCGGTTCGACGAGTTTCGGCAATTCCGTTATCGGCGTCGAAAGGTCGGCGTCGGAAAAAAGCGCGATGTCGCCCGTCGATTTGAGCAAGCCTTTTCTGACGGCGAAACCCTTGCCGCGATTTTTATCGTAGCCGATAACTTTGGTTTGAAGCGCGGGAAATTCGGCGAAAGTTTTCTCGGCAACTTCGATTGTCGAATCGGTCGAACCGTCATCGACGACAATCAGTTCGGCTGCCGGAACCTGTTCTGTCATATAGACGAGAATTTTCTGAAGCGACGTTCCCAAACGCTCCTCTTCGTTGAAAGCGGGAACGATTATTGAAAGAGACGAATTTGGCATAAAGCGTTTATGGTAATTGGTTCATCAAAGATTGTAAATCCGGCAACGCGGACAAGCGAAGTTTTCCGGCGGATAAATTATTCGCTTCGCTCGCGCGTTATGGTATATTTTTATACGGGAATTAAAAGATAATGAAAAAAAGTTTCGGCATTATTGCAGTCATAATAATTTTTACGGGCGCGCTCGTCGGCGGTCTTTTCGGGAAATTTTCGGTGCGAACTTCGGCTGATACGGCGATGACGACCGATAGAATCGTTAGCGATTACAGTCAGGCGCTCGACGTTATAGACGCGAATTACGTCGGACGAATCGACCACGAAAAAGTGTCGGAAAGCTCGATTCAAGGAATGCTTTACACGCTCGACCCGCATTCTTCGTTTTTTACGCGCGACGAGTTTCGCAAACTCCAAGAAGACCAATCTTCACAGTTTTACGGCATCGGCGTTTCGATTCTGCAGCACCGTGACGGCGTTTATGTGCAGTCAATAATCCCGAACACTCCCGCCGATAAAGCCGGACTTCATTACGGTGATAGATTCGTCGAAGTCAGCGGCAAAGAAGCTAAAGATTGGTCGAGCGCGGAAGTGTCGAAAAACGTGCGCGGCGAGCGCGGAACTTCCGTTAATCTGAAAGTCGAGCGTCCCGGGGTTGAAAAGCCGCTCGAATTCAACATCGTGCGCGGCGGCGTTCCGCTGCCTTCGATTCGCAGCTATTTTATGCTCAAGGACGGCGCGGGTTACGTCGGCTTAAACGGCGGTTTTCAGGAAACGACCGCCGACGAGCTTGACGAAGCGATTGCGAATTTGAAAAAGCAGGGAATGAAAAGCCTGATTTTAGACCTTCGCGGAAATCCGGGCGGGCTTCTCGAACAAGCAAGAGAAGTCGTCAGCCGATTCATTCCAGACGGTCAAACGGTCGTCTCCGTTAAAGGTCGCTCGCGCTACGCGGCTTCAAAAGAGCTTCGCACACAAGACGGCAAAATTAATGATTTTCCGCTGGTTGTGATGATAAACGGCGGCTCGGCTTCGGCTTCGGAAATTGTCGCAGGCGCGCTTCAGGATTACGGTCGAGCATTGATTGTGGGCAGCGACAGCTTCGGCAAAGGTCTTGTGCAGAGTGTTTTTCCGCTTCCGTATTCCACCGGATTAACTTTGACAATCGCGCGTTATTACACGCCATATGGACGCTCTTTGCAGAGAGATTATTCGAGCGGTTCGATTTACGATTATTACACGCATCACGTCGAAGACGGCGGCACAAAACAAGAAGAACAACAGCCGAAACCGGCTGGAAGTCCTGTAACGACGGCAGGCGGGCGAGTTTTCTACGGCGGTCGCGGTATCGAGCCGGACTTGAAAGCTCCGGCGCTCACTTTGACGCCGCTTCGCGCGCGAATAAACGAAGCGGCATTTTTCTTCGTCCGCCAATTGGTCGCCGGACAAATCAAAGGTTTTGAATCTTACAAAGTCGAAAAACAGAATTTTAATTTAACCGTCGCGCCAAACGATTTTCAAGTGAGCGACAAACTGCTCGAAGCCTTTCGCACTTTTACCGTAAAGGATAGCGCAATCGGTTTGACGGCTGAAAATATCAACAGTCAGATTGATTACGCCAAATCTCGCCTGCGCGAAGAAATTGCCACAGCGAATTTTTCGACCGAAGCCGGTGGGCAAGTTCTGCTCGAATCCGACCCGCAGATTTTAAAGGCGATTGACGCGATTCCCGAAGCGAAAAAATTGGAAGCCTCGATTGTGTCAAACAAGCAAAATTCGTAGCTTTTCTTCCATCAACAGAAACAAATTCGCCGCATTAAAATAAGTTTTAATGCGGCGGAAATTTCTAATTAAAAGCATTATATAAATTAACTAAAAGGAAAAATCAAAAAATTCTTTTTCAACTTTTCGGATTCATATCGTAGAATAAAATTTTCACGTGAATGAAGTCTTGTAAAAATGTATAAACAAATCGGAATAGTTACAGGCGGCGGCGATGCGCCGGGTTTGAACGCGGTGATTCGCGCCGCAGTTCGGACGGCAACCGGCGAATACGGAATGAAGGTCGTCGGCGTTGAAGACAGTTTTGAAGGTCTCATCGGCGAAACCAAAACGATGAAATTGACTAAAAAAGCGGTCGGCGGAATTCTGCCGCGCGGCGGAACGATGCTCGGCACAAGAAACACTGGAAGTTTTTGCAAATTTGTCAACGGCGCGGTTGTTATTCCCGAAGAACCGATTCGAGAAGCCATTGGAAATCTTAAACGGATGGAAATCGAAGCCTTGATTGTTTTGGGCGGCGAGGGAACTTTGGAAATTGCCGAGCATTTCTGCCGGCAAGGTTTTCCGGTCATCGGCGTTCCGAAAACGATTGACAACGATTTGGCGGCGACCGAACTCACTTTCGGTTTTATGACGGCGATTGATATTGCGACCGAAGCTCTTGACCGTTTGCACACAACTGCCGCCTCGCACGACCGCGTGATGATTTTGGAAGTTATGGGCAGACATACCGGCTGGATTGCTTTGCACGCCGGACTTGCAGGCAGCGCCGACGTTATTTTGATACCGGAGATTCCATTTTCTTTTGAATCTGTGGCGCAGAAAGTTTTCGCGCGCGAGAAAAGCGGCTCGCGTTTTACCAATATCGTTGTCGCCGAAGGTGCGGCGGAAGTTGGAAAGGGAGAAATCTACAAGGATTTAGGCAATACGGGAAGCGCGCCGCGTCTTGGCGGCGTCGGCGATTACGTCAGGCAGAAAGTCGAGGAAATGACAGGCAAGGAATCGCGCTGCGTCGTTCTCGGTCATTTGCAGCGCGGCGGCTCGCCGAACGCTTTTGACCGAATGCTCGGAACGAATTTCGGGGCGTGCGCGGTGCGCGCTTTGGTGGGCGGCGAATCGGGAAAAATGGTTGCGCTGCAAGCAGGAAATATTATTACAGTTCCGCTGACCGACGCCATCGCTAATGTGAAAACCGTTCCCGTTGATGGGCAACTTGTGCAAACAGCGCGCGACATTGGCATTTCATTCGCCGCGCCGAAGAAGACAAAATAATTCAAGGTTCAAAGCCTTATCCGATAACCTTAAATTTTGAACTTTGAACTTTGAACATAAATTTATGGAAGCAGTCAGAAAAAAATTACAAACCGAACTCGACGAACTCGAGGAAGAATTACATTTTAAGTTGCCGAAGGAAATTGCTAGAGCGCGCGAATGGGGCGACCTCAAGGAAAACGCCGAATACAAAGCGGCAATGGAACGCCAATCTATGGTGCAAGCGCGGCTTATGCAAGTGCGCCAGCGTCTTAGCGAAGTCGAATCAATCGACATCTCAAAACTCCCTCACGACAGCGTTGCTTACGGCTCGACCGTTGTTTTATACGACATTGAGCGTGACGAAGACGTAACTTACCGTCTTGTAACGAGCGAGGAAAGCGACCCGGAAAACGGTCTGATTTCCACGCTCTCTCCAATCGGACAGGGTTTGATGGGCAAAGAAGAAGGCGACGAAGTAAAAATAAAAACGCCGACCGGCTGGCGCAATTTTGAAATTAAGCGGTTGAAGACGGTTCACGAACAGCAAGATTAGTTCAAGGTTCAAGGTTCAAAGTCAAAGACTACCTTGAACTTTGAACCTTGAACC
>JALYZF010000117.1 GCA_030948995.1 Acidobacteriota bacterium
ACTCGCCCAAATCCGTTTCAATCGGATTAATTCCAGCCGTTTCGAGCGCGTTATTGAGATGAATTTCTTCAGTCGCCATACTTTTTGATTTGACGACTCGTTTCGCGTTTTTCGACTTTATTAAATCCAAAACAATCGAGCAGGCTTCCTTGCCGTCCCGCGCCCAATGAATTTTCGCGCCCTCTCGTTCGGCATTTTCGGCGAAATTTTCCAGATATTTATCGAGATGCGCGAGCGTTTCAGCTTTAATTTTCCGCGCTGTTTCGCGCAAATCTTCCCAATTTTCAACCGTCGTAATCGCCGTCTTTCGCCGCTCGCCAAAGGTCGCCGTGAGATTTTTCAACGCGCCGCGCAACTGCACGTCTTTCAAAGCGGTTCGCGCGTTTCGGTCGAATGTTTCGGAAGTTAATTGCTGCATATAAAACGATTATTTAGCCACGAACAAACACGAAAATTTACGAAAAGAATAAGAAACTTTAGCCACAGATTTTCACAGACAGACACAGATAAAAGAAAGATGAATTCAAATAAATAACTTTAAAATCTTTCTTATCTTGATTCAAAAATCCGTGTTTATCTGTATCTGTCTTTGGTTTCATTGCTTAATTATTTCTTCTCTTATTTCGTGTCATTTTTGTGTTTGTTCGTGGCTAAATCTCAATTTTTCACTCTTGCGCAGCTAAAATCTCGGCGATGTGTCGCGCTTTGACTTTTGAATTATTGCGCGAAAGTCTGCCGCCGATTTGCATCAAACAACTGGCATCACACGCGACAACCACATCCGCGCCGCTTTTTTCAATCGCTTCGATTTTATTATCGAGAATCGCCGCCGAAATTTCAGGGAATTTGACCGAAAAAGTGCCGCCGAAACCGCAGCAAACGTCGGCGTTTTCTAACTCGACAAACTCGGCATTTTCAACATTTTTCAATAGCTCGCGCGGTTCGCTTCTGACGTTCAAATCGCGCAAAGCGTGACAGGCATCGTGCCACGTTAATTTTCCCGAAAACTTTGCGCCGACTGTTTCGATCTTCAAAATATTAACTAAAAACGAAGTGAATTCGTTCGTTTTATCGGCGATTTTTTCGCATCGTTCGCGCCAGGTTTGATCATTGGGAAAAAGCTCGTGAAAATGTTTGACCATCGCCGTGCAAGAACCAGACGGCGATACGATATAATCAGCGTCTGAATCTTCAAAAATTTCAATAAATCGCTCGGCAAATTTTCTGGCTTCTATGCGATAACCCGTGTTAAAAGCGGGCTGCCCGCAGCAAGTTTGGCGTTCGTCAAAAACAACTTCGCAACCCGCGCGGCGCAAAACTGCGACTGTCGCCACGCCGACATTCGGACAAAGCTGGTCAACCAAACAGGTGATAAACAGAGAAACTTTCACAGTAAAATTGCGCCGTCAAAAATTTCATTTCAATTCGTTTTGGAAAAGATATTTTCAATTTCGGCATAGCTTTTTTCCGCCGCGTTTAACTTTTCCGATTTTTGCGGCGCGAAACTTTTCAGTTTGACGTTTTCCGCAACATATTTTCTCGCTTCGCACAAGTTTGAAAATCTTCCGGCGGCAATCGCTTGAACTAAAACATTTCCAGTGATGGTTGCTTCGGTTAATCCGGCTTTGACCGTTAAATTGCAAGCGTTCGCCGTCATTTGATTCAAATAATCGTTGCGTCCGCCGCCGCCGACAATCTGCACGCCCGCGATTTTTTCATTCGTTAAATTTTCAATTGTTTCTATAATTGAAGCGTAGCGAAACGCGAGCGAATCAAGAATTATTTTTGTGATAGCCGCCGGATTTTCGTCAAAATTTTGTCCGGTTTCGCGCAACTGTTCGGCAATCGCCCGTAACATATTCGCCGGATTCAAAAATCTTTTATCATCGGGGTAAATAAAACCGCAAAATTCTTTTATTTGCCCGACTTCGCGCAGTAAATTTTCGTAATTCGTTTCGATTCCGTCAGTTTTCCATTCCTTACGGCACGATTCGAAAATCCACAAACCCATCACGTTTTTCAAAAATCGAATTGTTCCAAGCGCGCCGCCTTCGTTGGTGAAATTATTTTCGGCGGCTTTCGTGTTTATCAAAATTTTATCGCGTTCAACGCCGACCAGCGACCACGTTCCCGAAGAAATATACGCCTGATTTTTTTCAAGCGGCGCACCGACGACTGCGCTCGCCGTATCGTGCGTCGCAGGGGCGACGACGCGGACGTTTTTCAAACTTAATTCGTCGGCAATATTCGCTTTCAAAAATCCCAAATCAGTTCCCGCCGCGACGATTTCCGGCAATAAACTTTGCGGCAAATTCAGCTTTTCAAATATCTCGAAATCCCAATTTTTCGTCGCCGCGTTCAAAAACTGCGTCGTCGTCGCGTTCGTATATTCGCAAAAAACTTTTCCGGTCAGAAAATAATTTATCAAATCGGGCAAAAGCAATAATTTATCGGCTTTGCGAAACGCATTGCCCTCGGAAAAAAGCTGGTAAAGCGTGTTGAAATTCAAAAACTGAATTCCCGTTTTATCAAATATCTCAGCCCGCGAAAGTTTCGCAAAAACCTTTTCCATCGCGCCGTTTGTTCGCGCGTCACGATAACAAATCGGGTTTTCAATTAAATTTCCATTCTCATCGAGCAATCCGTAATCAACCGCCCAACTGTCAACGCCGATGCTGTAAATTTCACGCTTTAAAACTTCAGCGCGTTCGCCAGCCAGCCGCAGACCTTTTTTAATTTCTTCAAAAATCAGCTTGAAATTCCATCGCAAAAATCCGTTTTCTTCGTTCGGCGGATATTGAAAACGTCGAATTTCTTCGAGCAAAAATTCATTTTCATCAAATCCCGCGAGAAAAACCCGTCCGCTTCCCGCGCCCAAATCAACAGCGATGTAAAGTTTTTCTTTCAATCAAATAATTTTTTAGCCGCGAACAAACACGAAAATTTACGAAAAGAACAAGACATTTTTGCCACGGATAAACACAAATAAGAATTTATAAATGTAAGAGATAAATCTTTGAAATTATCCTGAAAATCTCTTTTATCCGGTTTTAAAAATCTGTGTTTATCTGTGTCCATCTGTGGCTAAATATTCCTCTAAACTATGCCCGCCGAAATACCTGTGTTAGTCGGTCGTTCGGCGGCTTTGCGCTGCCGATAACCGCTCGCACGATAGACGGAAATCGGGTCAATCGCGCCGCCGTTTTCTTCTCTGGCAACGGCTAAAATGGGCGAAACGTCGGTCGTGAACGCTTCCTTTAAAATCGCCAGCGCGGTAATCGCATCGCCTTTGCGCTGCGCGGTTTCGAGTTTTGCGCGGTCAACAATGTGCGCCTGCAAAAACGCCCTCGAAACCTCAATCGCGCTCATCGTCAAAGACTCAATCGGGTCGGTTACGTTGTGCGATTGGTCGAGCATATAGGCGGGATTAAAATTCGGCTGATTGTTCAGTTCCGCGTCAATCAGTTCGTTGAAAACGAGAAAAAGCTGAAACGGTTTGATCGAACCCGCATCCAAATCGTCGTCGCCGTATTTGCTGTCGTTAAAATGAAAACCGCCGAGTTTGCCGAATTGAATCAGTCGCGACACGATTTGTTCGATGTTGACGTTCGGCGCGTGATGTCCTAAATCAACCAGACACATCGCTTTTTCGCCGAGTTCTTTGGCGCAAATATAGCTCGTTCCCCAATCATTGATGACTGTCGAATAAAACGCCGGTTCGTAAAGTTTATGTTCGATAAACATTCGCCAATCGTCGGGAAGCGACGAGTAAATTTCACGCGCCGATTCGAGATAACATTCGAGCGAGCGGCGAAAATTCGCTTGACCAGCGAAGTTGCTGCCGTCACCGACCCAAACGCTTAAAGCTTTTGAACCGAGTTGTTTGCCAATTTCAATGCATTCGATATTGTGTTCAATCGCTTGTTTTCGCACAGAATAATCGGCGTGCGTAAGACTGCCGAATTTGTAGGAATGCTGCTGGTTAATCTGGTCTTGAAAAGTGTTCGAGTTCATCGCGTCAAACGTCAAACCGCGCCCGTTGGCAAACGATTTTAACTCGCCGCCGTTTTCGGTTTTGTCCCACGGAATATGGAGAGAAACGGCGGAAGTCGAACGAACCAGATTATTTATCGTCGCGCAATCTTCGAGTTTTTCATAGACATCGCGCGGCTCGCCCTTGCCCGGAAAACGCGCAAACCGAGTTCCGCCCGTGCCAACTCCCCACGACGGCACAGCGATTTGAAAGTTACGCGCTTTTCCGACGAGATTTTCGATGTCAATATTTCTGCGGCGCAGTTTTTTGCCGAGATATTCATAATCTTCCGCCAGCCATTCGGATTTATTTTTATTTTGTTCGGCAATGAAATTGTCTTCGAGCGTGAAATTTGCTGCCATTATGTTTTCTCTAATTCAAAGAAAAATTTACCACAGGTAATTGATTGGGATAATTTTCAATTTTGCGAAAACACGCACGAAGTAAGTGTGTTTTTCGCTCCTTATTTCGTGCGGGCTTCTGCATTTTTATCTATCTCATAAAGCCGTCCGCCAAACCGCCGTCAACCGGGATGATGTGTCCGGTCGTTTTGCCGAGGCGTTTCGAGACGAGCAGAAAAATCGCTTCAGCTTGGTCGGAAGGTTCAATCGGCGTCTGCGTCAAAGAGCGTTTGGCGTAGAAATTTGACAATTTTTCGGTCAACGCTTCCGAATCTTCCGATTCGTCAAACGGAATGTCGTATTTTGTCAGACTTGCAATTACGCGGCTGTGTGGAAACATCGTGCTGCCTTTAACGACGGTGGCGGGCGCGACGGCGTTGACACGCACTAAAGGCGAATATTCGATGGCGAGTTCACGCGTCAAATGATTCGCGGCGGCTTTACTCGTATCATAAGCAAGACTTCCTTTTTTTGCGACAACCGCATTGGCACTCGTCGTTAAAATTATATTTCCGGTTAAACCTTGCTTTTTGAAGATTTTATACGCTTCGTCGGCGACGATATATGCGCCTTTGACGTTGATGCCGAAAGTGAAATCCCATTTGGAATCTTCGACTCTGCCAGATTTGTCGGGCGCGACGAAAACGCCCGCCGTGACGATTGCCGCGTCAATTCCGCCGTAAGCTAACACAACTTTTTCAAACATTTCGGCGACCGATTCGCGGTTTGTCATATCGCAGCCGAGTCCGATTGCTACGCCGCAATTTGAAATTCCCGTGCCGGAAACGCCGATTCCCGCACCGTATTTTCGGATGATTTCATCCGCCGTTTCCTTCGCCGCCGCTTCGTTCAAATCAACGCAGACGATGTGCGCGCCTTCTTTGACAAGACGAAAAGCAGTTTCTTTTCCGATGCCTGCGCCCGCGCCGATGATAACGTGAATTTGGCGGTCGAGTTCTTTTTCCGGCGGCATTCGCTTGAGTTTCGCTTCTTCCAAAAGCCAGTATTCGATGTCGAACGCTTCCTGCTGATCCATCGCTTCGTATTCGTCAATCGCTTCCGCGCCGCGCATCACTTCGATGGCGCAGTTGTAAAATTCGCCCGTTACGCGCGATTCGCTCTTGTTTTTGCCCCACGCGATCATTCCGAGTCCGGGAATCAAAACGACCGTCGGATTCGGGTCGCGCATCGCCGGTGAATCGGCGTGTTTACAGCGGTTGTAATACGCTTCGTAATCTTTGCGATACTGGACTAAACCTTCAGAAATTGCAGTTTTCAACGATTCGATGTCGCCGGTTTCAGGATTCCAATCGACGAACAGCGGCTTGATTTTCGTTCGCAGAAAATGGTCTGGACACGAAGTTCCGAGTTCGGCGAGACGCGGCGCGTCAACCGAATTAACGAAACGAAGCATATTAAAATCGTCCTGAACAGTGCCGACGAATCTTTTGTAAATCGAAATCTGCCCGCGAACGAACGGAATAATTTCCGTCTGCATTTTTTGGCGCGTTTCGTCGTCCAACACTTTGTATTTCTGCCCGCCGAAAGTGTTTTCGCCTTTGTCGTGCTGTTCGATATATTCGGCGGCACGGTCAATAATTTCGAGCGCGGTTTCGTAGCAGGTTTTGTCGTCATTGTTCCACGAACTCATTCCGTGATGACCGAGCAAAATACCTTTCGCCTGCGGATTTTGTTTAATCAATTCCTCAATTTTCAGTCCAATATCAAAACCCGGACGCTGCCACGGAATATAAATCACGTCGTCGCTGTAGATTTCTTTGGTCAATTTTTCCTGATTGACCGACGCGGCAACGGCGATGACCGAATTCGGGTGCAAATGGTCAACGTGCGTGTGCGGCACGAGCGTGTGCAGCGGCGTATCAATCGAACAGGCGCGCGGATTCAAATTGAAAACGGCGTGTGAATACATCGGATACATCTGGTCTTCAATCGGCGTTTTTGCTCCGTTTTCCGGCGCATTTTCGTAAATCGCCCGCATATCGCGCACTTTGTCGAGATAAAGCGACGCGAAACCGTCGCGTTTCGCCGTCCGCAAATCGCCGCCCGAGCCTTTTAACCACAAAACTTCGACCGCTTCGCCGGTCAGCGGGTCGTTTTCCGACAGTTTCGACGAAGTATTTCCGCCGCCCGTGTTGGTCAAAGTCAAATCGTCGCCGAGTCGATTCGACCGATAAACGAGACGGTCAACGCCGTCGAGATTTTCTAATTCTTCGTCTTTCCAAAGATATTTAACGTGCTTGTATTTTGATTTCTGCTGCTGTTGTTCACTCATAAACTTTTAATTTCTAATATTATTTTGGATTTTTTCAATCGCTGAATAATGAATTGAGTGTTTTACGCTCATTTTCATCTGTAAAGCGGGGTTTTGTAAAATTAATACTTTGTAAATCAGTCCAAATCTGATAAATTGAATTTTCAGTGAACCGCTTAACTAAGCTTGGTAAATAGAACATAACAGAAAGTTCCGGTTTTTGCCAAACTAAATTTGATGAAATAACTGGACAAACCAATTAAATGATCGGCTATCGATTTTCTATGATTTAAAGAACGCGAATTGTGATTTTTTTGAGAAATTTTTATTTTTCGTTTCAAAAGCAATTCTAATCGTCTGCGAAATGGTCGGGGCAAAAACCTTTGCGGCAAGTTTCAAATGGTGGAAAGAAAATCCAAAATTTTGGCTTCAATTATTCTGTCCATTTTGTTTTGTCTCACAACGATTCAAACATTCGCGGCGGAAACGATAAATTTGGCGGGCGATTGGCAATTCGCTCTGGACGATGCGGATAAAGGCATCGGCGAAAAATGGTTTGACCGGACGTTAAAAGACAAAATCCGTTTGCCGGGAATTTTGCAGGCGCAGAATTACGGTGACGATATTTCCAAACAAACGCCTTGGGTTTTGTCGCTTTACGATAAATTCTGGTTCGAGCGGGAAGATTACAAAAAATACTCGACGGACGATGTGAAAGTGCCGTTTTTGTCGCAGTCGCCGAAACATTATCTCGGCGCGGCTTGGTATCAAAAGACAATCGAAATTCCCGAAAACTGGAAGGGAAAGCGCGTCGTTTTGTTTTTGGAACGCCCGCATTGGGGTTCGACGGTTTGGATTGACGACAAACAAGTCGGCGCGAATTTAAGTCTGGTCGCCGCGCACGAATACGATTTGGGAAATCTGACGGTCGGCAAACACCTGATTTCGATTCGCGTTGACAACCGAATGCTGATGGATTATCGCCCCGACGCGCATTCGATTTCCGATTCTTTGGGACAGAGTTGGAACGGCATCATCGGCAAAATTGAACTTCGCGCGACTTCGCCGATTTGGATTGACGACGCGCAGGTTTTCACCAATTTTCAAAACAAAACCGCGATTGTAAAAGTGAAAATTGGAAATTCAACAAACAAACACGGCGACGGAAAAATCACGACTAACGGCGTGGAATTTCCCGTCTCGTGGACGGAAAACGGCGGCGCGGCGGAAATTAAACTCGATTTTCCGAAAGCGCAAAGTTGGGACGAATTTCACCCGAACTTGAACAAAATCAATCTGCAATTAAAGGGCGAAAACGCCGATGATTTGCGCGAAGTTTCATTCGGCTTTCGAGATTTTCACGCCGACAAAAATCAATTTATCTTAAATAATCGCCCGATTTATCTGCGCGGAACGCATCACGGCGGCGATTTTCCGTTGACTGGTTATCCGCCGACCGATGTTGCATACTGGCGAAAAATCTTTCAAATCAACAAAGATTGGGGCATCAATCATATTCGTTTTCATTCGTTTTGCCCGCCCGAAGCCGCGTTTCAGGCGGCGGACGAACTCGGAATTTATTTGCAGCCCGAACCCGGAATGTGGAATGTCATCTCGCCCGGAACTCCAATGGAGAAAATGCTTTACGCGGAAACCGACGCGATGATAAAGGCTTACGGAAATCACCCTTCGTTTCTGCTTTTGTCGCCGTCAAACGAACCGAAAGGACGTTGGAAAGAGGCGTTCGATAAATGGATTGCGTTCTACCGAAAAGCCGATTCGCGCAGACTTTACGACAACGGCACGGGACACACCGAAAAGGAAGTTCCCGATTTGGAAAAAGGCACGGATTTTCTCGTAATGCAGCGCATCGGCGCGAAACAATTGCGCGGAAATTCGGCTTGGTTCGGCAAAGATTACGGCGATGCGCTCGAAAACATTGACGTTCCGGTTCTCGCGCACGAACTCGGGCAATGGGACGCTTATCCCGACTTCGATGTGATGAAAAAATTTACGGGTTATTTGCAGCCCGGAAATTACGAAATTTTCCGCGATTCGGCGCGGAAAACCGGCGTTTTGGCGAAAAATAAAGAGTTCGCTTACGCTTCCGGCAAATATCAGCTTGAATGTTACAAAGAGGAAATCGAAGCGAATCTGCGAACGCCGAAAATGTATGGGTTTCAGCTTCTTGATTTGCACGATTACATCGGACAAGGCACGGCTTTAGTCGGTTTGCTCGATACTTTTTGGCAGGAAAAAGGTTACGTCAACGCCAAAGAATTCAAACGATTTAATAACGAAACCGTTCCGTTAGCGCGCTTGACGAAACGAGTTTTCGCGGACACGGATAATTTTTCGATTGAGGTAGAAATCGCGCATTTCGGCGAAAAACCGATTGAAAATGCCGTTCCTTACTGGAAAATTACTAATGATTCGGGTGATGTTGTTTTCGGCGGCGATTTTCCAAAACAAACAATTCCAATCGGTAAAAACATTAAACTTGGCAAAGTTTCGGTTGATTTAACTCAACTCGGCGCACCGCATAAACATAAATTAGTCGTCGGAATAAAGGAGACGAACATCGAGAATGATTGGAATTTCTGGGTTTTCAGCAAACAATTAATTTATTCCACGCCGAAATCAGTTTCCGTAACGCATTCGTGGGACGAAGCCGAAATGCGGTTAAAAGAGGGCGCGAAAGTTTTGTATATGCCGCGCAAAGCCGACCTTGATTGGACTTCGCCGCCGCTCGACACAGTTCCGGTTTTCTGGAATCGGCTGATGAATCCGGCGTGGAGTCGGATGCTAGGCTTGTGGATTGATAAAAGTTCTCCGGCGTTGGCGAATTTTCCGACCGATTCATTTTTCGATTGGCAGTGGACGGAACTCGTTAAAAATGCGCGAGCAATAAATTTAGATAAGCTGCCGAAAAACTTACAGCCGATTGTCCAGCCGATTGACGATTGGAATCGTAACTACAAACTCGGAATGATTTTTGAGGCGAAAGTCGGGCGCGGCAAACTACTCGTTTCGAGCGCGGATTTGGAAAATAATTTAGAGACGCGAATCGTCGCGCGTCAGCTTCGCCAATCGCTTTTGAATTATATGGCAAGCGCGAAATTTAATCCGCAGGTGGAAATTTCGCCGGAAAATTTTCGTGAAATTTTATTCGACACGCGCATAATGAAAAGACTCGGCGCAAAAGTTTTGACCGGCGGAAACGACGCGGCAGACGCGATTGACGGCGACCCGAATACGTTTTGGCTCGCCGGAACGCAAAAAGACGACGCGCGAAAAAATCAGGAGTTGACGATTGAATTTCCAAACGCAGTTTCGTTTAACGGCTTAATCATTATGCCGCGCCAAAATCACCGCGACCACGAAGGCGACATTCGCGGATATACGATTCAAACGAGCGACGACGGCTTAAATTGGAAGGATTTAAAACGCGGCGAACTCGTTTCGATGTTTGAGCCGCAAAAGATTTTGTTTGATAAAAATGTTTCGACGAAATTTATCAAGCTCGTGTCGCTGTCCGGTTTCGGCGCGGACAAAACGACGGGGATTGCGGATTTAGCGGTAATTTACACGGGCGCGAAATTGCCGGACGACGCAGAAGATTTGGAATATAAACGGGTAAAATCCGCTTCGACCGACATTGACGAAGGAACGAATGCGGACGATAAAAAGGGGAACTCTAATAAAAAGCCGAAAAAACAATAACTGAATATTACGCAAAATAAAAAACTGGAAATTCTTATGTTTAATTCAAAATATTTTCGCAATTTCAAAATTAAATTTGTCAATTTCGGGGTTATTTTGACGGTTTTAATTTGCGGTTTATCATCAATAATCAATGCGCAAACGCGCGAACGGCTTTCGTTTAATGACGACTGGCTGTTTCAAAAAGACGATCCGAAAGGCGCGGAAGGCGTTTTGAGTTACGACAAAATTAAAGATTGGATGCGCTCGACCGGTAACGAATACGTGCTGACTTCCGATGCCGTTAAAACAACGCGCCCGCCGGGAAATGTCGGTGAGGATGTTGTTTATACGCGCGAGAATTTTGATGATTCAAAATGGCGGAAACTTGATTTGCCGCACGATTGGGCGATAGAAGGCGATTTCATCAAAGATTCGCCGGGCGAAACGGGCAAGCGTCCGTTTGCCGGAGTCGGCTGGTATCGCAAACATTTTACTGTTTTAAATTCGGACAAAGGCAGACAAATTTACATTGATTTCGACGGCGCGATGGCATACCCGGCGGTTTGGGTGAACGGAAAATTTGTCGGCGGATGGGGTTACGGTTATTCGTCGTTTCGGCTCGATTTAACGCCGTTTATTGAATTCGGCAAGGAAAATGTTTTGTCCGTGCGGCTTGAAAATCTGCCGCAATCTTCGCGCTGGTATCCGGGCGCGGGAATTTATCGCAACGTCTGGCTGGTGAAAACAGCGCCGGTTCACGTCGCGCATTGGGGAACTTATCTGACCACGCCGGAAATTTCCGGTGATGCGGCGACGGTTAATATTAAAACAACGGTCGAAAATGATTCGGACGCGGACGCGAAAATTTCGGTGAATACGGCGATTTATGAACTCGATTTAAATGACGCGAAAAGCAAAAAAGCGGTCGCCGTTTCGGAAAATTCGAGCCTTGTTTTGGCGAAAAACGCGAATGGTATTTCAGACGCGAATCTGAAAATTTCCAAACCGAAATTGTGGAACACAACCGCGCCGAGTCGCTACGTCGCCGTGACAAACATTGAGCGCGGCGGCAGAATTATTGATTCCTACGAAACTCCTTTCGGCGTTCGCACGACAAGATTTGACGCCGATAAAGGGTTTATTTTGAACGGTCAGCACGTTTATATCAAAGGCGTTTGCTATCATCACGATTTGGGCGCGCTCGGCACGGCTCTGAACGTCCGCGCACTTCAAAGACAAATCGAAATTTTGAAGAAAATGGGCGTCAATGCGATTCGCACTTCGCACAATCCACCCGCGCCGGAACTGCTCGAACTCGCCGATAAAATGGGCATTCTGGTAATGGACGAAGCGTTTGATGAATGGGTTGCGGCGAAGCGGAAAAACGGTTATCACCTGCTTTTTAACGATTGGCACGAGAAAGATTTGCGCTCGCAAATCCGGCGCGACCGCAATCATCCGTCGGTGATTTTGTGGTCAACCGGCAACGAAATTCACGAACAGCGTCCCGAAGGACACCCGATTTCGTTGGAGTTGGCGAAAATGGTTCACGAAGAAGACGCGACTCGTCCGGCGACGGCGGGCGCAAACGGTTTGGATTCGGGCTACAACGGTTTTCAAAAAACGGTCGACGTTTTCGGCTACAATTATCACCCGACCGAATACACGAAATTTAATCAAACAAATCCGACGATTCCGCTTTATGCGAGCGAAACTGCTTCGACGATCAGTTCGCGCGGCGAATATTTTTTCCCCGTCGTCGAAGATAAAAGCAAAGGTTTGCAGGATTTTCAGATGAGTTCCTACGACCTTTACGCGCCGCGCTGGGCGACCACGCCCGACACGGAATTTGAAGGGCAAGACCGCAATCCGTTCACGGCGGGCGAATTCGTCTGGACGGGTTTCGATTATCTCGGCGAACCAACACCTTACGACGGAAAGGCGAAAAAGATTCCTAACATCAGCGATCCAGTTTTAAATCAAAAATTAGCGGACGAGCTGGCGAAAAACGGCGAGATTCAACTGATTTCGCGCAGTTCTTATTTCGGCATCGTTGATTTGTGCGGCTTCAAAAAAGATAGATTTTACATTTATCAGGCGCGTTGGCGACCCGATTTGCCGATGGCCCATATTTTGCCGCACTGGAATTGGGAGGAACGAGTCGGGCAAATCACGCCCGTTCACGTTTATACTTCGGGCGACGAAGCCGAACTTTTTCTCAACGGAAAATCACTTGGGCGCAAGAAAAAAGGCGAATACGAATATCGTCTGCGCTGGGACGATGTGAAATACGAACCCGGCGAATTGAAAGTCGTCGCGTATAAAAACGGCAAAGTTTGGGCGCAGGATGTCGTCAAAACGACGGGCGATGCGGCAAATATTTCGATGGCGGCTGACCGCGCTAATATCAACGCCGACGGTTCTGATTTGTCCTTTATCACCGTCAAAATCACTGACAAAAACGGTTTGCAGATTCCGCGTTCGCACAATCACATCAAATTTGAAATCGAAGGCGCAGGCGAAATCGCGGCGACCGACAACGGCGATGCGACTGATTTAACGTCGTTTCAGGCGAAAGAGCGCGACGCATTTAACGGAATGGCTCTGGTCATCGTGCGTTCGATCAAAGGCAAAAACGGGAAGATAAAAGTTAGAGCGGTTGCTGACGATTTGAAATCGGCGGAAATAACGCTTTCGGCAAGCCAAAACCGCCTGAGGTAGCGCAGCGGTTGAACGCAAACAACAAAGCTGATGATTGATAAACTTGAACCGCCCAATTATGGCAGACGGTTTTGACAGAGCAGATTATGTTTATAAAATTTACAAATTTGATGTTTGTCGCGGCGATGATTTTTTCAGTTTTGCCCGCGAGTTTAGCAACGCAGAAAGCGAATTCAAAGTCGGCTGAAAGGGAAGTTTTCCAGCCGACTTGGGAATCGCTGAAGGAGAACTATAAAACGCCTGAATGGTTTAATCAGGCGAAATTCGGCATTTTTATTCATTGGGGTTTGTATGCCGTTCCCGCCTATCACAACGAATGGTATGCGAAACATATGTATGGGCAGTTCGCCGAATGGCACACCGAACATTACGGTGCGCCGGACAAATTCGGCTACAAAGATTTTATTCCGCTGTTCAAAGCGGAAAAATATGACCCGGACGCTTGGGCGGAATTGTTCAAAAAAGCGGGCGCGAAGTATGTCGTGCCGGTCGCCGAACATCACGACGGGTTTGCGATGTATGACAGCGCGTTGACCAAATGGAACGCGAAAAATATGGGACCGCACCGCGATTTAATCGACGATTTGGCGACGGCGGTTCGCCGGAAGAATCTGATTTTCGGGCTGTCGTATCACCGGATGGAACATCATACTTTTATGTATCCGACGACAAAAATGCCAACGGATTTGTTCGACCCGAAATACGCCGATTTTTACGGTCCGCCGATTCCGGGCGATATGGACGACGGCAACGCTTCCAAAGAATTTCAAGCCGATTGGCTCGCTCGCTGCAAGGAATTGGTGGATAAATATCATCCGCAGCTCGTTTATTTCGACAACGGTGTGAATCATCGCAACTACGACGACGTGAAGCTGCAATTTGCCGCGTATTATTACAACCGCGCCCTCGAATGGAACAAACAGGTTTCGATTGCGACGAAAAAAGATGCGTATTTTTTTGGCAGCATTAAGGATTATGAAAAAATCCAACGCGCGCCGACCGAAATTTCGCAACAGGTCGCGTGGCAGGTTGACGAACCGATTGCCGGAAATTCTTGGGGTTACGTCAGCGATTTGAAATATCGCAGCACGGCTTCAATCGTTGGCGAGCTGATCGACATCGCCAGCAAAGGCGGGAATTTAATGCTCAATGTATCGCCCCGCGCCGACGGCACGATTCCCGACGAACAGCAAAAAATACTACTGGAAATCGGCAAATGGCTCGAAACAAACGGCGAAGCGATTTACGGCAGCCGCGCGTGGACGAAATTCGGCGAAGGCGAAAAAGGTGCGCCGCAATATCGTTTTACGACGAACAAGGACGCGCTTTATGTGTTTGGTCTGAACGTCAAAGCCAATCAGGCGTTAATCAAATCGCTGTCGAAAACCGATGCGCCGAAAATTAAAAAAATCGAAATGCTCGGCTTAAAAGGCAAAATAAATTACACGCAGGATGAAATAGGCTTGAAGGTCGAACTTTCCGCTGCCAGAGCGACCGATTTGCCGTTTGTCTTGAAAATCAGCGGCTTAAAAATTAACAAGTAGATGAACAAAATCAAAGAAATTTGAAACCACAGATGGACACAGATAAACACCGATTTCTTAAAGCAGAGAGAAATTTTTCGTAGTTTTCATCTTCATAGATTTTTCTTATCCGTGTTTATTTGTGTCCGTCTGTGGTTAAAATTCTTATAAAAATTACTGTCAAAAAATTAGAATCAGAGGATTTATGACGATGAAAATCTCAACAATCGCACTTTTTTTATGCGCCGCGATTTCGACGGCAAACGCGCAGACGAGCCGGACGAGTTGGAAATTTGATTTCGGCGCGGGCAAAGCGTCCAACGGTTTTACGGGCGTTTCTGACAAGAACATTTACAGCAAAGAAACCGGCTACGGTTTTGAACCCGGCGCGAGCGTCGCTTGCACTGACAAAGGCGGCAAGACTTCCGCCGGATTCTGCACGTCGGACAAACCGTTTTATTTTTCTGCCGCCGTTCCCGAAGGAAATTACAAAGTGACGGTGACATTCGGCGACAAAACGGACGCAACGACAACGACCGTCAAAGCCGAACTGCGCCGCCTTATGCGCGAAAAAGTTTCGACGAATAAAGGCAAATTCGACACCGAATCGTTTATCGTCAACGTCCGCACGCCGCAGTTTCCGGGCGGCGAAGTGAAACTCAAAGACCGCGAAAAAACGACGGAAATCTGGGCTTGGGACGATAAACTGACGCTCGAATTTAACAACTCAAAACCGACGATTGATTTAATTACTATCGCAAAAGCTGACGTGCCGACGATTTTTTTATTGGGCGATTCGACCGTTACTGACCAATCCGGCGAGCCTTACGCGAGTTGGGGACAAATGCTGACGGCATTTTTCAAACCGGAAGTCGCCGTCGCCAACAACGCCGAATCCGGCGAATCGCTGCGAAGTTCTTTGGGAGCAAAACGATTGGACAAAGTTTTAAGTCAATTAAATAAAGGCGATTACGTTTTAATCCAATACGGACATAACGACGAAAAGGAAAAAGGCGAAGGTGTCGGCGCGTTGACGACGTATAAAGCGAGTTTGAAAAAATACGTCGAAGCGATTCGCGCGAAAGGCGGAAACGCTGTTTTAATTACGCCGATGCACCGCCGCACATTTGACGAAAACGGCAAAATCACCAATTCGCACGGCGATTATCTCGAAGCCGTCCACGAAGCTGCGAAAGAAGAAAACGTCCCGCTGATAGATTTAGCCGCGATGAGCAAACAATTTTACGAAGCCCTCGGCAAAGAAAAATCCGGCGTTGCTTTCAAAGAAGGCGACGCGACGCACCACAGCAAATACGGGGCTTACGAACTAGCCAAAATGATCGTCGAAGGCATCAAAGCCGACAATTTGCCGATTGCGAAATACTTAATAACGATGCCGAAATTCGATTCGTCAAAACCCGATTCGTTTGAAACTTTCGTAGTTCCGGCAAGCCCGACGGCGAATGCGGTGAAGCCTTTGGGAAGTTAAAATTTTATGTTGAAATTTACCGTTAAATTTTCGATTTTAGTTTTATTTGCATTGTGTTCATTTACTGTCGGCACATCTGCCGCGCCGCAAAGCGAACGCGCGAAATACAATTTCAACTCCGACTGGAAACTTTTCGTCGGCGAGGTGAACGGCGCGGAAAAGCCGGATTTTAACGACGGCGATTGGAAAAGTATCACCCTACCGCACGCCTGGAATGAGGACGACGCTTTTCGCAAAGACATCGCCGAACTTTCGACCGGAATCGCCTGGTATCGCAAACATTTCAAATTGCCGAACGATGCGAAAAATAAAAAAAAATTTCTCGAATTCGAAGGCGTTCGGCAGGCGGGCGACGTTTATTTGAACGGAAAATTCGTCGGCAGAAGCGAAAACGGCGTGATGGCGTTCGGGTTTGATATTTCGGATTTTGTTATTTCGGGCGAAAACGTCATCGCGGTTCGCACCGATAATTCTTGGAATTACAAGGAAAAAGCGACGGGTTCGGCATTTCAGTGGAACGACAAAAATTTCTACGCCAATTACGGCGGCATCAACAAAAATGTCTTTCTGCACGTCGCCGACAAACTTTATCAAACGCTGCCGCTTTATGAAAATTTGGGGACGACCGGAACTTACGTTTACGCGACGGATTTCGATATTAAAAATCGAACGGCGAAAATCACGGCGGAAACCGAAGTTAAAAACGAATACCCGGCGGCGAAAACTTTTCAATATGAAATCGTCGTCGAAGATTTGAACGGCAAAATTGTCAAAACGATTGACGGCGGAAAATATACGCTCACCGCGAACGAAACGCGGGCGATTTCGGCTTCTGAAAAATTGAATAATTTGAATTTTTGGAGTTGGGATTACGGTTATCTTTACAACATTTACACGACGCTAAAGATTGACGGCAAAGCGGTTGACAGGATTAAAACGCGCACCGGATTTCGTAAAACCAAGTTTGCGGACGGAATGTTTAAATTGAACGACCGAACGCTTCAATTAAAAGGCTACGCGCAAAGGACGACGAACGAATGGGTCGCGCTCGGTTCGGCAGTTCCGGCGTGGATGTCGGATTTTTCCAATCGAATGATGGTTGACGGCAACGCGAATTTGGTGCGCTGGATGCACGTAACGCCTTGGAAACAGGATGTCGAATCGCTTGACCGCGTGGGGCTGATGGAATCAATGCCCGCCGGCGATTCCGAAGGCGACGTGAGCGGCAGACGTTGGGAACAAAGGTTGGAAGTGATGCGCGACGCGATGATTTACAACCGCAATAACCCGAGCATCATTTTTTACGAATCGGGAAATAAAGGCGTTTCCGAAGCGCATCAGACGGAAATGAAAGCTCTGCGCGACAAGTATGACAAATTCGGCGGACGCGCTTCCGGTTCGCGCGAAATGCTCGACTCGCGTGCTGCGGAATACGGCGGTGAAATGCTGTATATCAACCACAGCGCGAGAATTCCGATGTGGGCGATGGAGTATTCGCGCGACGAAAATCTGCGGAAATACTGGGATGAATTTTCGCCGCCGTTTCACAAAGACGGCGACGGTCCGCTCTACAAAAACGAAAATGCGGCGGTTTATAATCGCAATCAGGATTCGTTTGCGATTGAAGATGTGGCGCGTTGGTTCGATTATTACGAAGCGCGTCCGGGAACGGGAAAACGAGTCAGCGCGGGCGGCGTGAATATTATTTTTTCCGATTCCAACACGCATCACCGCGGCGCGGAAAATTATCGTCGGAGCGGGGAAGTTGACGCTCTGCGACTGCCGAAAGACGGCTATTTCGTCAATCAAGTGATGTGGGACGGCTGGGTGAACGTCGAAAAACCGCGCACGCACATCATCGGGCATTGGAATTATGCGGACGGCGTGAAGAAAAATGTTTACGTCGTTTCGAGCGCGGAAAAAGTCGAATTGTTTTTGAACGGAAAATCGCTCGGCGTCGGCGAACAGAGCGACAGATTTTTATTCACATTCAAAAACGTCGAATGGAAAACGGGCGAATTAAAAGCCGTCGGTTACGATGCAAACGGCAAGAAAATTACCGAAGATTCAAAGAAAACTGCGGGCGAACCTTTTGCAATTAAATTAACTCCGCAAATTTCGCCGAACGGTTTTCGGGCTGACGGAAATGATATTGCGATGGTTGATGTAGAAGTCGTGGACAAAGACAACAACCGATGCCCGACGGCGTTAAACTTAATAAATTTCACGCTTTCCGGCGCGGCGGCTTGGCGCGGCGGTTTGGCGCAGGGCGAGGGAAATTATGTTTTGTCGAAAACGCTTCCGGTAGAAAACGGCGTCAATCGCGTCTTGATTCGTTCGGGCGTGAAAGCCGGAAAAATTGTCGTTCAAGCAAATTCGGAAAATTTAAAGTCGGCGAAAATCGAATTAAATTCAAAACCGTTTGACGAACAAAACGGTTTATCGCTCAAAATGCCGGACGACAATTTGCCCGTCAATTTATCACGCGGCGCAACAGCGACGGGCGAATCATACAAAATGCTTCGTCAGCCGATTGAAATTGCAAATGTTTCCGCCGGTTCAAATGCGGACAAGGCGAACAATAGTTTCGACGACAATGAGAGAACTGATTGGACGAGCGACGGCGCGGCAGAAAACGCTTGGATAAAATATGACTTGGCGCAAAAGGCGGAAGTCAATCAAGTCGTTTTGAAGCTCGTCGGCTGGCGGACGCAGAGTTACCCGCTCAAAATTTCGGTTGACGACAAAGTTGTTTTCACCGGAAATTCGCCTCGCAGTTTGGGTTATGTAACTTTGACATTTCCGCCGACTGCCGGAAAATCTGTGAAAATAGAATTGACCGGCAATGCCGACAACCGCGACGCTTTCGGCAACATCGTCGAAATCAACGGCGCGCCCGATCCGCAATCATCGGCAAATAAAGGCGGCAAAACTACGCTCGGCATTGTCGAGGCGGAAATTTACGCGCCACTTAAATAAATTTGAGGATGCCGGATAAATCGAAAATTTATGGTCGCGGCTCGCCGGAAGCGGATTTAAATGCCGCGGAACTGGCGGCGATTGTCAAAGAATCTTTGCAAAGTCTTGCTGTAAATTCGCGCGTGCTGGCGATAATTCCAGACAAAACCCGCGACGATAATACCGATTTATTGTTTCCGACGGCGGCGCGAATTTTGGCTGAAAAAGGCGCGAGCAAATTTGACGCGCTCGTCGCTCAAGGCACGCACGCGCCGATGAGCGAAGCGGAAAAGCTCGCTAAAATCGGCGTTTCGAGCCGCGATGAAATTTCAAATCTCGGAAACATTTTCGACCACGAATGGAATTGTCCAGAGGCTCTGACGCAAATCGGCGAACTCGGCGCGGAAAAAGTGCGCGAAATTTCCGGCGGTTTAATCAATCGCGCCGTGCCGCTGACGATCAACAAACTGCTCGCGCCCGGAAATTACGATTTAATTTTAGTTTTCGGCGGAGTCGTGCCGCACGAAGTCGCAGGTTTTGCGGGCGGCGCAAAGTATTTTTTTCCGGGCGTCTCAGGTGCAGAATTGACGCACGCGACGCATTGGCTCGGCGCACTCGCCGGAATCGAAAACGTCATCGGTCGCATCGAAACGCCGACGCGCCGTTTAATCGAAACTGCCGCCGATTTTATCGTGCCGACGATTACCAATTTCGCTTCGGTGGTTACGAGAAATGAAAATAACCGTCTGCGGACGCACGCGCTTTTCGCCGGAGATTTCCGCTCAAGTTTCCGAAAAGCCGCCGAAATCAGCCGCAAAATTCACATCAAATATACGGGCAGAAAATTTAAGCGCGTTGTGGCGCTTCTCGACGAACATTACGAAGAACTGTGGGTCGGCGGAAAGGCGAGCTACAAATTGGGCGGCGTTATCGAAGAAGGCGGCGAATTGATAATTTACGCGCCGCATCTGCGATGTGTTTCGGAGACGCACGGTGCGTTAATCGAGCGTTTCGGTTACGCGCCGCTCGAAAAAATCAAAGCATTGCTCGTCGAATCCGGCGAACTGCAAATAAATCTGTGCGTCGCCGCGCATCTCGCGCACGTCGCGTTTGCCGGAAAAAATGCCGATAAATTTTCGGCGCGGTTTCAAATCACGCTCGCTTCGCAGATTGACGCGGAAACTTGCCGCCGTCTGAATTTGAATTATTCGGACTACCGGAATTTTCGACTCGAAATTTACGAAAATGATTCGGACACGCTCGTTGTCGAACGCGCCGGATGCGATTTGTATTTGGTCGGGGCGTGAAGTTTCATTTTTAGAACGCGGAAGTCGGGCAAGAGATTTTGTAAAAGTTTATGAGATAATTTGTAAAATCTAGAAATTAGAAGTGAATAAGCGGTTAACTTATTATTAAAAATTATGCAATACAGAAAATTTGGACGAACCGGCTGGCGAACGGGCGACATCGGTTACGGAATGTGGGGAATGGGCGGCTGGACGGGTTCAAACGACGAAGAATCTTTGAAATCTTTGCAGCGTGCTGTTGATTTGGGCTGCAATTTTTTCGACACGGCGTATGTCTACGGCAACGGTCGCAGCGAAAATCTTTTGGGGCAGTTGGTCAAAAATAACGCGGACAAAAAACTTTACACGGCGACGAAAATTCCGCCGAAAAATATGCAGTATCCGACGCTGCCCGAATACAGTTTGGCGGATTGTTATCCGCCCGAACACATCGAAGAATTTCTGCATAAAAGTCTGGAAAATGCGGGAATCGAACGATTCAATTTGCTGCAAATTCACACTTGGAACGACGATTGGACCAATGAAAACGGCTGGTCTGATATGCTGGACGCGCTCAAAAAACAAGGTTTGATTGAGGCTTGCGGAATCTCGATTAATCGCTGGGAGCCTTGGAACGGCGTCAAGGCAGTCAGAAGCGGAAAAATTGATTCGGTGCAGGTCATTTACAATATCTTCGACCAAAACCCGCAAGACGAATTATTTCCGGCTTGCGAAGAAATGAACGTCGCCGTTATCGCCCGCGTGCCGTTTGACGAAGGAACATTGACCGGAACTTTGACCAAAGACACGACTTTTCCCGAAGGCGATTGGCGCAAAGGCTATTTCAAGCCCGAAAATCTGATTCCGAGCGTCGAACGCGCCGACAAGTTGAGAAAATTAGTGCCGGAAAATTCTTCAATGCCGGAAATGGCTCTGCGGTTTATTTTGAGCAACCCGACAATTACGACGATTATTCCCGGAATGCGAAAAACGAATCACGTCGAATCGAATATCGCGGCGAGCGATAAAGGCAAGCTGGACACAGATTTATTAAACGAATTAAAAAAACACGCTTGGATTCGTAAACCCGCGCCGTGGTCTGATTAAAATTTTTCACGGCAAATAAAAACAGCCGAAATTCGATTTTCGCGCTGCCGTTTTTTATGTTAAATGAAACGCGAAACGAAGCGGTTTGGGAAGAACGCTGGCATCCGCTTCGTGAAGAATGGGTGATTGTCGCCGCGCACCGGCAAAATCGCCCTTGGAGCGGGGAAATTTTAGCGGACAAAACGGCGGATACGCCCGAATACGTTTCGGATTGTTATTTATGTCCGCGAAATTTGCGCGTCGGCGGCGAGCGCAACCCGAATTATTCGGGCGCGTTTGTTTTCGATAACGATTTGCCGTGCGTCGGCGAAAACGCGCCGCACGAATTGGAAAAGCCCGTCGGGATTTACAAAAAACATTCTGCCGACGGCATCGCCCGCGTCGTCTGTTACAGCCCGCAGCATAATTTGACGATGGCTGAACTCGAAGTTTCGGAAATCGAAAATGTAATCAAAGTCTGGCAAGAGCAGTTTCGTGAATTGGCGAGCCGTGAAAACGTCAATCACGTTCTTGTTTTCGAGAATAAAGGCGAGCAAGTCGGCGTGTCGAATCCGCATCCGCACGGGCAGATTTACGCGACGAATTTTGTTTTCAAAACCATCGAAACCGAAGTTGCCGCGAGCCTGAAATTTTTCGACGAAACGGGAAAAATTCTTTTTGCCGAAATCATTAAATCCGAAAAGGCGGACGGGCGGCGCGTAATCTTTGAAAACGAAACGGCAATCGCTTTTGTGCCTTTTTTCGCGCGCTACGCTTACGAAGTTTTCGTCGCGCCGAAGAAATCTCATCGAAATATTTCGGAACTTTCCGCAAAAGAAATCACTGATTTTGCCGAAGCGCTGAAAGTCGTTACAGTCAAATATGATAATTTGTGGAAAATGCCGTTTCCGTATGTGATGCCTTTACAT
>JALYZF010000132.1 GCA_030948995.1 Acidobacteriota bacterium
CCTCAGCACAGCCTTTTCACAGAAACGAAAAACGATTTTAAATAACTTGAAAAATGCGCCGCAGGAATTGAAAGAAAAAATCGGCGATGTCGAAAACTTTTTGCGAATTTGCGAAATAGATTCAAAACGCCGTGCCGAAACTTTGACCTTGCCGGAATGGTTAAAAATATTTCAATTTTACAATTCGGTTTAATTAATTATACCGAATTATTTTTTAATGTCGAAAACGAAACGAAGACCTTATTTTTGTTGCTTAACAGGTTAAAATGGAATATAAATAATTCGGTATAATACAAAGTTCGGCGGCTACCATTGACATCAAGACATATGAAATTCAAAAATCGCTTGTCTTGGGGAGCCTTAAACCTAGGAGATCGATAATGAATAGTATAGAGCCACCAAGTTCCTTCGTTGCGAAAGATAACGATGAGGTTTCTATTAATTTAGCCAGACTTTCGCCCCTGCTTGGAATGTGGAGGGGAACAGGACGCGGCAAATTCCCTACTATCGAAGCATTTGATTATACCGAAGAGTTGAAATTTGAAAGTAACAGTTGTGAGCCTCTGATTCATTTTGAACAGAAAACATGGGTTGAACCTTCAACCGAGATCAATGGTAGCCCTCTACACTGGGAGAGTGGTTTCATTAGACCCGTAGAGGACGGCACAATCGAAATATCAAACGCTCAGAATGGCGGGCGGGTGGAGGTGCTCAAAGGGCGAATAGATATGGCGGAATATCTTAAAGGCACATTACTTCTATCTTTGGAAAGCGTTTTGTTCGGGAATGATCCAAGAATGGTGCAAACAAGAAGGACGTTGACGTTGAAAGATAATAAACTCAGTTACCTGATTGAAATGGCGACAGTTAGAACGCCAAATTTACAACAGCATCTTGAAGCGAGTCTTACCAAAGCATCGTCATAAAGCAGAATGGTCAAGCGTACTGCGCCCCCGAACAACTCATTCAACCCGACGCCTCGATAGCATTCTTTTCATGAGGCTTCCTCACTTTGTAAATTGTCGCTGGCGCTCGGCGCGGGTTAATTCCAGCGTTAGCCCGCTTTCGGTGAAAACTGTCGGGCGCGATTGGTAGGTTGGGTTAAACTTTGGAGATTACTATGAGAAAACCGGCTTTTGTATTTGCGATTGTTTTTTGTGCGCTTGCGTTTATTGTTTCGGCTCAATCGCTTCGAGATTCCCGCAAGTCTGAAGAAAATACAAAATGGATTTCCGACAGTCTTCGAGAGATGAAAACTATCGAAGTCGGAAAAACCCGTGCCGATTTGCTTAAAGTTTTTACTACCGAAGGCGGCTTATCTACGGGACTTCAGCAAACTTATGTCTATCGCAAATGTCCGTATATCAAAGTTGACGTTGAGTTTGAAGCAGTCGGAAGACCAGCGAGAGATACTGAAGGACGAGTAACACTTGAAAAATCAGACAAAGACGTAATTAAATCAATCTCGAAGCCATACTTAGAGTGGAGTATTATAGATTGAGCGTTTATGTTGTGAGAAACAGCCTCTTTTCTATGACGGGCGGGCTAACAAATCAATGGACGTGAGGGCGAAACAGCGACTTTCTTTTCACTTTCTCTTTTTACACTAAAGTTGCGCGTAGCGGTTTCCGCCCACGTCATCTCAAGCGGTAATCCTGCACGAAGTTCCTTAATTGTGTTTTTGTTTCGGAAAAATTAATGAACCAATTACTGAAATGGCAATCGCTCCCAGAATAAAGCCGAGCGAATATGTAATGGGGAAATGTCCGCCATATATCGTTGAGCCAGACCATTTTCAAGCCGACAAAAATTAAAACGATTAACAAGCCGTATTTTAAAAGATGAAATTTATCGATTGCGCCCGCCAGCATAAGATACATCGAACGCAAGCCGAGAATGGCGAAAATATTCGACGTAAATACAATCAAAGGCTCGCTTGTAGTTGAGAAGATTGCGGGAACGCTGTCAACGGCGAAAATTACGTCGGTCGCTTCCAAGAACAAAAGAGCTATGAAAAGCGGCGTTGCGTGAAGAATGTTTTGACGGCGCACGAAAAAACTTCTGCCTTCGATTTCGGATGTTACGGGTATAAATCTTTTGAAAGCGCGAATCAGAAAATTCTTTTCCGCCGAGTGAGAAAATATCATTTTGATTCCGGTAATGATTAAAAATCCGCCGAAAAGATAAATAACCCAGTGAAACTGCACGATGTCTTTGCGATTAAAAATGCCTAAATCAAGCGCCTGCATTGCAAAAACAAATAAGAGAAACGCGCCGTAAAACCACCATTATTCAGCTAATGGAAAAAGACTCATGGTTTGAAAACTCCTTAGAGGATTCGCCGCGAAAAGACCTTTCACGACACATTTTTGCCGCGAAGGGTCTTGATATTTGCTTTGCCGAGCCGAACCGTTTTGACCAAAAAAAAAGATTGTCCTGACGACTTAGAGTAGCCCGCACATTGCGGGCTACTCCCTTAACCAAATTGTTAAAAGAATTTAGCAAACCGTCGGCGAAAATCAAAACGCTGTTTTGCGAGATTTTCATTCGAGCCGAAGCAGTATGTTATAATAAAAAATTTGATAAAAACGTATTATAAATTACATTGAAGGGAAATTAAAAATTAGTGAGTAAATTAGAAATCATTCCGCTCGGCGGCATCGGCGAATTCGGAATGAATTGTATGGGCATCCGCTTCGGCGATGAAATGATTGTCGTCGATGCCGGAATGGGATTCCCCGAAGAATCTCCGTATGGAGTTGATATTTCGATTCCGAATTTCGATTTTCTTGAAGGCTTTCGAGACGATTTGACGGCGCTCGTTTTGACGCACGGACACGAAGACCACATTGGCGCGCTGCCGTATTTTTTGAAAAAGTTCAATCTGCCGGTTTACGGCTCGCGTTTTACATTGGCGCTGGCTGAAAAACGACTTGACGAGCAAGGATTGCTTAACGAAGTTCTTCTTCATCGCGTCAAGGCGAACGACGTTGTAGAAATCGGAAGTTTCAAAATCGAATTTATTCACGCGACGCATTCGCTTGTCGATTGTTTTTCGCTGGCGATTACGACGCCGATCGGAACAATTATTCACACAGGCGATTATAAAATTGACGATTCGCCTGTTATCGGCAAGCCGTATGATTTAAAAACGCTTAAAAAATACGGCGACGCAGGCGTTTTAGCGTTACTTTCAGATTCTACTAATTCAACGATTCCCGGCAGAACGCCTTCGGAAAAAGCGGTCATTCCCGCATTTGAAGAAATTTTCGAGCAAGCCGAAGGCAGAATTATTGTGGGAACGTTTTCATCATCGCTTCATCGCCTTCAAGTCGTTTTCGATGTCGCACGCGCTTTTGACCGAAGAGTTTGCGTTTTGGGACGCTCGATGCAGAAAAATGTCGAGCTTGCCACCGAACAAGGATTGCTGAAAATTCCGCACAATACTCTTGTCGGCTTAGGCGAAGCGCGCAGTCTCGACGACGACGAAATTGTTTATCTTGTAACAGGCTCGCAGGGCGAATCGCGTGCCGTTTTGTCTAACATTGCGGGCGGAAGTTACAAGGGAATGGAAATTGAAAAAGGCGATACTGTTATTCTTTCAGCCAGAATCATTCCCGGAAACGAAAAAACAATCTCGCGGATGATTGGAAATATATACAAACGCGGCGCAAATATTATCGAAGAGAAACGCCGTTTGATTCACGTTTCCGGTCATGCTTCCCAGGAAGACATTCGCATTATGACCGAAACCGTTCGCCCGAAGTTTGTTGTCCCGATTCACGGCGAATATCGTATGCTCTTCCGGCAAAAGGAATTTATCAAAAATCACGTCGAAGGCTATACGGACGAAAATATTATTTTGATTGAAAACGGCGACGTTCTCGAACTCGACGAAAGAAGCGCGAGAATTGTCGCTCATAACGAACTCGACAAAACATTTATCGACGAGGAAAACTCAGAAGAAATCGAATACGATATTGTCCGCGAGCGCAAAAAACTGGCTTACGGCGGAATGATTTCGCTGGTCGTTACAATTGACAAGGAAACAAAAAAATTGAAAGGCGAGCCGCAAATTTCCGTCCAAGGCGTTGCCGGAATTGAGCCGCTTAACGGAACTTTGCAAAGCGCCAGAGAAGCTATGGCAGATTATATCGGCGGACTCAAACGCGAAGAATTTACCGATAAAAATTTTGCCAAAGAAAATCTGCGTATTCAGCTTAAAAGATTTATCCAAAAGGAAACCGGCACAAAGCCCGTCATTATTCCAACTATCGTTGAAGTTTAACGCCCCAACCAATGTTATTGCCTATCATTGAAACCGAGCGACTTTTCCTGCGAACTTACCGAACGCAGGATTTAGAAACCGTTTACCTTTTATGTACCGACCCAGACGTAACACATTTTTTCTCCGCCGAATTTTCGGTCAAAAGAGAAGATGTTCTGGCGAGTTTGCCGCGCCGCACCGAACGCTGGCGAACGCAAGGCTTCGGGCAACTCGGCGTTTTTGAAAAAAACACGGGAAAATTAATTGGCTATTGCGGTATGCAGTATTTGGAAGACACGACCGATGTCGAAATATATTACGGACTTTTTAAAGAATACTGGCAACGAGGTTTGGCGACCGAAGCGGCAAAAGCTGTTTTGCGATTTGCCTTCGAGAGTTTAAAACTGCCGCAAATTGTCGCGGTAACGCATCCCAAAAATTTATCGTCTCACAAAGTTTTGCAAAAACTCGGTATGTCGCGCGGCGATGACGCCGAATTTTACAGCACTGCCGCCGCTTATTTTTCGCTTCCTCGCGCCGATTATAAAAAGGATTCGTCTTTTTATGAATTGAGATTTGAAGAAGCAGCAGCGGCAAATAAAAGTTAAATGAAAGAAGAAAATTCGGCTAAGGTTGAAGAATTGCTTCGACAAACGAAAGTAGAAGTTGCGCCCGAAATGTTTTTCCTCGTTTCACTACGCCGCGCGGATTGGCTGAAACTTCTCGAAAATCCAGAACTGTCGCCGCGTATGAGCGCGCCGTTTATGATTTTGTCGGACAAATGGGAAGTTACGCTGATGCTCGACGAGGTTGATTACCAAACAATCAGGCATTCAATTCGAGACGCAAAGACGGAGGGAAATTTCCGGCTTGTGTCGTTTGATATTGAACTTGGTTGGAACACAATCGGTTATTTCGCCGAGATTTCACGGATTTTAGCCAAAGCGGAAATTTCAATCGGCGCAATTTCCTCGTTTTCACGCGACCACGTTTTGATAAAACAGGAAGATTTGGCGACAGCGTTGAAAGTTTTGGGCGAATATATCGCAGAATTATGTTGATAATTCTGGCGCTAAAATCTCGAATCTATGTATTGGAAAGGTAAAATCGTATTTCTAACCGGCGCGTCGAGTGGTATCGGCGAAGCATTGGCGTTAGAGATTGCAAAGCGCGGTTCGATTGTCGGATTATTAGCGCGGCGCGAAGAATTTCTCGAAAATATTTCAGATAAAATTAAAAAGAGCGGCGGGACGGCAAGAAGTTTCGCAGTCGATGTAACCGATGCTAAAACAGTTGCAGAAGCGGCGCGCAGTTTGAGAAATGAATTCGGCAAAATCGACGTTTTGATTGCCAACGCCGGAATCGGCGGCAACAATCGAGAAACCAGAAACCTCGAAGCCGACGCAGTTACAAAAGTTATAAATACGAATTTAATCGGCGCGGTAAATTCCGTAGCGGCGGTTTTGCCGCAGATGCTTGAACGAAAAAGCGGTCAACTTGTAGCTATTTCAAGTCTCGCGGGTTTTCGCGGGCTGCCGCAATCAGCTGCTTACTGCGCGTCGAAAGCCGGAATGACGGCGTTTTTTGAAAGCGTTCGCTTGGACGTTCAGCGCAAAGGCGTGGACGTTACGATAATTCAACCGGGATTTATTAAAACGCCTTTAACATCCGGCAGAGAAGCGAGTATGCCGTATTTGATGGAACTCGAAGACGCGATTCCGCATTTTTTAAGCGCCATTGAAAAACGGAAGAAATTCGCCGCTTTTCCTTGGCAGCTTGCAACTTTAGTGCGCGCTGGAAAGTTTTTTCCGGCTTGGCTGTATGATAAAATCGCCAATCGCGCGGCTTTTCGTGAATAGCTTGAATAGCCTTTTTTCGTCAAAGTCTGTAAAATCCACAAAGTTGTTATTCCTAAATTCGATCCAAAATAGACAGATTAGTTGTTGATACAAAATTCGAGCGTGAAAACCTTTGATTTTTCCGTTATCAATCTCTAGCCGACGAACTGTTAATAATGAATCTTTTACAAGCAATTATCCTTGGGATTGTTCAGGGTTTAAGTGAATTTATTCCGATTAGCTCGACTGCACATCTGGTTTTTGCCAGCCGTCTAACTCATCTCTATGAAGGGCAGCCGGAGCAACTGACTGCCACGATTGCCGTTTTACAGTTAGGAACGCTCCTTGCCGTTTTCGTTTATTTTGCGGCGGATATTTTCGGAATTTCGGTGGCATTTATACGCGACCATTGGGCTATTATCACCAGACAACGCCGCAATTTTTCCGGCACGCACGGCGTTCGCCCGATGTGGTTATCCGAAGAAGCGTGGCTCGGCTGGATGATAATTATCGGCTCGATTCCAATCGGGGCGCTCGGTTTGATTTTCAAAAAAATAATTGAAGGACCTGAGACGAAAAATCTATGGGTTATCGGGATTATGATGATTTCGATTGCCTTGCTGCTCGCGCTTGCCGAAATAGTCGGCTCAAAACGTAGAGAGTTAAGAGATTTCGGAATTTTCGATGCGATTGTCGTCGGTTTCGCGCAGGTTTTGGCATTGATTCCGGGCGCGAGTCGTTCCGGTTCGACCATTATGGGCGGACTTTTTATCGGCGAAAAACGCGAATCTGCCGCCAGATTTTCATTTCTCCTTTCGATTCCAGCAGTTACGGCAAGCGGTTTACTGGAACTTAAAAAAGCGCTCGAAGGCGGAATTCCGCCGGAAAGTTTTACGCCGCTTATCGTCGGCACAGTCGTTGCCGCTATCGTCGGTTATCTTTCGATTTGGTTTCTTCTCGCCTTCTTGAAGCGAAATTCGACAGCGATTTTTATTGTTTATCGCATAATTTTAGGCTCGGCGATTTTAATTCTGCTTTGGCAGGGAATCATTAGCCCGCAGATTTAGTCCGAAAAAAATTAAATGGAAAACACGAATCTGCTAGAAAAAAATAATCGCCATGAAATTTTCGGCTGGATAACTTACGATTGGGCAAACTCTGTTTTTTTTACAACCGTCGTCAGCGCGCTGGTCGGCGAATATATTACCGCGCTGGCACAGAGCGCGGTCGGTGAAAACGGCGTTGTTTTAAGTTTGGGGTTTTTAGGAACGGTTACGGCAAAATCCCTATTTCCATACTCGGTCGGGCTTTCGGTTTTTTTACAGATTTTCTTTTTGCCGCTGATGGGCGCAATTGCCGATTATACGAATTTGAAGAAAACCTTTATGGCTTTCTTTTGTTATTTGGGCGTCGTTGCCTGCTGCCTGCTGTTTTTTATTGACGGAAATCTTTTTCTTTTAGGCTGCGTTTTTTTTATTGTCGCCAATTTATCAGCCGGAGCTTCGATTGTTTTTTACAATTCTTTTTTGCCTGATATAACCGACGAAAAATCGCGCGATAAAATTTCGAGCTGGGGTTTCGGAGCGGGGTATATCAGCGGCAGTTTAGTGCTTGTCGCTAATTTAATACTTTTAAATAATGTCGAAGCAATCGGTATTTCAGTAAATCTTGCAGTCAGAATTTGTCTTTTAACGGCTGGCTTGTGGTGGGGCGGATTTGCGCTGATTACTTTTTATTATCTCAAACAAAGAGCGGCGCAAAGAAACATTCCGAAAGGCAAAAACTTTCTACACGCCGGATTTTCCGAGTTGGGCGGAACGTTTCGGGAACTTTTTCAATTAAAATATACCTTGACTTTTCTGGCGGCGTATCTGCTTTACAACGACGGAATTCAAACGGTAATCAGCCAATCTTCGATTTTTCTTTCGCAGGAACTTTTCGTCGCCAAAGGGTTAAAAACGGATACGTCGTTTCTGCTCATTGCGCTTCTTATTGCCCAAATAGTCGGCATATTCGGCGCGCTGGCTTTTGAAAGAATTGCGAATTTTACAAACACAAAAACGGCAATTATTATTTCGCTCGTTATCTGGTCAATGGTTGTCATTTACGCTTATGCGGTTTTAGAAACGGTAACGGAAGCCTATTTTATGAGCGGCGCAATCGGATTTGTGCTGGGCGGCTCGCAGGCGCTTTCACGCTCGCTTTTCTCGAAAATGATTCCGAAAGGTCGTGAATCGGCTTTTTTCGGCATTTACGAAATTTCCGAGCGCGGAACTTCGTGGATTGGACCGGTTGTTTTCGGGCTTGTCGCACAAACTACAAACTCTTATAGGCAAGCAATTCTCGCCCTCATTTTTTTCTTTATCATCGGAAGCATAATTTTGTTTTTCACCAATACTAATAAAGCTATCGAGGAAGCCGGAAATTTTGAGCCGGAAGAAGTCGCCGCGGGTTAATAAGTAAATTGAAAATTTGTTATATTCGGACTACCCCGAAGCAAGCTGTCGGGGAATTCTTTCCGATTAAATCCTTTTAAATATCAATCAACCGAGTTAGATTTTCAGATTAGTTTGGTATAAAAAATAGAGACGTTTATAATAACAATTGTTTTTCTTTATAAATCTGAATTGAAAAAAACGTGACTGAAACAACACAAGATAAAATCGTAACAATTTTTGGCGGCTCGCGTTGCACCCGTACTTCTACCGAATACAAACAGGCAAAGGAAGTCGGCGGACGGCTTGCCGAAGCCGGCTTTACAATCTGTACGGGCGGTTATCTGGGCGTTATGGAAGCCGCATCCTTAGGCGCGCGCGAAAAGGGCGGTCGGGTATTCGGAATAGTGATGAACCAGTTCAAATCCGAGCCGAACCGTTATCTGACTGACAAAGTTGCGACGAATCATTTTTACGAACGGCTGCAAAATTTGATTGAGCGTTCGGTTGGTTTCATCGCTTTGCGCGGCGGAATGGGAACGGTTACGGAAATCTCACTCGTTTGGAACAAACTGCAAACCGGCGTCATTGTCAGGCGACCGCTCGTTCTGCTTGGCGATTGCTGGAAACAGGTAGTTGATTGCTGGCAAGCTAATTTAGTGGTCAGCGACGCCGACACTACATTTCTCGATTTTGCGGAAACTGCCGAAGACGCCTGCCGCATTATTTTTGAGAAATCGAAGGAAGTCGTTTTATGAATTGCCCGAAATGTAATACGACGCCTCTGCCTAAGCGGTAGTTTTAATATCGATTTCGGAAACTGAGATTTTTATAGTTACAGTTTTACTATATCGGATTTTTCGGAAGTATTACGAAAATGGTTGTATTGGAAAGAACAATCGGAGTCTTGCAGCAAGGAAAAAAAAATCTCGAAATAATCCTCTCAGGTCGCGCCGTCTCGCGCGGAGCGGCAATCGGAAAAGCGGTTTGCCTGTACGGTCGCAGCCGACAATTCTACCGTCTCGAATTAAAAAATAATCAAATCGAAGGCGAGTTGCGGAGGTTTCGCGCCGCCGTCCGTCTTGCAAAACGCCAATTGACAAAAATCGGCGGGCAAAAATCCGGCGAACTAACCAAAAACAAAGCGAATATTTTTAACGCGCATCTTTTAATCCTTGAAGACGAATTATTGTTGTCAAAAATCGAAGACCATATCAAAGAACAAAAAATTAACGCCGAATGGGCGGTAAAAACCGTGATAGATTCGTTTGTCGCAAATTACAAATCGTTTTCGGACGAACATCTGCGCGAGCGTTATATTGACTTGGAAGATATTTCCGACCGTCTTTTAACGGCGCTCGGCGGCGGCGGAAAATCCAACGTTCATCTTGACGAAAATTCGATTATCGTTGCTAAAGATGTCAAGCCTTCAACTTTAATCGAACTGACGGAAGCTAATTTGAAAGGAATTATCACAGAGCGCGGCGGCTGGACTTCGCATACTTTTATACTCGCGCGCGAGTTAAGTCTTCCGGCAGTTACCGGAATCGGCGAAATTCTGCGGCAAATTCAAACCGGCGACGAAATTATTATTGACGGCTTTAACGGGAAAATAATTTTATTTCCGTCAGAAGATGTTTTGCAAAAATATAAGATAGCCGCTAAACAATTTCAAAATCATAAAAGCGAGACGTTCGAACCGGTTAAAGACAAATTAAAAACGCTCGACGGAAGAGAAATAATTATTCGCGCCAATATTGATTTGCCGAAAGGTTATCAGCAGGCGAAACGTTTCGGAGCGCAGGGAATCGGGCTTTACCGCTCGGAATTTTTGTTTAATCAATATAAAGGATTTCCGTCCGAGCAGGAACAAATCACGGCTTACCGAAAAATTGCCCGAATGGTCGGTGACGAAGGCGTGCGAATCAGAACGTTTGATTTAAGCGCCGAGCAGATTAGCGGAAAAAATTCCGAAAGAGAGCAAAATCCAGCGCTCGGCTTGCGCGGCATCCGGCTCGGAGTATCTGATACAAAACAATTTCGTATTCAATTGCGCTCCTTGCTGCAAGCCGCAAAAGACAACAAAATAGATATTGTTCTGCCGATGATTTCAGACGTTTCCGAAATTCTTTTGACAAAGAAAATTTTGCGTCAAGAGCGCGAGCGTTTAATAAAGCGCGGCGTAGAGGTCGGCAATCCGAAACTCGGCGCGATGATTGAAGTGCCGTCGGCAGTTTTGACGGCAGAGGAAATTGCGCGCGAAGCGGATTTCTTAAGTTTAGGCACAAATGATTTGGTGCAGTATCTCCTTGCGGTTGACCGCGATAATCAATCGGTCGCCGAATGGTTTCGCACGCTTCATCCGGCAGTGATTCGGGCGATAAAAATGGTTTTGGCGGCGGCGGAAAAAACGGACGTTCCCGTTCTGGTATGCGGAGAAATGGCAGGCTCGCCTTTCTATGCGCCGATTTTAATCGGACTTGGCGCGACCGTTTTAAGTATGAATGTCAACTCGATTCCGCGCGTCGGAAAAATTATTTCCGGCATTGCTTTTGAAGAAGCGCGGGAAATCGTCAAACTTCTTGAAACATGCCGAACTGCCGACGAGGCTGAAGATTTGGTGAGAAACTCTTTCGTAGAAAAATGGTCGCATCTTTTTTCCGAAGATATTTTACCCGCAAAAAAATTAAACTCAAGAGCGGGGAAATTTCCAAAACACCTCAAAAACACCAAAAAAATCAAAAATCGAGACTATTAAGTTTTTATTAGAGCAGAGGAAATTTGCCTTGAAAAAACTTGCTCAACCGCTAAATGTGTTTTATCGTTTAGCTAAACGGACGAAAACTTTATTTGAGCGAAGCAAATTTCAAAAGATTTTGCTGTAATTTTAGTGGTTATGAATATGACTTTGCTTAACAAATCCTTAACCTGTCTGCTTTTTTCGGGCATAATTTTTGTCGCCGGCGGCAAGGCTCAAACTCCGACCGAAACGCCGAAGCGCGTCAATTTCGGATATTCGCAAAATCCGAAAACGAAAAATAAAACCGCAACGCCGGAAAATAAAGTTAAAGAAGTGACGATTGTTCCCGCAGCATTAAAAAACGAATCGTCGGAAAAACCAAACGCTCAAACGGCTTTAATTACTGAAAACGCTTCGGAACAAAAGACATCTTCAGAAGAAAAGACAGTTTCGGAACAGAAAACGAATTCGGAGCAAAAGACTGACATAGAAACTCCTTCGATAGCGGCGAAAACATTGGAGATTGCTAAACGCGCAAGTGTTGCCGCCACGTCACCGAGTGAAATTTATAAAGTCGGAGTCGGCGACGTTTTGTTTATTAGTTTGCAGAACGCTCCGGCAAAAGAATCAACTTATTTTACGGTGCTGAACGATGGGACGATTGATTATCCGCTTGCCGGAGAAATGATTTCGGTTGTCGATTTGACCACGGAAGAGATTGAAGATTTGCTCAAGGAAAAAGTAAAACTTTATGAAAATCCGCAAATTTCCGTGAAAATTCGTGAACACGCCAGCCATTCGATTACCGTTTTAGGTTTGGTCGCCAAAGCCGGTGAAAAATTTTTGCAAAGAGAAGCAATTCCGCTTTATGTCGTCAAAGCCGAAGCCGTCGTCGAGCCGAGAGCAAATCAGGTTTTTATCAAGCATCTAAATTCAAATGCTGAAACCGTCAGTCTGAATGACGCAAAAAGCGACGACATTTTAATTTTCCCCGGCGATATTTTGGAATTTAAAGCGTCGCAATCGGTTGCCGCCAGCGAGCAGTCGGCGCAATTTTATTATATCGGAGGCGAAATCGTCTCCGCCGGACAAAAAGATTTTCATTCGGGTATTACTTTAACGCAAGCCATTTTGGCTTCGGGCGGTTTGCGAAAATCAAACGCGAAAAAAGTCATCGTCCGGCGTAAGAATGAACAAGGTTTGCTGTCGCCGACTGCGTTTGATTTAAATGCTATAAAAGACGGCAAACAGCCCGATCCGACTTTGCAGGCGGGCGATACGATTGAAATCACAAAAAATTAATTTTGGCTTTAATTACAAAAGCCCGCCGAAAATATCAGCCAACAATTTAAAACTTGCAAAAAGCGGATTGTAATTGTTCAAAGTTTTTTGCTAAGATATGAAAGCTAAGCAAACGGAGCAAATCAGGCAATCGCTTTTTTACAAAAAGAGGAAAGTCCGAACACCATAGGGCAACGAGCCGGATAACGTCCGGGCATTTGAAGACGCTTCAAATGACGACAAGTGCAACAGAGAATAAGTCAGCCATGCGAGTAGGGAATTCACGAACGCGAAAGCGTTTTTTCGTCGCAAGGTGATGAGTGAAACGGTGCGGGGCAAACAGTCGTGAACTCTAGTTTGCCCAAAGGTAAGAGCGCACCAGCGCGTTTGGCGACAAGCGCGGCTAGGCAAACTCCTCGCGGTGCAAGACCAAATAGGAAAACATTTTTGAGTTGCCCGCTCAGTTGTCTGCTTCCGGCAGACAAATGTTTTCGGGTAGGTCGCTCGAGCGGTTCGGTAACGAATCGCCTAGATGAATGATTGCCGCTTTGAGATTTTCAAAGAACAAAATTCGGCTTAACGATTGGTTTCGTTTTGTTTGGCATTTTTATAAAATTTTTAACTAAATAAGGAGCTACCAATTTTATATGACAAACCGAAAAGGGGTTTTCATCGGAGCTTATGTTCCAAACGAATTAAAGGAATCTCTGCGCCGCCGCGCCGCGTCTGAACACCGAACACTCTCGCAGGAAATTACGCGAATTTTGGTGGAAGCAGTTCACGGAAAAGCCTTACCCGCCGGAAGCATCGACCGCCGGACTACAACTGCACTTCCGCGCCGCCGCGCGACCGACCCTGCGCCGCGCCGCCGAACCGAAGATTTGCCGTATGTTGCCGGCGATAAAAACGGCACGGAATAAAAATTAAATTTAGAAAGTCGAAAGTTTGAGCGTCGTTTTCTGCCGGAAACGACGCTCGTCGCTTTTTAAATGCCGTTTTGATAATATTTTGCTGAATGAATAAAAAAATATTTTGGCTTTCAATCGTTGCTGTCATCCTAAGTTTTATCGGCGGATTTTTTACGGCAAATTCTCTTAACCGGAAAGATATGTCCGCTTTGCGCGCCGAAAATGAAAATCTCAAAAAAAACCAAACAGCAACGAATCAAACGGACGACGAACTTTCGCTAACTGACGATGAAATCCGCGCGAAAATTACAGATGCCGATCGGAATCCAAACAATCTCGCGTTTCAAAAAAATCTCGGAATGGCTTTGTATAACTACGCCTCGATGAAACAGAATGCGGAGCTTTTGCAAGAAGTTTTGCGGCTTTTGACGCGCGTTTACGACGCTAATCCGAATGATTATGAAACGGTCGTCGCGCTCGGCAACGTAAACTTTGACATCGGATATTTCAAAAAAGATAACGAACACTTAAAAAAATCGCGCGCATTTTATCAAAAAGCGCTTGAACAAAAACCGAAAGACGCCGATGTGCAGACGGATTTGGGCTTGACGTATTTTCTGTCGAATCCGCCGGAAACTGATGCGGCAATTGCCGATTTTCAAGAATCTCTGCTGGCGAATCCGAAGCACGAAAAAACTTTGCAGGTTTTAATTCAAGCGTTAATCAGCGTGAATAAACGCGACGAAGCAGAAAAATACATCGCTCGCCTCAAGGAAATAAATCCTAACAATCAAATTTTTACGACACTCGGCACGCCATCTGCTCAAGGTGAAAGCAATTTGCAAAAACAATGAAATGGTTGATTCTATTATTACTGATTGGAGTTGCCGGAGTTTTTTTCGCTACGCGCTATCGTCGCCAGATTCAAACGGCGATTTATCTTTGGCGAATGTTTCGGAAAATGCGGCAACTGAGCAAGAGCGGCGAAAAGCAAATTGAAGAGAAGGGAAATTCAAAGGATGTTCCACTTGTCAGATGCGCTAAATGCGGAACTTGGATTTCGCAGACAAAGGCGCTGAATCTTCGCTCGAAAGCGTTTTATTGTTCGGCGGTTTGTATGGAAAATGCCGTTAAAGCCAGTTAATTTTTACTTCGGAACGAAATTGTCAAAATACCAGCGAATCATCTGCTCGCCGAAGAGAAGAGACAGAATCGAGCCGATGCCCAGAAAGATTCCGAAGGGAATTTGAGTTTGCAAATCTTTATTTTTGTCCTTCAAAATAACAAAAACCCCGATTACAGCACCGGAAAATGCGCCGAGAAAAATTGAAAGCAGAGTAAGCCGCCAGCCGAGCAGCGCGCCGACGCCAAACATCATTTTCACATCGCCCAAACCCATCGCGTCAACTCCGCGCAGGCGTTTCCAGATTGCGCCGACCAGCCACAAAAAGCCGCCGCCGACGAGTCCGCCCAAAATTGCACCGACGAGCGAAACAAGCCAAAGCGGATAATCTTCCAAACGATTTAACGGAAACAATTTTATATCATGGAAAAAAGCCGCGCCGGAAAATAATGGAAAACTTAGACGAATCAACAGTGCGAAAACAAGCAGCGGATATGTGATGACATCCGGCAAAATCATATGTTCGGCGTCGATAAAAATTAAAGCTACGACCGAAGCGACAAAAATTAAACAAACGGGCAGAAAAGCCGTAAACCCGATTTGCCAGCAGACGAGAAGGAAAACAAAAGCCGTCAACAACTCGACGGCGGGATAACGCGGCGAAATTTTTTCTTTACAATTGCGGCATTTTCCGCCCAGAATCAGCCAGCTAAAAATCGGTATGTTGTCGTAAGGCTTGATTGATTTTTTACATTTCGGGCAGGCTGAATTCGGAAATATAATTGATTCTTCATTCGGGACGCGATGAATAACCACGTTCAGAAAACTTCCGACCATCGCGCCGAGAACAAAAACAAAAATATACCCAATAATTTCCGGCATTCCGGTAATCATTTCAAAAGAAGTTAGAAAAAAATTCATTGAAGGGAAACCTCGACGGGGAAGGATTGAAATTTTGGAAGCAAAAAATGAAAGCAGAAAAGTCAAGCGCTTTCAATTTAATATCATAAACCTTTGAGCATAAAAGTAAAAGAAAAACTTTGGATAAATAATTAATCGGCAAAATTTTCGCGCGTTTAAATTTTAAGTTAAAATTAATTCAATGAAGAAAGAAAAACCTTTGATTGAGTTGACGAAAAAAGGATTGTTTTGCGAAACAGGGAATTTTTATATTGACCCGTGGATGCCCGTAAAAAAGGCGATTTTGACTCACGCGCATTCAGACCACACATATCGCGGAAATCAAGATTACCTAGTGCCGAAAGAAGGCGAGCATCTTTCGCGCGTCCGTCTTGGCGACGAAGCGAAAATTTCGACCAGCAGATACGGCGAAGTTCAAACAATCAATGGCGTAAAAGTTTCATTTCACCCGGCTGGTCACGTTCTCGGTTCGGCGCAGGTGCGCGTTGAATATAAGGGCGAAGTTTGGGTCGTCTCAGGCGATTATAAATTGACGCCGGACGCGACGTGCGCGCCGTTTGAGCATATTCGCTGTCATAAATTTATAACGGAAGCGACTTTTGGCTTGCCGATTTATCGCTGGACGCCGACCGAGCAGATTTTCGCGCAAATCAACCAGTGGTGGCGACGCAATCAGGAAAAAGACAAAGCGTCGGTTTTATTCGCTTACGCGCTCGGCAAATCGCAGCGCATCTTAAACGGAATTGACCCAAGCATCGGACGAATCTACACGCACGGAGCGGTTGAAAGATTAAATAATGCTTACCGAAAAAGCGGAGTACGATTACCGGAGACAAAATACGTTGGCGCTGTAGAAAATCGAAAAGATTTTGTCGGGTCGCTGATTGTCGCAACGCCTTCATCTGCCGGCTCGCCGTGGCTGAAAAGATTTGGCAATCATTCGACCGGATTTGCTTCCGGCTGGATGATTGTGCGCGGCGCGCGCAAGCAAAAAGCGGTTGACAGAGGCTTCGTTTTGTCAGACCACGCTGATTGGACTGAACTTCAAATTGCAATTCGTGAAACGTGCGCGGAAACCGTTTTTGTAACACACGGTTTTATTCCAGAACTTGTGCGATGGCTCAAAGAAACAGGCGTCAATGCCAAACCTTTGCAGACAAATCATTTTGGCGACGACGAGTTGGAAGATGTTTTAAAAGATGAATTTATTGAAAATGCGATTGAGAAAGAATAGAAATGTTTTTCGATTTAATAACTTAAAAAACATAATCCGATTAACCTGATGAAACTTTTTACCGAACTTTACACGGAACTCGAACAGACGAATAAAACCAACGAAAAGGTCGAAGCGTTAAAATTTTATTTCGAGCGAGCGGATGCGCGCGACGCGGCTTGGGCTTTGTATTTTCTGTCGGGCAGAAAGCCGCGCCAGATTGTGCCGTCGAAAAAACTGCGCCAGTGGGCTTTGGAACTTGCGGAAATTCCCGAGTGGCTGTTTGACGAATCGCGCGATACGGTGGGCGACGGGGCGGAAACTATTGCGCTGCTTTTGCCGAACAACGCGACGATTGATGAAACGCCGCTGCATATTTTAGTGGAAAAAAGATTGCTCCCGCTGCGCGAATCCGAGGAATCGACGCAATACGAAGAAGTAGTTTCGACTTGGCAGCGCATGGATTATTCGCAGCGTCTAGTTTACAACAAATTGATTTCCGGCAGCTTTCGCGTCGGCGTCTCGCAGCTTTTAGTTACGCGCGCGTTGTCGCAGTTGAGCGAGTTGCCAACCGATATTATCGCGCACCGATTGATGGGAAATTGGGAGCCGACGGCTGAATTTTACGAACGAATTATCAGCCGAGAAATAAACGCCGACGAAAAACCGATTGCGCGCCCGTTTCCGTTTTATCTGGCGCATCAAATTGATTTTCCGCTCGAAAAATTGGGCGATATAAAAGATTGGCAAGCCGAATGGAAATGGGACGGAATTCGAGCGCAAGTTATAAAGCGCGAAGAAAAAGTTTTCGTCTGGTCGCGCGGTGAAGATTTGATAACCGAACGTTTTCCCGAAATCGCCAAAGCCGCCGCGTTTCTGCCGGACGGAACGGTTTTGGACGGCGAGATTTTGCCTTGGTCGAAAGATTCTGTAATGCCTTTTAACGAACTGCAAAAGCGCATCGGTCGCAAAAATTTGTCGGCAAAACTCTTGTCGGAAGTTCCGGTCATTTTACAGACGTATGATTTACTTGAATTTGACGGCGAAGATTTGCGCGGCGAGACTTTTTC